>JANOTZ010000179.1:0-18387 GCA_031416735.1 Frankiales bacterium
TCTCCTTCATCGCCGTGCGGCCACCGGCACCCAGCGGCGTGGCGATGACGTTCATGTGCACAACGGTGTCGACCTCGGCCTGGGCGATGACCTTGGCGATCAGGGGGTTGCGGATGTCGGCCCGGACGAACTCGGTGCGCCCCAGCTGGTGCAGCACCTCGGGGCGCGGCGGGACCGTGTCGACCCCGATGACCCGCTCGATCGAGGGGTTCGCGGCGAGCGTGCTCGCCAGCCGGGTGCCGAGGTAACGGCTGACGCCTGTGACCAGGACGACGCGTGGCTTCACCGGTCGCTCCTGTCCGTCCGTGGAACCCCTCACCCTACCGGGGTGAGGGGCCCCCGAGGACAGTGAGAACGGTCACGCCGTGACGGTGGACGGCGCCTGATCGTAGACCCGGACGGGCAGGGTGCTGGCCGGCACAGCGGGATGCACCCGGGCGATGACGACCGGGTCGGCCCGGCGGGCGCGCAGGACCGTCGCGGCGCTGCCCTGGTTGACCGCCACCGTGATGGTCCGGAACGAGTCCTCGCACAGGGCCAGTCGGCTGCGGGGCACCTCGCCGTAGGTGAGCGTGAAGCGCACCTGCATCGTCTTGCCCGCGCAACGCAGCTCGACCTCGTCGCCGAGGTTGATGCCAGCTGCCTCGAGGTGGGCCCGCTGCACGTTGAGGGTGAGGTTGCCGAAGTGGTCGACCTGCACGACCTCGGCGTGCACGTGGTCGTCGTCGACGCTCGGCGCCCGGGTGACCAGGACCTCGAGCTCGGCGGGGTCGACCGCTGAGCCGACCGCCTCGATCGGGAGGCCGGCCGCCAATCGGGCCGCGACCGGGCTGAACACGTCGCGGGCCCGGAAGGTGCGGGCGGCGTTCGGCAGCCACAGCGACGGGTCGTCGAGGACGTGCGCGCTGACGACCCCGCCGGCCGGCTCCCAGGCCTGGCTGGTGAGGCCGTTGTCCGGCGCGACGAAGGTCGAGCCGTCGGCGGTGCGCACGGCGATGCCCCGCGCCGGGACGGTCCGGAACGGGTCGACCAGGGCCAGGTGCACGGCAGGCGCCGGCAGGTAAGGGATCGCGCTCGCGAGCACGCCCGCTCCCTGGTCGACGTCCTGCACATGGATGAGGTGCAGGACGTCGATGACCACGGCCTCAGGTGCGATCCGGGCGATCACGCCCTTGCACACTCCGAGGAACGCATCCTCATGACCCAGGTCAGACAGGAACGTCAAGAACACGTGGCACTCCCCAGCTGTTGCGACCGCGTTGTCGCACCAGGGAGGCTACTTCTTGTTGCGACGCTGGACGCGGGTCTTCTTCAGCAGCTTGCGGTGCTTCTTCTTGGCCATCCGCTTGCGGCGCTTCTTGATGACGGAACCCACGTGTGAACCCCTGCTCAGATCGTTTCGGAAAGGGCGAGTCTACGGGACCGGCGCCGGTGGTTCCTAACCTGCTTCGGTGAAGGCCCCGCGCAGGTAGTCGTGCACGGCGCGCTCCGGGACCCGGAAGCTGCGCCCGACCCGGACCGAAGCCAGCTCACCGGCGTGGACGAGGCGGTAGACGGTCATGCGCGACACCCTCATCAGCGCGGCCACCTCGGCCACCGTGAGGAACTTGATCTCGCTGAAGTTTCCGCTCGTCATGACGCACACACCCGTCGGCACGGTCGCGGCGCCTGGCTTCCCCACCGGCGCACGGACACGCACGTGCCTGTTGATCGTATCGGGACAGGTGGGACTCGCGTAATCACCCATTCGGCCCAGCCCGCTCCGGGTCAGGACGCGGAGGCGGGGTCCAGTCCGAGGTGCGGGAAGACCTCGCTGCGGGTCGCGACGATCGCCTCGTCGACGGCCCGCCCGACCCGCCCGGTCTCGGGGGCGTCCAGGCCCTCGGCGGGCTCCCAGGGGGTCCAGAGCGCCGATGCACCGTCGGTGAGGGACGTCGGCGCGAGCTCGCCGCCGCGCTCGTGGGCCTGAGCCCGCCAGTCGTTGGGAGTGGCCCCGTCCACCGCCGCCCCGGTCACCTCGGCGAGCAGGTGCGTCCAGGCCCGGGGGACCACCTGCACCGGCTCGTAGCCACCGCCCCCGAGCGCCACCCACTTCCCGCCGCACAGCTCGTGGGCGAGGGCATGCAGTGCGGCGTAGGTGGCCCGCTGCCCGTCGATGCTCAGCATGAGGTGCCCCAGCGGGTCAAGGGCGTGCGTGTCGCAACCGTGCTGGGTGACGAGCAGCTGTGGCCGGAACGCCCGCAGCACCTGCGGCACGACGGCGTGGAAGGCCCGCAGCCAGTGGGCGTCGTCGGTGCCCGGCGGCAGACCGACGTTCACGCTCGTCCCGACGGCGTCGCCACTGCCGGTCTCGTCGGCCCAGCCGCTGCCGGGGAACAGGGTCCGGCCGCTCTCGTGCAGCGACACGGTGAGGACCCGCGGGTCGTCGTAGAAAGCAGCCTGTACGCCGTCGCCGTGGTGCACATCGACGTCCACGTAGGCGATCCGCTGGGCTCCCTGGGAGAGCAGCCAGGCGATCGCGACGGCGGGATCGTCGTACACGCAGAAGCCGGAGGCCCGGTCGCGCATGGCGTGGTGCAGGCCGCCGGAGAGGTTGACGGCGTGCTCGTGGGTGCCCTCCCAGACCGCGCGGGCAGCGTCGACGGAGGCGCCGGTGACGAGCGAGGAGACCTCGTGCATACGCGGGAAGACCGGGGTGTCGCCGGTGCCCAGGCCCCAGCGCAGGGACAGTCGACCGAGCAGGTCGTCGGGGGCGCGACGGACCGAGGCGACGTACATCGGGTCGTGGACGAGCTGCAGGGTGTCGTCGGAGGCGGCGCCGGGGGCGCGGACCTCGACGCCGGGTCGGGACAGCACCCCGAGCTGACGGGCGAGCGCCATCGTCAGCTCGAGCCGGAGCGGGCGCAGCGGGTGGTCAGGTCCGAAGTCGTAGGAGCCGAACACGGGGTCCCAGACGACCAAGGTGCTGTTGCTCACACCCCCCAGCCTGCCATCACGGATTCAGCGGGAAACCGATGCGCCGCGCCTCGGCGTTGATGAAGCTCTGGTACTCCGGGTGGCGCAGCGCCCGGGCGGCGGTGCGCAACGCCGCGACCGCATCGTCGAAGTTGGCGTTGGGGGTCAGCAGCTCGTGGCTCGCGACCACCAGGGTGATCGCCGCATCGGACTTCTGTACGGCGTTTCCGCGCAGGTGCGACCGCACTCGCCAGAGGAACGTCGACCACATCTCGCCGTCGTCGTGCACCTCATGGGCGACGCTCTTGGGATAGGTCTTCTTCACGTCCATGCGCCGGATACAGGTCGGGTCGCCGTCGCGGTAGCTCGTGGAGTCCCACTCCATCAGGCAGACGTTGAACTTCTCGCCCTTGCTGTTGGTGCGGGCGTAGTAGGCGCCGGCGACGAAGTCACCGAAGCCCTCCCCCATGGCGCCACCTTCCTCGGTGTTGCCCCAGCCCTTGACCTGCGCGTCCTGCATGGCGTGGCCGTATTCGTGCAGGATCTCCTCGGCGTCCTCGCCGTCGTCGACCCCGCCCGCGCCGAGCAGCATCACGTCGTTGCCCGGCTGGTAGAAGCTGTTGTCGTAGCCCTGCACCGGGGCCGCGACGACCTCCTGCTGCTCGGCATTGACGGCCCTGCCGCCGCGGAAGCCCAGGCCCTGCAGGTAGCGCTGGAAACGGTCGAGGTGGGCGTAGGCCATCAGCCCCTCGAACCGCGGGTCGCCGCGGGTGAGATCGAAGGTCGGGCTCTCCCCACCGCCAGTCGTGTCGACGTAGCCCGCGATGCCCAGCACGTTGACCCACCGGCCCTGCAGCCGGGTCGAGGCCAGCGCGGTCGCGTCCAGGCCCTTCATCGGCACGAAGCGGCGGGCGGCGGTCAGCTCGGCGCTGTCGGCGTCGACGTCGGCCGGCAGCTGCTGCTCGGCGGGCTGCCGCAGCTTGCTGTTGCCGGTGGACTGGATCGGGTTGGGCTCGAAGATCTTGGCCCTGCCGTCGATGCGCTGCTCGTCCTGCGCGACACCCAGCACCCGGCCGGTCGCGGCGTCGATGTCGAGGCGCGCGACCCGGGCCGGCTTGGAGGCGACGATCGACACCCGGTAGGTGTCGACGAGCTGACCCCGGCCGGGCACGAGCACCCGCTCGACGGCGAGCGGCACGTAGAGGGTCTCGATGTTCAGGTGCCCGAGAGCGGCGGCCTTGGCGACCAGCTCACCGACGGGCGATTCGACGGGCGCACCGGGCAGCGTCGCGCCGCTGGCGTCGACCTGGATGACCCGGCCACCGACCGCGCTGACCAGGACCTCGGTGCCCTGCACGGGCACGTCGCCACGGAACTGCCGGCCGCGGACGTGCGTGCCGATCAGCGAGGTCCGGACGTCCTCGAGCCGGAAGGCACTCGCGTCCACGCCGAGCCGACTCGCCTGGGCCCGCAGTGCTTTCGCGGCCCACAGAGTCGGGGCGCCGGTGGCGGGACCGAGGTCACCGCGCACCTGGTGGGCACTGGCGAACTCCACCCGGCTGGTGCTGCGCGGGCTGGTCGCGAGGGCGGGCAGGGTCGCGAGGGCGGGCAGGGTCGCGCCGGCGAGGGCGAGGACGGCGACGGGGGCGGCGAGACGGAGTTGCATGCATGAGGGGTTCGCGGCGAGGACCGGATCTCCTGCCCACGCCGGGAGCACGTGGGGTCCAAAACCCACCAGATGCTGACAACTCGGAAGGGTCAGCCGCCGGCGAGCTCCCGCGAACGGTTCCTCGCGGCCTCGAGGGCGGCGAGCATCGCTGCCCGGACGCCGTGGTCTTCCATGACGCGGATCGCCGCGATCGTCGTCCCCGCTGGAGACATCACGGCCTCACGCAGGACGACGGGGTGCTCGTCGCTCTCCTTGAGCATCTTCGCCGAGCCCACCGCGGTCTGCACGATCAGCTCGGCCGCGACCGCGCGGGGCAGGCCGAGCAGGATGCCGGCGTCGATCATCGCCTCGACGAGATAGAAGAAGTACGCCGGACCGGAGCCCGATAGGGCAGTGACCGCATCCTGTTGGTGCTCGGGGACCCGGATCACCTTGCCGACCGGCCGGAGCAGGTCCTCGACGAGGGCCAGGTGCTCCTCCGTCGCATGGGTGCCGGGGGAGATCGCAGACATGGCCTCGTCGACGAACACCGGGGTGTTGGTCATGACGCGCACGACGTGGGTGCCCGGCGGGAGCTCCTCCTCCAGCAGCGCGGTGGTGATGCCCGCCGCCATACTCACGACCAGGGTGTCGGGCCGGATGCCGGGGGCGAGGTCGCGCAACGCCGTGCGCATGTCCTGTGGCTTGACGGCCAACAGCACGACATCGGCCTGCGCGACGGCGTCTGCCGGGGTGGCGGTCTTCACGCCGTACACGTCGGCGATCTCCTTGGCGCGACCGGCATAGCGCTCGGCCGCGATGATCTGCTCCTTGGGGCGACCGGACCGCAGCAGGCCCGACAGCAGGGCCTCGCCGAGCTTGCCGACCCCGACCAGCGCGAAGGTGGTCACTTCCGGCTCGCGAGGGCGCGCAGGAAGAACGCGATGTTGGCGGGGCGCTCGGCGAGCCGGCGCATGAAGTAGCCGTAGTACTCGTCGCCGTATGGCACGTAGACCCTCATCGTCTCCCCCTGGTCGGCCAGGCGCTGCTGCTCGGTCGGCCTGATGCCGTAGAGCATCTGGTATTCGTAAGTGCCCTTCGCGCGGGTCTTGGCGAGATCGGCCGCGATCGCGATGAGCCGCGGGTCGTGGCTCGCGACCATCGGGTAGCCGGGGCCCTTGAGCAGGATCTTCAGGCACCGGACGTAGCTCTTGTCCACGTCGCCCGTGCTCTGGAAGGCGACGCTCGCCGGCTCCTTGTAGGCGCCCTTGCAGAGCCGGACGCGGGAGCCCTCGGTCGCCAGGTCACGGCAGTCGGCCTCGGTGCGGTGCAAGTAGGACTGCAGCACCGCACCGGTGCCGGGGAAGTCCTGCCGGAGCTCCCGCAGGATGCCGAGCGTCGAGTCGGTGGTGGTGTGGTCCTCCATGTCGAGGGTCACCGTGGTGCCGGCGTTGCGCGCGGCCAGGCAGATCGTGGTGGCGTTGGCCAGCGCCAGCTTCTCGTCGATGGTCTGGCCGACCGCGGACAGCTTGACGCTGACCTCGGCTTTGGCGCCCTCGGTGAGACCGGCCTCCTGCAGGTGCTCGAGCAGCGTCAGGTAGGCCTTCACGGTCACCTCGGCCTGCCCCGGGTCGACGGTGTCCTCACCGAGGTAGTCCAGGGTGACGGCCCGACCCGAGCTCACCAGCGTGCGGGTGGCCGCGACGGCCTCGTCGACCGACGCCCCCGGCACGAAGCGGTGCACCACTGAGCGGCTGATCGGGGCGCGCTCCACCAGCTTCCTGGTGGTGGCACTGCGGGAAGCGGCGAGGATGACCTGACGAAGTCCGAGCGAAGGCACGTCGGGAAGGCTAGTCCTCATGCAGTTGTACGACGTCGTGATCGCAGGGCTGGGACCCGTGGGGGCCGTCCTGGCCCTCCGGCTGTCCGCCGCCGGGATGTCGGTGCTGGTGGTCGAACCCTCCCGTGAGGTGTTCCCGCTGCCCCGGGCGATCGCGGCGGACGACGAGGTGCAGGCCCTGCTGTCCCGGCTCGACCCGGGACTGGTCACGCCGATGGTGCACTCGCAGCCTGTGCGGTTCGTGTCCCGCGGGCGGACCTTGGGCTCCATCGACTTCCCCTCCTCAGGCGACGGCTTCTGCGGGCTGGCGTTCTTCCACCAGCCGTCGCTCGAGCAGGGGTTGCGGTCCCTGCTGACCTGCGAGGTGCTGACGGGGTCGGTGTCCGGCTTCGAGCAGGACGCCTCGGGGGTGACCGTCACCGTCGACTCTGCGGGTGGGCCGATGTCTGACGGTCGGCCCTGGGCTGCGGGCGAGCCCTTGCGGGTGCGGGCGTCGTGGCTGGTCGGCTGTGACGGCGCCTCCTCCACGGTGCGCCGGCTGGCCCAGATCCCTTGGCGTGGAAGGGATCTGCCCGATCGCTGGTGGGTCGTCGACGGGGTCGGCTCCTATCGCGACGGCTTCACCTACACCTGCGACCCGGACCAGCCGTCGGTGGACATGCCGATGCCGGGCGGGCACCGGTGGGAGTTCCTGCAGCGCACCCCGTGGCCTGTGCGGTCGAGGCCTGTGCCGTCGGTGCCGCTCCCGGTGGTGCCGCTCCCGGTGGTCCGGGCGGTTTCGTACGGCTTCGCGGCGCGGCGGGCGGCGTCGTGGCGGGTCGGTCGGGTGCTGCTCGCCGGGGACGCGGCGCACACCATGCCGCCATTCGCCGGGCAGGGCCTGGGCGCCGGGATCCGCGACGCCTTCGCCCTCGGCGCACTGCTCCCCGCCGGCCGGGTGGCGGAGTACGAGCCGCTCCGGGCGCCGCACGTCCGGGAGATGACCCGCCTGTCGCTGCTCGTCGGATCCGTCCTGCAGGCCCGCCACGGCGCGTGGGCCCGCGACGCCGTACTCGCTGGGGCTTTCCGGGCGCCCGGGCTGGGACCGTGGCTGGCCCGGGGCGGTCCGCGCCGGCCCGACAGCGGCGTCCTCGATCTGCTCTGACCCCCCCGCTTGCGTCTGCTCTTGTGGCCACGCCAGCCGCGGGTGGGAGCAGACGCACGGAGGTTTAGGGGAGGGCCCCGAGACCCTTGAGCCAGTCGGTGACGACGGTGGCGAGCTGCGGCCCGCGGTCCTCCTGGAGGAAGTGGCCGGCCCCCTCGATCGTCACGTGCGGATGCCCCTTCGCCCCAGGAATGCGCTGCAGGAACGGCCGGTCACCACCGCGGGTGATCGGGTCGCGGTCGGAGAAGGCGCACAGGAACGGCTTGGTCCAACCGGTCAGCACCTCCCACGCCTGCTGGTTCGCGGGGGTCGCCGGGTTGTCCGGGTCCTGCGGGATGAGGTCGGGAAAAGCGTGAGCCCCTGCCTTGTACGACGGATCGGGGAACGGTGCGTCGTAGCCGGCCACCACCTCCGGGGCCATCGGGTCGATGACCGCGGCGCTGACGAGGAAGCCGATCGGCAGGTCCTCGGTGCGCATCACGAAGTCGCGGAAGCGCCACCACTCCTCGGGCAACCGGTGCAGCCCATCAGGGAGGCCGGTGTTGGCCGCGACCACGCGGGCGAACCGGTCGGTGTGCTCGGCGACGAGCCGCAGCCCCAGCAGCCCGCCCCAGTCCTGACCGAACATCGTGATGTCGGTGAGGTCGAGGGTGTCGAGCAGCACCGACCGCAACCACTCGACGTGGCGGGCGTAGGTGTAGTCCTCGACGGCCGTCGGCTTGTCGGACCGGCCGAAGCCGATCAGGTCCGGCGCGATGACGCGGCAGCCGGCGTCGAGCAGCCCGGGGATCATGGTGCGGTAGAGGAACGACCACGACGGCTCTCCGTGCAGCAGCAGCACGACGGGCCCGCTCCCCTCGTCGAGGTAGGCCATCCGCAGTCCGTCCGAGGTCTCCGCGTAGCGCGGCTCCCACGGAAAGTCGGGCAGGTCCGCAAAGGCCGAGTCGGGAGTGCGCAAGACGTCCATGGACCCGCAACCTACCTAGCCCTTGCGTCTGCCGATGTGGCCACCTCCACGCGGACGCCAGGCAGACGTAAGGAGTCGTCAGGGGCGGTCAGGGGCGGTGGAACCTCCAGAGGCGGGTGGTGAAGGGCTCGACGACCTGGCCGTCGGGCTGCCCGGTTGGTCTACTGCGGCCATGCCGGCGCGGCCAGGTTGAGGCGGGTGAAGGCCAGCGCCTCGGCGAGGTCGCCCTCGCGCTCGAAGCGGTCCTCGCACTTGCGGGTGTTGACCTCCACGACGACCAGGCCCTGGAAGTTCTCCGCCGCGAGGCTCTCCAGCAACTCGGCGCAGGGCTGGTCGCCGCGGCCCGGCACCAGGTGCTCGTCGCGGGCCGACCCGACGCCGTCGGCGATGTGCACGTGCGAGAGCCGCGAGCCCATGTCCTGGCGCATCTCCATCGCGTCGGACTGCGACACCGAGGTGTGCGACAGGTCGAGGGTGAAGTCCAGGAACTCCTCACCGGTGGGATCCCAGTCCAGGCCGTACGGCGAGACCTGCTGTCCGCGGGCCCGGAGCGGGAACATGTTCTCCACCGCGAAGCGCACGTCGGTCTCCGAGGCCATCTGCTGGATGCCACCGACGAACTGCCGGACGTAGTCGCGCTGCCACCGGAACGGCGGGTGCACCACCACCGTCTCGGCGCCGAGGGTCTCGGCCGCTTCCTTGGCCTTGACGAGCTTGACCCACGGGTCGGTCCCCCACACCCGCTGGGTGATGACCAGGCACGGGGCGTGGATCGCGAGGATCTCGACCTGGTGGTAGTCGCGGAGCCGCTTCAGGGCGTCGATGTCCTGACTGACCGGATCGGTCCAGACCATCACCTCGACGCCGTCGTAGCCGAGGCTCGCCGCGATCTCGAAGGCGTCCGCCGTCGACTCCGGATAGACCGAGGCGGTGGCCAACGCCACCCGGGCCTCCGGGACGCGGACCGGGCTCGCGGGGCTTTCGCTCATGGTGCGCCCGAGAATACGGCCACTAGGCTCACCGCCGTGGCTGCGAACAACATCGATCTGGGCATGCCCCGTGTCCGCGAGGTCGATCCTGACTTCGCCCGGGACCACGTCGAGTTCGTCGACCCGTCGGATCCGACGCAGGTCATCCGCGCCGATCTGACCTGGCTGATGTCGTCCTGGACGTGCATCTTCGGCGCTGGCTGCCACGGCGTCAACGAGGACCGTCCCGACGACGGCTGCTGCAGCCACGGCGCGTTCTACAGCGACGAGGAGGACGAGGCGCGGGTCGAGAAGTACGCCGGGATGCTGAAGAAGAAGGACTGGCAGTACGCCGAAGTGGGCCGCCGCAAAGGCATCTCGATCGACGACGACCTCGAGGGCGAGCCGGCCCGCAAGACCCGGGTCGTCGAGGGCGCCTGCGTCTTCCTCAACCGGCCGGGCTTCGCCGGCGGCGAGGGCTGCGCGCTGCACGCCCTGGCGCTGCGCATCGACCTGCACCCGCTCGACACCAAGCCCGACGTCTGTTGGCAGCTGCCGGTACGGCGCTCGCAGGACATCATCGAACGGCCGGACGAGACGACGGTGACCCTCACCACACTCGGGGAGTTCGACCGGCGCGGGTGGGGTCCCGGTGGCGAGGACCTGTACTGGTGGTGCAGCTCCTCACCGGAGGCGCACGTCGGGGCCGACCCGGTCGTGGTGTCGTACGGCCCGGAGCTGGTCGCCCTGATCGGCGAGCCGGCCTACGCCGAGCTGGTGCGGCTCTGCGCCGAGCGCACCGGCCTCCCCCTGCACCCCGCCACCCTCGCCGCCCAGTAGCACTGACCCCTCGGCGGCGGCTTCCCCCGCGACCGCTTTGGGCCATGTGGTGGATCCACCCCACCCTGACGTGGTCGATCCGCCACATCCGCCCGGAGCCTCCGCCATGTGGTGGATCCACCCCACCCTGACGTGGTCGATCCGCCACATCACACGAGGAGTTGCCGGAGCAGCCCCGCAACCTCCGCCTCATCGTGTCGGAGGTTCGCCCCGGTGAGGCGGATGCGCTGCTCCCCGGTGCCCCGGGCGACCACTGCGAGGTTCAGCGAGCGCAGAGAATCGGCGTCCCACTGCTCGACCCAGGCGTGATAGGCCCCATCGACCTCGACGCTGATCCGCTGCTTCCGGTAACACCCGTCGAGATAGCGCTTGCCGCCCGCCCGCACCAACACCTGAAGCTCGTCCGGTTCGGGCAGGTCATGGCGGCGGCAGAAGCGCAGGAAGTCGAGCTCACCCAGGGCATGAGCGCCTAGCTCGAGGTCGTCCAGCACCTCGAGCAGGAGCTTGCGGCGAGGGTGCTTCGGCATCGCACCGAGGGCCGTGCGCATGAGTGGGGCGGTCGTCATCCGTTGCTGCACGACCAACGCAAGTCGGAGCTCTGCCGCTCGGTCTGAAGGCGCCCAAGCGGCCGCGTGGAGCGCGGCCAGATGGACCACCACCGTGGGCAGCGAGTTGTGTTCGGTGACCAGGTCGTCCGAGGTGACCAGGCGGTGTGTCACTACGGAAAGGCCGCTCGACGTCTTCGTCACGCGGAGATGACGCGGCCGAGGCACGGCCACGTCGAGCGCGGACAGCGTGAGCCGCTTCACGCCCCATTCGAGAAGGCCGGCGTCACCCGAGAGCGCGGCACCGCGGCCGGCGCGCAGCACGGCGACCCATCTGAGCTCGCGGGGTTGAAGGACGCCGCTGTGAAGGACCGCGATGCCGGGCATTGGCGATTGCCAACCGCCCCGTGCGACCCGCCAGTCCCATGCCGACTTCGTCATTCCCCGCGCCAGCGCCTGGTACCGAGCGAGGACGTTGTCCTGCTCCGCAGCTATCTGCCGCCATGTGGGCACCTTCTCGGTGGACACCTTGTGGGTGGCCTTCTTGCCGATGGGCACCTTTTCGGTGACCGGCCTGGGCACATGCGAGGTGTGCGTGAACGGGCTGACGACCATGCCTGGCTGGCTCATGAGCACAGGCTGGCGGTGAACCCTCGCCTTGCGGGCGCCCAGCCGTGAACTGTGGAGAGGCTCCGATCCTGTGGAAGGTGCCGGTTCCGGCGCGACCCACCGTCACGATGTGGTGGATCGACCCCACCCCCACGAGGTGGATCCACCACACGCGGCGAGCGGGTACCGCGAGCGGGTACCGCGAGCGGGTACGGACGACGCGGCGGCGGAGCGGCGCGGTGAGTGCGGCGGGCGGGAGCGGCAGGCGGCGGGGCGGGTACGGCGAGGGGCGGGGGTTAGTGGCCTTGGGTGGCGACGGCGACGGCGGCCGCGGCGGCCGCCTCAGGGTCGAGGTACACCCCACCCGGGACGACAGGCTGGAGGTCGTCGTCGAGGTCGTACCGGAGCGGCTGGCCGGTCGGGATGTTGAGGCCCACGACCTGCTCCTCCGTCAGCCCGTCGAGGTGCTTCACCAGGCCCCGCAGGGAGTTGCCGTGCGCGGCGACCATCACGGTCTCCCCGGCGCGCAGGTCCGGCACGATCGCGTCGTACCAGTAGGGAAGCATCCGGGTCAC
Organism: Frankiales bacterium; assembly: GCA_031416735.1. Taxonomy (GTDB): domain Bacteria; phylum Actinomycetota; class Actinomycetes; order Mycobacteriales; family SCTD01; genus RYN-111. The sequence continues at coordinate 12,092 of JANOTZ010000179.1, forward strand.
GACGTCAGCGAGGCACTCGGTCCGTGGGACGAGGTCGCGCGCCAATCCGGCGTACCGGATGTCGGTGGAGTTGTCCCACTCGCTGCCGGTCTCGATGGGGGGCGGCGGGACGGAGTAGGAGCGACGCCAGAGCATGTACTGCTCGTGGCCGTACTCCTCGCGGACCTGGGCCTTGTCCTTGCCCTGCAGGGCGCCGTAGTGGCGCTCGTTGAGGCGCCAGTGCCGGCGGACCGGGATCCAGGCGCGGGCGCACGCGTCGAGGGCGAGGTTGGCGGTGCGGATCGCGCGGGTCTGCAGCGACGTGTGCACCACGGTCGGGAGCAGGCCCGCGTCCCGCAGCATCAGCCCACCGAGCCGCGCCTGCTCCTCGCCGACCGCGGTGAGGTCGACGTCGACCCAGCCGGTGAACAGGTTCTTGGAGTTCCATTCGCTCTCGCCGTGACGGAGCAGCACCAGGGTCGCCATGCCGCCAGTCTCCCAGAGGGTCAGTCGGGGGCGGCGAAGCGGGCGAAGGCCTGCAGGTTCGCGGTCGACTCGCCGCGCTTCTGGCGCCAGGCCCACTCGCGTTTGATGGAGCTGACGAAGCCGATCTCGAGCAGCAGGTCGAAGCTCTCGTCGGAATACTGCAGGACCGAGCCGAGCAGGGTGTCGACGTCGGCCGGGGTGACCGCCGACAACGGCAGCCGGCCGACCAGGTAGACGTCGCCGGCCTTGTCGAGGGCGAACGACACCCCGAAGGTGCGGGCGTTGCGGCGCAGCAGGAAGGCGTAGAACTCCTGGTGGTTCTCGTCGGGCTGGCGGCAGACGAACGCCTCGACGAGCAGGCCGTGCTGGCCGACGACCAGCCAGCAGTTGGTGACCAGCTTGTGGGTGCCGGGCAGCTTCACGAAGAACTGCTCCGGCTGCGGCTCGGCGAAGTCCAACTCCGCCTCGGTGAGGGCCGCGCGGATGACGTCAGCAGCCTGGCTCATGTGCCGAACCCTAGGAGGTGGCGGCCAGGGCCGGGGTGAGGACCTCGCGGTAGGCGGTGAGCAGCCCCTGCGCCGTGCGCCCCCAGGAGAAGTGGGCCGCATGGGCAAGAGCGCCCCGGGACAGGAGCGCGCGCTGGTCCAGGGCCCGGCGCAGCGCCGCCGCCCAGGCCTCCACGCCGTGGCCGTCGACGAGCAGGCCGCTGACCCCGTCGTGGACCGTGGTGGTGAGACCGCCGACGCGGGTGGCGACGACCGGGGTGCCGCAGGCCTGCGCCTCCAGGGCGACCAGGCCGAACGACTCGTTGTGGGAGGGGACGGCCACCAGGTCGGCGGCGGTGTACCAGTCACGCAGCACCGAGGGGCCGGCCGGCGGCTCGAACCGGACGGTGACGTCCAGCCGGTTGGCAAGGTCGTGCAGGAAGGTCGGTTCGTCGAAGCCGGAACCACTGGGACCGCCGACGACACCGACGACGAGACGGCCCTTCAGGGAGGGGTCCTGCGCCAGCAGCCGCTCGGCGGCCAGCAGCAGGACGTCGGGCGCCGTACGCGGCGGGGGGCGCCCCACGAACCACCGCCGGACCCCGTCGGGGGGGATGGCGAGGCGGGTGCGGGCGGCCGAGGCCTCACCGAGCCGGAAGTGCTCCAGGTCAACCCCGGGCGCGACGGTGACGACCCGGGAGGCGTCGGCGTCATACAGCCGGACCAGGTCGCGGGCCTCCTGCGGGGTGTTGGCGACGAGCCGGTCGGCGGCGGCGATGACCTGCTCCTCGCCGACGACGCGGTGCAGCGGCTCCGGGACGTCCCCGTCCGCCAGGGCAGCGTTCTTGACCTTGGCGAGGGTGTGCGCGGTGTGCACCAGCGGCACCCCCCAGCGCTCGGTGGCGAGCCAGCCGACCTGCCCGGAGAGCCAGTAGTGGGAGTGGACGACGTCGAAGTACCCCGGCTCGTGGGCGGCCTCGACCCGCAGCAGCCCGCTGGTCAGGGCGCACAGCTGCGACGGCAGGTCCTCCTTCGACAACCCCTCGAACGGCCCGGCGGTGAGGTGCCGCACCGTCACGCCGGGCGCCAGCCCGACCGAGGCCGGCAGGTCGGAGGAGGTCGCGCGGGTGAAGATCTCGACCTCGACGCCGAGATCGGCGAGCCGCTTGGACGTCTCGACGACGTAGACGTTCAGGCCGCCGGCATCCCCGGTGCCGGGCTGCTCCAACGGGGAGGTGTGGACGGAGAGAACGGCGACGCGACGCGGACGCACACTGCGAACGACGGTCACGCGGCTCTCCTCCTGTCGGCTACATCCTGCCCGAGAGGGAAACCCCACCCGCGCCCAGATCCTTCCTTCTAGATTGACGGGGTGACCAAACGCCTTGCCGTCGTGACCGGAGCCAGCAGCGGGATCGGCGCCGCCACCGCCCTCCTGCTCGCCGAGCAGGGCTGGGACGTGGTCGCCGCCGCCCGCCGCCTTGACCGCCTCGAGGCGCTCCCCGGCGTCCGTGCCGTGCAGCTCGATGTCACGGACCCGCAGTCCGTCGCGGCGCTCGCTGCCGCCGTACCGGCGTGTGATCTGCTGGTGGCCAACGCGGGTGGGGCCTTCGACCTGGACACCGTCGCGACGGCCGATGTCGAGTCCTGGGCCAGGATGTACGACGTCAACGTGCTGGGCCTGGTCCGCACGGTGCAGGCGCTGCTCCCGGCCCTGCGCGCCTCCCGCGGGCACGTCGTGATGACCGGTTCGACGGCCGGGCGCTGGGCGTATGAGGGCGGCGGTGGTTATGTCGCCGCGAAGCACGCGGTGGCCGCGCTGCGCGACACGCTACGGATGGAGGAGGTCGAGCACGGGATCCGGGTCAGCGAGGTCGCGCCCGGGATGGTGAACACCCCGGAGTTCAGCCTGCAGCGGTTCGGCGGTGACCAGGCGCGCGCCGACGCGGTCTATGCCGGGGTCGACCCGCTCGTCGCCGACGACGTCGCCGAGGCGATCGTCTGGGTCGCCAGCCGCCCGCGGCACGTCAACATCGACCTGGTCGTCCTGACGCCACAGCAGCAGGCGGCGGTGCACAAGATTGTCCGGCGCTAAGCGGTACGCCGCCGGGCGGGCGCGGGCCATCGGCCTCCCTACCCGCGGGACGACGAACCCCAACCGGCTGCGCCGGATCGACCGGCACTTGGCCGCTGTGTACGGCGATCTGCTGCGAAAAACTGGTCACCCACTCGTCATCGACCTCGGGTACGGCGCAACGCCGGTCACTGCGATCGAGCTGCACGCCCGCCTGCGGAAGGTCCGGGCCGATGTCGAGGTGGTCGGCCTCGAGATCGACCCGCAGCGGGTCGTGGACGCACAGGGCGCAAGCGCCGAGGGACTGTCGTTCCGGCGGGGCGGGTTCGAGCTGGCCGGCCTGCAGCCGTTGGTGGTCCGGGCCCTGAACGTCCTGCGGCAGTACGAGCCGACCGCGGCGGCGGAGGCTTGGGGCACCATGACCGCGCGGCTGCAACCAGCCGGGATCCTGCTCGAGGGCACCTGCGACGAGCTGGGCCGACGGGCGGCCTGGGTGACCCTCACCCGCGACGGACCGCAGAGCCTCACCCTCGCGGCGCACCTGCAAACCCTCGACAGGCCAGGCGATCTGGCCGAACGGCTGCCCAAGGCGCTCATCCACCACAACGTCCCCGGCACCCGGGTGCACTCGCTGTTGGGGGCCCTCGACGACGCGTGGGACCGGAGCGCGGGCTATGCCACCTTCGGCAACCGGCAGCGCTGGCGGGCCATGTGCGAGGTGCTCGAATGGGAGCAGATCGGCTGCAGGGAAGGCGAAGTGACCGTCCCCTGGGCGACCGTCGCCCCCTAGCCTCGACGCTGCTGACAAGCGCCGCGATCGACTGGCCCGACCTGCGGCTTCTAGGGTGGAGCCGTGGACCACCCGCCCGCCGTCGACGACGGCCACACCCATCACGTCAACAACGGCAAGCGCGACCTGACCCTCGACGAGCTCGCCCGCAGCCAGCCCGGCATGGACCGGTTGATGGCCGAGGTCGGCCCGCGGCTGCACCGCTGCTATCACGCGGCCCTGGCTGGCAACTGGCCGCTCGCCGCCTACTTCAGCAAGAGCGCCGCCAAGCAGCTCGCCCTGTCCGCGTGGTCCCGGCCGAAGTATGAGCCGGAGATGACGGCCTACCTGCGCGACGACTACGCACCGGTCACCGCCGCGATCAAGGCGCAGGATCTCCCCGCCTTCCAGGAAGCGTGGGCCGTCATGGTGGACCGGGCCAACGTGTTGCACGGGTTCTTCGGCAAGCCCTACCTCGGCTGGAAGACCCCCGAGCAGCCGCCGGACGACCTCGACCTCCGGGCCGGGATGACATGAGCACGGGTACGGCGGGCTACGACCCGTTCGACGTCATCGCCCGCGAGAGCCTCGCCTTCGCCACCGCCGCCGTCTGGAACCTCGACGCGCAGGTGCCCTCCTGCCCCGACTGGCAGGTGCGCGACCTGGTCCAGCACCTGGGCGTTGTGCAACGGTTCCACACCCTGCACGGCACACGTGGTGTCACGGACCCGCCGACCGGTCGCCCGGAGGTGCATCAAGGCGACGCGGGCATGCTCGAGTGGTTCGCGGAGGGCACCCACCTACTGCTGGAGGCCCTGGCCTCGCTGCCGCACGACGCACCGGCCTGGAACTGGGCGGGCCGCACCCCGCAGGTTGTGGGCTTCTGGCCGAGGCGGATGGCGCTGGAGGCGGCGGCCCATCGTTGGGACTGCGAAAACGCCTGCACCGACCAGGCGGCCAGCGCGAGGGGCGCCACCGCGGACGTCGACGGCACCGACCAGGCCGTCGCGGTCGACGGCATCGACGAGGTGCTGACTGTCCACCTGCCAGCCGATCGCGCCGACGAGCCGGGGACGGAGACCGGCGTCGTGCACGTGCGGCTCACCGACGGTGACGCGCGCTGGACGATCGCGTTGGGCAAGGACTCCGCCGTACAGACCGAGAAGACCCCCGACGCGGTCCTGGAAGGGACGGCGTCGGAGGTCTTCCTCGCGCTTTGGGGCCGGGTGCCGCTGGCGTCCCTCTCGGTGGAGGGTGACGCCGCGCTGGTCGCCGCGTTGCGGACCGGCTAAGGACCTACTCCGGGAGCAGCAGGGCGAGCTCGGCGTCGAGGTCGACGACGTCGGACTCCGAGCCGGTCGGGACGGCCAGGTAGGTCTGCTGCAGGAACTCCACGAGGCTGTCGCGGTCGATCTCGAACAGCGCCGAGCCGGAGGGGGAGGCCATCGCGAGGTTCACGACGCGTTCGCCGTCGTGCAGGGCCGGCCAGACGCGGACGTCACCCTCGCCGCAGGCGCCGGCGATGCCGTCGGTGAGCTGCTGGCGGGCGAACATCCACTCGACGATGCCGTCGCCCTCACCACCGGTGTGGAACGAGACCCGCACCGCCCACGGGTCGGCGGCCTCGTAGCGCAGTCCGGACATGACCGGGAGCGACGGGCCGCCGGGCACCACCAGGCGCAGCTCGAGCTCGGCGGTGACAGTGGCGATGTGCGTCATGGCTGGGTGGCCCTTCGGATCGGGGAGTGCGGCGACACTGCAAGCAACGAGGCCCGAGCAGGCCAGTGACGGTCTTCTTCGTGGTTCACTCGCCCGGGTGATCCCCAAATCGGGACATCCTCGGGCGAGCTTGGGCGTAATTCTCGAGCACTTCCGGGCTCGGCGCATCTGCCGCCCGGCTCTGGGTAAGGGGGCCATATGGCCGAAGAGATCGTGCTGCTCGAAGGTGGTTCCCGCGACGGTGAGTCCACCGTGGTCCAAGAAGGGGTACGGCGAATTCTGGCCGCCTCGGATGCGCCCGGGCTCCTGGAGGTCTACGAAGCAGACGGTAGGACGGCGACGGTCGGTGGGGCCGAGGCCCTGGTCTTCATCCACGCCGGCCAGCTGCCGGCCGAGGGCATGGCCCCCGAGATGCTGCACGCCCCCCCGCACCGCTGACCCTGCCCGGCATCTATCGGGACGGCCACGAGCAGCGCCGGGACGTGCGACGTCCCCGCCCGGGCACGAAGGCCCGGGCGGGGACGTTTCGGCCCTACTGGCTGGATAGTTCGTCGCAGCGCGCGATGCCGCAGACCTGGGCGATCAGGTCATACAACCTACGCACGACCGTCTCGCAGGCCTGCTCGCAGACGACCCCCTGCTCGATGAAGTCCTTCACCTTCTGGACCAGGCCGTCCACCTCGCACCCGTTCGTCGTGGAGGACTCGCAGACGTCGTTGATCCGGTCCACCAGGTAACGGACCGGGTCGCTGCAGTCGACCCGGGCACAGACCGTCTCGACGAC
>JANOTZ010000180.1:0-1726 GCA_031416735.1 Frankiales bacterium
AAGAACGGCCTGGTGCTGGACGCCGTCGACAGCGGCAAGGTCTCGCTCGGACTGCTGAACCACTACTACCTGTTCGAGAAGATCAGCGAGGTGGGGAAGGCGAAGGTCGTCGCGCGCAACCACTACTTCCCCGGCGCCGACCCGGGCGCGCTCGTCAACGTGGCCGGTGTGGGTGTCCTGAAGGGCACCGACGAGTCGGCGGCCGCGGCCAAGGCGGTGCAGTTCCTGCTGAGCGCGCAGGCGCAGCAGTACTTCGCCGACACGACCGCGGAGTATCCCGTCCTCGACGGCATCACGACGACCAAGCACGAGCTCCCGCCCCTGAGCGCCCTGCAAGGTCCCGACATCGACCTGACCCAGCTCGACTCCCTGGAGCAGACCCTCGCCCTGCTCGACGAGGTCGGCCTGAACTGACCGGCCCCGCGGGCCGACCCCCGCTGCTGCTGCTCGTCCCGGCGCTGGTCGCCGCCGGGCTCGCACTGCTGCCGTTGGTCTACCTCGCGGTCCGCGCCCTCGAGGGAGGAGTGGGACCGGCGCTGGAGGTCCTGCTGCGTGAGCGGACTCTGCGCCTGGCACTACGAAGCCTCGCGCTCGCGGCGGTGGTGACGGTTGCCTGCCTGGTGCTGGGGGTCTCGACCGCCTGGCTGGTGATCCGCAGCGACGTGCCAGGGCGACGGCTGTGGGGGGTCGTCGCGGCCCTGCCCCTGGCGATCCCGACCTACGTCGCCGCCTTCGCCTGGATCGCGGCCTTCCCCGACCTCGAAGGCTTCGTCGGTGCCGCCCTCGTCCTCACCGTGTGCAGTTACCCGTATGTGTTCCTGCCCGTCGCGGCCGCGCTACAGCGGACCGACCCGGCACTGGAGGAGGTGGCCCGCTCGCTCGGTCGCTCGGCGGCCGCGACGTTCTTCACCGTCACCCTGCGCCAGGTCCGCCCCGCCGCCGCCGCCGGCAGCCTGCTCGTGGCGCTCTACGTCTTGTCCGACTTCGGTGCGGTCTCCATCCTTCGGTACGACGCCTTCACGCGGGTCATCTACGCGAGCTACCGCTCCTCCTTCGACCGCACCCCGGCGGCGGTGCTGGGTTGCGTGCTGGTGACGGTGACCGTGCTGATCGTGCTGGCCGAGGCACGGACGCGCGGCCGTGCCGGGCAGGCCCGGATCGGTGCGGGTGCGGCCCGCCGCACCGCGACGGTGCATCTGCGCCGGTGGCACGGTCCCGCCGTGGCCTGGCTGGGGGGCATCGCGCTGCTGGCTGTCGGCGTCCCGGTCGCCAGTCTCACCTATTGGCTCACCAGGGGTCGCGCGGTCGACCTCGACGGAGGGGCGCTCCTGGACGCGGCGCTGAACACCCTCACCGTCTCCGCACTCGGCGCTCTGGCCACCACGGTGCTCGCGATCCCGGTCGGGGTGCTCGCCGTCCGCCACCGGGGCCGGCTCGGTCGGCTCCTCGAGCAGGCCACCTACGCGGGGCACGCGCTGCCCGGCATCGTCGTGGCACTGGCGCTGGTGTTCTTCGGCATCCGCTACGCCGAGCCGCTGTACCAACGCACACCGCTCCTTGTCCTGGCCTATGTGGTGCTGTTCCTGCCGGCGGCGGTGGGGGCGGTGCGTGCCTCGGTGGCGCAGTCACCCCCTGCGCTCGAGGAGGTCGCCCGCTCGCTGGGCCGCACCCCCGGTGGCGTGCTGCGATCGGTGACGCTGCACTATTCGGTCAACGGCGTACCTGT
>JANOTZ010000181.1:0-3275 GCA_031416735.1 Frankiales bacterium
GTCTGCGAACCAGGCGAGCGGCCCGGTGTCGAGCAGGCCCTTGAGGTGGATGGTCGTGGTGAAGACACCAGCCTCGACGCTGTGGCTGACATCCAGGATGTCCACGTCCGGGTCGTTGTACGTCAGCGGCTGACCGTCCACTGGCGTCGGCAGGTTGGCGACGTAGGGAGTGTCACCCGCCGGGTCGGTGTAGAGCGGGCAAATCCCCGCCGCCTGGGCCGAGCCCACGAGCGCGAGCCCGCCGAGGAGCAGACCGGAGACTGCCGTGCCGGCGATCAGCCGGCGGGACGGGGATGCGCTCATGTCTGCTCCTGGGGCGTGGTTGGCGGTGTTGCTATCGGGGAAGAGGTATTTCCCGCGGGCCAGGTTCGCCCGCGAGGTCGCAGCCGACGGAGCCGGCCACACGGCATAGCAAAATCGTCAGAACTTGAAGGTCTCGGCGCTGTCCGCCACATCGGCGTCAGCTCGGCTCTCGCCCACGTACTCCGGGCCGAGCAGGCCAAGAACAGGGTCGGCGAGGCCCGTGTAGGTGTGGAACTCGCTCAGCGACCGGGCCTTCTTGAGCGCGGGCGCCAGGTCAGCGAGCGGGACTGTCCAGGTGATGGTGCTTCCGGCCACGACGGGCGTGTTCTCCAGGAACAACGTGCCGTCGTCGGTGCCACCGCAGCCGACCTGCGCGCCACTGGCAGGTTGTACGGCGCGGAACTGGTCACCGGGCACGTAGTACAGGAACAGCTTGCCGCAGTCCGGGATCGCGCTGTCCGCCTCGTAGATGACGACCGGGGCCGTCGAAACGGGGGCGGCGACAGTCATGGTGACCACGAGAGCCGTGGGCGTGTAGACGCGCTTCTTGCCGACCTTCTTGGTGGTGCCGCTCGTCGTGTAGACGACCTTGGTGAGGTCGGTGCTGGCCTGACCCCCCTGCGCGTCTCCGGTCGCATCATTGATCGTCAGCACCGTGGGCGCGGCGCCCGGGGCGGTCTTCGCGGCCTGCGCACCGCCGACGAGACCGACGACGGCGAGGCCTGCAGCGGCGAGGGCGAGGCGGGCGGTGGACAGGCGCATCGGTTTCCCCTGGGAGTTGGCGTTGAGCGAGAAGTTCGCCGTACCCGGACGATCTCCTGCCGCCAGCCCCGGTGAGGTTTGATCTCCAGGTGGCCAAGGCAAAGACGAGGGCGCCGTACCACGTGCTCCGGTACGACGCCCTCGACGCGGCGAGCGTGGCCCCCCGACCGACGTCCCGCCCATCGGATGTGCCGCCCCCGCAGCACTTCCTGACCAACATTGCGCCACATCGAAACGCCGTACGCCAGGAAATGTCAGGTAGGCGACAGGACTGTCACCCGAAGGTGCCAAGCCCCTGTGCGCGCTGTAGTTCCTTGCCTTCGGTGCGTAGTGCGGGGGCCACCATGACCTCGACCTTCTGGAACTCCTTGATCGAGGAGTAGCCCGTCATGGCCATCGCGCGCCGGAGCCCGCCGAAAATGTTGGTCGAGCCGTCGTCGGTCACGGCGGGGCCGAGCAGGATCTGCTCGAGCGTCGCGACCGGCTCGGTCCGCACCCGGGTGCCGCGCGGCAGGACCGGGTGGTGCGAGGCGTGGCCCCAGTGCCAGCCGCGCCCCGGGGCCTCGGCGGCCCTAGCCAAAGCGCTGCCCATCATCACCGCGTCGGCGCCCATCGCGATGGCCTTGGCGACGTCGCCGCCCGTGCGCATCCCGCCGTCGGCGATGACGTGCACGTAACGGCCACCGGACTCGTCGAGGTAGTCCCGACGCGCCCCTGCGGCGTCGGCGATCGACGTGGCCATCGGCACGCCGAGCCCGAGCACCGCCCGAGTGGTGTTGGCCTGACCGGGGCCGACGCCGACCAGGATGCCGGCCGCTCCGGTGCGCATCAGGTGCAGCGCCGACTGGTAGGTCGCGCAGCCGCCGACGATCACTGGCACGTCGAGCTCGGCGATGAAACGCTTGAGGTTCAAGGGTTCTGCGCGTGAGGAGACGTGCTCCGCGCTGACCACGGTGCCTTGGATGACGAACAGGTCGACGCCCGCGTCGATGACGGTCTGCGCGAACTGCACCGTGCGCTGCGGGGTCAGCGACGCCGCCACGGTGACGCCGGAGTCGCGGATCTGCTTGACCCGCGCAGTGATGAGGTCGGCCTTGATGGGCTCGGCGTAGATCTCCCGCATCCGGTCGACCGCCCGGTCCGCGGGGATCTCGGCCAGCTCGAGCAGGAGCGGCTCCGGATCGTCGAACCGGGTCCAGAGGCCCTCGAGGTCGAGGACGCCGAGGCCACCGAGACGTCCGAGGGCAACGGCGACGTCCGGCGAGACCACCCCGTCCATCGGCGAGGCCATCAGCGGCAGTTCGAAGCGGTAGGCGTCGATCTCCCACGCGAGCGAGACGTCCTCGGGGTCGCGGGTCCTGCGCGACGGGACGATCGCGATGTCGTCGAACCCGTAGGCCCTGCGACCGCTCTTGCCGATACCGATCTCTACGTCTGCCATCACTGCCCGCTGTAGTTGGGTGCTTCCACCGTCATCTGGATGTCGTGCGGGTGCGACTCTTTCAGACCGGCCGCCGTGATCCGCATGAAACGGCCCTTGTCGTGCAGTTCGGGGATGGTCGCGGCGCCGACGTAGTACATCGACTGCCGCAGGCCACCGACGAGCTGATGCGCGACGGTGCCGAGCGGACCGCGGTAGGGGACCTGGCCTTCAACACCTTCGGTGACCAGCAAGTCGTCGCTCGACACATCGGCCTGGCTGTAGCGGTCCTTGGAGAAGGACTTCTTTGGCCCGCGCGAGGACATCGCAGCCAGCGAGCCCATGCCCCGATAGGCCTTGAACTGCTTGCCGTTGGTGAACACCAGGTCACCGGGGCTCTCCTCGACACCAGCGAGCAGGCTTCCGAGCATGACGGTGTCGGCGCCGGCGACGAGCGCCTTGGCGATGTCCCCGGAATACTGGAGACCACCGTCACCGATGACGGGCACCCCCGCGGGACGGCAGGCGCGCATCGTTTCGTAGATCGCGGAAACCTGCGGAACCCCCACGCCAGCAACAACTCTGGTCGTACAGATGCTCCCAGGTCCAACCCCTGCCTTCACGCCGTCGGCCCCCGCATCCACGTGCGCCTGCGCACCTGCGCGAGTAGCGACGTTGCCTCCAATAATGTCCACATGAGCGGCTGCGGCGTCACGCTTGAGTTGGGCGATCATTTCGAGCACCCCCTTGCCGTGCCCGTGCGCGACGTCCACGATGATCGCGTCGACGC
>JANOTZ010000182.1:0-2839 GCA_031416735.1 Frankiales bacterium
GTCGCTCTATCCGACGGCCGGCACCAGCCGCGACTGGTCCTACGCCGCGCTGCGCACCATCGTCTACACCTTCGAGCACAACCAGGAGTTCCACCCCGACTACGCCTCGCAGATCCCGAAGACCTACGCGCTCAACCGGCCGGCCTGGCTGATCCTGGCCGAGGCCGCTGCGGACCCGCGCAACCACGGCGTCATCAAGGGCCGCATCACCGGGGCGCCCGCCGGCGCCACGGTGACGCTCACGAAGTCCTTCCGGACCCCGACCGCGATCGAGGTCGACGCCCGCAAGGACGGTGGCGTCGCGGAGTCGATCAAGACGGTGGCCAAGGTCCGTCCCGACGGCAGCTTCGAGGTCCACGCCAACCCGTCGACCCGCCCGACGACCATCCAGGACCGGCGTCCCAAGGAGGCCTGGACGGTCACGATCACCGCCCCAGGAAAGGGCAAGGTCGTCCGCAAGGTCTTCCTCGACCGCGGCACCAAGGTCGACCTGGGCCGCCTCACCCTCTAGTGGGAGCTGGCCAGCCGGGCGTTGTCGATGACGATCGCGGCGGGGCCCTCGATGAGCTTCAGGGTCGACAGGGCCGACTCACCGAACTCATGCTTCACCGCGGAGGACAGGGCTAGCAAACCGACGACCGCGCCACCGTGGCCGCGCAGGGGCATCGACAAGAACGTCGCCATCTCCACACCACCGGTCAGCTCGTCCGGGTCCTCCACGATCGTGCCGCCGGCCTGAGCGACGCGGACGTCCAGGCCTGCCGGGTCGAGGGCCGTTCCGCCGCATGAGGAAAGACCGTCGACAGCAGCGGCCAGGAACGAGTCGTAGTGCGCGCGGGCGGTCGGCTGGCCCACCGCGACGTAGGCCGCGGACTCGGCGTCGAGCATGACGGCCGCCAGGTCATAGCCGACGAAGCGCTGCAGCACCCCGAGCAGGGCGGCGACGGACGCCTCCAGGCCGGAGGCGGTCGCGGCGATCGCCATCACCGACTGGGCGACGGAGGACTCGAAGAGCTTGCGGTCGAGCAGGTCGCAGACCCGGGAGAGCACGTCCTCCTCGGACAGCTCCAGCACGTCGGGGGCGAGCCGCGGCCGGCCACCCCGCGAGGCGGTCGAGGCCAGCAGCACCTCCTCGATGGTGCCCGCGAGCTCCGGGGCCTCGAAGTCCTTGGTCAGATAGCGATCGACGCCGGCCTGCCCTGCCCAGTAACGGTCGGAGGCCGCGTCGAGCGAGGTGAGCATGACGACCGGGATGTCCGCGGTCTGCCAGTCGTCCTTGAGCAGCCGGGCCGCGATGAACCCCGAGACGCGCGGCATCTGCACGTCGAGGACCACCGCGTCGGGCTGCTCCCGGAAGGCGGCCTGCACGGCACCGATGCCGTCCTCGGCCGCGATCACCTCGTGGCCCTCCTTGGACAGCACGGAGGTGACGATGCGACGCAGGGTGGGGCTGTCGTCCGCGATCACGATCCGAGCCACGCTATGTCCTCTGACCGAAAATCAACGTCCTCCCAGCCTTCTCACCGTCGAGACCAGGGTCTCCTGGTCGAACTCGTTCTTCAGCAGGTATGCCGAGCAGCCCGCGTCCAGGCCCGCCTGCCGTGCGATGTCCTCACCGCGGCTCGTCATGATGATGACCGGGACGTTCTCCCAGCCCTTGGTACGACGGATCGTACGGGTCAGGTCGAAGCCGTCCATGCCCGGCATCTCCACGTCGGACAGCACCAGGTCGGCCGGGTCGTCCCGCAGGCGCGACGCACCGTCCAACCCGTCGACGGCGGTCTCGACGATGTAGCCGGCGCCTTCGAGGATGACGCGCTGCAACTCGCGGACGCCGACCGAGTCCTCGACGACGAGCACCCGTGGCTTGCGCAGTCCCGGTGTAGGGGCGGCTTTCTTGCCCGCGGGCGCCGACATCGGGGCGGCGAACGGGGACCCGCCGACGGCCCGGTCGCCGAGTTCCCGCAGGTCGAGCAGGCAGACGACGCTGCCGTCCCCGTCGATGGTGGCGCCGGCGACGAAGGGCACCCGGCCCAGGAACGCGCCGAGGTCCTTCACGACCAGCTCCGACTCGCCCTCGAGCCGGTCCACGGCCCAGGCCAGCTGTTGACCACTCGAGTGCCGGACGACGAGCGCGGCCCGCGGTCCCTCGCCCGCGACCCGGGTCAGCCCGAGGGCCACGCCCAGGTCGAGCAGCGGGACGGAGACGCCGTGGCGGAGCACGACAAGAGCCCCGGCGATGGTGTGCACCTCGGCATCGCGCAGCGACAACGACTCCACGACACCCGGCACGGGTACGGCGTAGCGCTCGTCCCCGACCCGGGCGATCAGGCAGCGCAGGACACCGAGGGTGATCGGCAGGGTGAGGACGAACGAGGTGCCGACGCCCTTCTCCGACCGGACCTCGACCGAGCCGCCCAGCTCCTCGACGGCGTTGCGGACGACGTCCAGACCGACGCCCCGACCGGAGGTCTCGGTGACGGTGTCGGACGTGCTGAAGGCGGGGGTGAACAGCAGCGCCAGCAGGGCGCTCCCGACGAGCGGGCTGTCGGCCGCGAGCAGTCCCAGCCGGACTGCCTTGTCGCGCACGACGTCCTCGTCCACGCCGGCGCCATCGTCGGTGACCTCGATGACGACGGTTCCACCGACGCTGCGGGCGCTGACGGTGACCACGCCGCGCTCCGGCTTGCCGGCGGCCAGCCGGTCGGCCGGTGCCTCGCAGCCGTGGTCGACGGCGTTGATGACCAGGTGCTTGAGGGCGTCCGCCACTCCGTCGAGAACCTGCTTGTCGAGCTCGACGTCCTCGCCGGAGCTCTCCAGCACCACGTCCTTGCCGGTG
>JANOTZ010000183.1:0-1708 GCA_031416735.1 Frankiales bacterium
TCCGCAAGCTGGCCACGGCCGCGTGGGAGTGCGCCGACCCGGGCATCCAGTACGACGACACCATCAACGACTGGCACACCAACCCCGAGTCGGGCCGGATCACCGCGTCCAACCCGTGCAGTGAGTACATGTCGCTCGACAACTCCTCGTGCAACCTGGCGTCGCTGAACCTCATGAAGTTCCTGCGTGAGGACGGCACCTTCCAGGCCAAGGAGTTCGCCCGGGCCGTCGAGTTCATCATCACCGCGATGGACATCTCCATCTGCTTCGCCGACTTCCCGACCGAGCCGATCGGGGAGACCACCCGCAACTTCCGCCAGCTCGGCATCGGCTACGCCAACCTCGGCGCGCTGCTGATGGCGACCGGCCACGCCTACGACAGCGACGGCGGTCGGGCCCTGGCCGCGTCGATCACCTCACTCATGACGGGTACGGCGTACAAGCGCTCGGCGGAGCTCGCCGGCGCGGTGGGCCCCTACAACGGCTATGCGCAGAACACCGACGCCCACAAGCGCGTGATGCGCAAGCACGCCGCGGCCAACGACGCCGTACGCGTGGTGGGTGCTGATGACGCCCGGATCCTGCACGAGGCCACCAAGGCCTGGCAGGAGTGCCTGGCGCTGGGTGAGAAGAACGGCTGGCGCAACGCGCAGGCCTCCGTCATCGCCCCGACCGGCACGATCGGTCTGATGATGGACTGCGACACCACGGGCCTGGAGCCCGACCTGGCGCTGGTGAAGTTCAAGAAGCTCGTCGGTGGTGCGTCGATGCAGATCGTGAACCAGACGGTCGAGCGGGCGCTGCAGGCGCTGGGCTACCAGCAGGAGCAGATCGAGGCGATCATCGAGCACATCGCCGAGAAGGGCCACGTCATCGACGCCCCTGGGCTCAAGCTCGAGCACTACAGCGTCTTCGACTGCGCGATGGGGGAGCGGTCCATCTCCCCGATGGGCCACGTCATGCTGATGGCGGCCATCCAGCCGTTCGTTTCCGGCGCCCTTTCGAAGACCGTCAACCTGCCGGCTGAGGCTTCCGTCGAGGACGTCGAGCAGGTCTACTTCGAGGGCTGGAAGCTTGGCCTGAAGGCACTGGCGATCTACCGCAACAACTCCAAGGTCGGCCAGCCGCTGCAGGACAAGAAGGGCTCCGAGGCTGGGGCCGCGTCGTCGTCGTCGTCGGAGGAGGGGCTCGTGGCTGCGCGTCCCGTCCGCAAGCGCCTGCCCAAGAACCGCTCCGGCCGCACGATCTCGTTCTCGATCGCCGGCGCCGAGGGCTACATGACGGCCAACGCCTACGAGGACGGCACCCTCGGCGAGGTCTTCATCAAGATGAGCAAGCAGGGCTCGACCCTGGCCGGCGTGATGGACGCGTTCTCCATCTCGATCTCCATCGGCCTGCAGTACGGCGTGCCGCTGGAGGCGTTCGTCTCCAAGTACACCAACATGCGCTTCGACCCGGCCGGCATGACCGACGACGCCGACATCCGTATTGCTGCCTCGGTGATGGACTACCTGTTCCGTCGGCTGGCGCTGGACTTCCTTTCCTATGACGTTCGCGAGGGCCTCGGCATCTTCACGGCGGAGGAGCGGGCGCTGGCCGTCTCAACCGGCTACGGCGCTGCCCCGGTGGACGAGGTCGACGTCGACGGTCTCGCCCAGGGCGTGCCCGTCGAGGTGCACCGGGAGGTCCCGGCGCACGTGGGGTCCTC
>JANOTZ010000184.1:0-8738 GCA_031416735.1 Frankiales bacterium
CCCCGAACGGCGGCGTCGGCGGCGTAGCGGGCCACCACCAGGCTCTGCACGGGCCCGTCGTGGAGGGAGTCGGCGAGGTCGTCCCGGTCCGCCTCGGCGGCCTCGAGCAGGTCGGTCGCCGACGGGGTCGGCACCAGCGCCAGACCGAGGACGGCCGCAGCGGTCCTCAGCACGGGGAGGTGGGACGGGCGGGCGCCGAGCACGGTCAGCGTCGCGGTCGTGTCACCCGAGCGACCCACCACAGCCAGCTCCACGGACGGGTCGAGCAGGGCCTCCGCGCGGAGATAAGGCACCGCGTGCAACGCCTCACCTCCCACGCCCAGAACATCACCGGCGGGCGTCCGGAGGACGGCACTCGTGAGGCCCAGGTCGGCGACGAGGGCATCGAGCGCGGCGGGGATGGCCGAACCGTCGGAGAGCAGCACCGCGAAGCGCCCGAGCACGACGCAGGGGTCCGTGAGCACGGGTGTCGACGAACCCTGATCCCTCATGCACGCTCCCCTACAGACCGACCCTGCTGAGGTCTTCGGCAGGTTCGGCGCCCGACGTGAGGACTATGCCCCCAATCTGGCCTAAGAGAACCAGACGGCATCACCCACCCGGATGGGTGATGTTGCTACCCCGACAGGGTGAAAGTGGGGGCTCTCCCTAGGGCAAACACCCCGGTTGTGAGCGCCCACCCGTCGAGCACGACGGTCGGGGTGCGGTTCAGCCGCCGAGCAGGGCGTTGATGTCGGGTCGGGCCAGCCACTCGGCCCGGACCCCTGGCGGCAGGTCCCCCGCGATCGTCAACACGGCCGACCGGGCCGCAGCCAGGCTCTTGTCGCTCTCGGCGCGGTCGGAGTCGGACTCGCCGGCCAACAGGGCCCCGAGCAGGGCCCGCGAGGGCCAGACCAGCGGCAGGCAGCCGAGCGACTCGGCGAACGTCGCCGACCGGCGCAGCGTGCTGACTGCCTCCGCGTCGCCCTGCGAGACCTGCGCCAGCCCCATCAGCAGCAGGCCCTTCGACACGTGCCGGGGGGCCCGGGCGTCCTCCGCCCGCTTCACCGCCTCGGCAGCGAGCGCGGAGGCTTCCTCCACCCGGCCGTCGAGTAGGGCCACCTCGGCCTGTGCCCACCCCAGCCGGACCCGCTGGCGCCACCACTCGTCGCCCCGACCGGGCAGGACCGCCTCGGCCTGGGCCAGCCGGCTGACGGCCTCGTCGGCCTCGTCGAGCCCGACCGCGTCCGAGGCCAGCCCGAGCAGCGCGTCGAACGCGGCCTCCCCCGTGCCGTCGGTCAGGTCGAGGGCGCCCAGGTCGGCCTCCCGCGCGATGACGTGCCGGCCGAGCTGGCGGTGGATGCTCGCGATGGTGGCTCCGGACAGCGCCGCGAACAGCCGCCGTTCCACGGGCGCCCCGTCAGCGCCCCCCGCATCGACCAGCGGGGACAGCACGGTCAGCGCCCCGCCGTACCGGCCCTCGGCGCCGAGAGCGACGCCCAGCAGCCACGCAGCGGCGGCCATCTCGGCGACCAGGCCCTGCGACTGGGCGAGCACGACGGCCTGCTCCAGCGCGATCACCGCGGCGGCGGGCTTCCCGTGGAAGGCGGCGTGCTCCCCGCTGGCGAGCAGGGTGAGCAGGTCGGGTGAGGTCACGTGCGGACGTTAGTGCCTCCCCGCTGCCGACCTCGGCGACAGGCTCAGGCGAGCGTGGCAAATGCGGGCAGAACTGTCTCTTTTGGCCCATATCCGGCCAAGCCGTAGGATTGTGTGGTCCGCGTCACCCCGAGCCGGCCCGCTCGTTGCACTCCGTGACACCCCCCGGTCACGACCCACCTTCAGGAGCCCACGCGGTGCCCATGCACACCAGCGCCTCCCGCCCCGCCGCTCTGCTCGCCCTGGGCGTGCTCGCCGCCACGCTGGTCGGCTGCCAGTCGCCGGCCGCCACCCCCGAAGCCGCGCCCGCCCACGAGCCCGTCACCGTGGCTCAGGCCCGGGTCGCGCCGGTCGCCCTGGCGGCCCTGCGCGGCGGCCGGCTGCGCCCTGACGTCCTCGTCACCGGCAGCACGCCGCTCAGCGCCCGCCAGCTCCACGACGTGGCGTCGCTCTCCCCCGGCGCGGTCACCTTCGCCTCCGGCACCGTCCACCTGTCCGGCAAGCCGGTGCGGGTCGCCAGCGTCGACCCGGTCACCTTCCGGCGCTACACCGCGGCGGGCACCGCCGAGTCGACCGCCGTGTGGCAGACCGTCGCCGACGGCGGCCTGGTCGTCTCGCACGACCTCGCCAAGCGCCTGCACCTCCCCCTCGGCCAGAACCTCACGCTCATCGGCAAGGTCCCGGTGGTGCTGCGCCTCGGCGCCCTGGCCACCACCGGCATCCCCGGCACGGACCTCGTGGTGAGCACCGCCACCGGCCGGAGCCTCGGTCTCGGCCGGCCCACCGCTGTCGTGCTCAACGCCGGCACCAAGGACCCGGCCTCGCTGGCCTCCAAGGCCCGCAAGGTCGCCGGCGCCGACGCCGACGTCGACCTGCTGACGGCTCCGGCGGCCAGCCCGTTCGCGTTCCTCACCGGCAGCAAGGCCTCGAAGGCCTTCGGTGCCTTCTCCTACAAGTACTACCCGGACGGCACCATCGAGCCCGACGCCGCGTGG
This sequence comes from Frankiales bacterium, assembly GCA_031416735.1. Lineage (GTDB taxonomy): Bacteria > Actinomycetota > Actinomycetes > Mycobacteriales > SCTD01 > RYN-111. The sequence continues at coordinate 2,631 of JANOTZ010000184.1, forward strand.
GTCCGGAAGAGCATCGCGAGCGGCACCGTCCCGATCTTCGGCCGGGTCACCTGCCACCGGCTGATGCTCCCCCAGCTGCGCGGCGCGCTGCAGGACGTCGTCGCCGCCGGACTGGGCTCGACGCTGCACACCTACAACGGCTGCTACGTCCCGCGCTTCATCGAGCGCAACCCGGAGAACTCGATCTCGCTGCACACCTGGGGCATCGCGGTCGACTTCGACGCCGCGTCCAACTACCGCGGCATCGAGGGCACCATGCACCCGAAGGTCGTGGAGATCTTCAAGCGGTGGGGCTTCCGCTGGGGTGGCGACTGGAAATACAGCGACCCCATGCACTTCGAGCTCGGCGCGCTCCTCACCGCACCCCGCTGACCCCTTCCTGGTACGGCGAAAGCGGGCCGCGCAGCCCTGGTGGCCCGCTCGTGGGTACCGCTCGACAATCCAGCGGTACCGCCGTCAGAACTGGGGGCGCACCCGCGATTCCCTCCGACGCCTGACCGCCACGGTCCCCATTGCCAGGCCCGCGAGAAGCGGTAGCGCGTAGGCCTCCCAGGACGCGTTCAGCGCCGTCATCTGGTGCACGTCGCCGGTCTGCGCCGCAACCTCCACCTCGTCCTCCGGCATCGGCGCGGCGCCCAGCGCCCCCATCGCGCCCGGTTGGGCACCGGGATGGCCTTGCGGCTGGGTGATGGGCTGCTGCTGCGGCACGTTCGGGGGCGGTGGCGGTGGCTGGATCGGTGGTGGGGGCGGGGGCGCGACGACCACCGGGACCGGGTGCGGAGGTGCGATCGGCGGCGCGGGCGGCGCGGGCGGCGCGGGCGGCGGCAGCACCACCCGGCTGACCACCAGGCTGGCTCGGGCGGTGGAGGGCCGGTAGGCGGGCGTACCGAGAAACGCCGCCACGACGGGCTGTCGGGTCTTCGCCGATGCCTCGCCGAGACCCGCCTCACGGCCGAGGGGCTGGTACGCCGTACAGGCGCGTCCGGTGGCATCGGTGATCGGGCTGCCGATCCCCCGGCCCGCGACGAGCAGGTCCACCGGCTGACCCGCGAGTGGCTGGCCCTTGGCCCGGGACAGCAGCCGGGCGCAGACCGTGCCCGACTGCCCGATGGCGACCCCAGGTGGGGCGGAGACGCTCACCGCCGACGGGAGCGCGCAGTAGCCCGCTTCCACGGAGTAGGCGACCACATAGGCCTCCGGGGCGTTGCGCAGCCACACGGCGGGGGTGCCGGGGAAGGTGTTGGTGTCGCAGGCCAGGGCGTCGTTCTCGTTGGGAGCCTCGTTGAGGTATTCGTGCTGGAAGGTGGCCAGCACGTGGCAGGACCGGTCGATGCGCACGACGGTCCTGTCGTCCTCAGCCTCGACGTAGACCAGCCCGTCACCGGTCGCCACCAGGCCCGCGATGCTCGCGTGGCCGGATGACTCGCCGGCGCCGAGAATGATGATGTTCTGCAGGCCGAGCGACGCGCAGTTGTTGCGCTCGCGCCCCTCCCGGTCATATTCCGCGAAGCCGTCGGCACCGTCGTTGGCGAACAGCAGCCGGTCGGTGGCGCTGTCGAAGCTCATGGCCCCGTAGAAGAACTGACCGCCGCTGTTCTCGTCCTCCTCCGCGGTGCGGCCCGACAACGGGGCATGGAAGAGCTTCACTGCCTTGCCGGTGTCGACGTCGACGTCCCAGACCATAAGGGCCCGGTCGAGGACGACGAGATGGTCGCGGTTGGCGTCGTAGGCCAGGTGCCCGATGCCCCGCGGCACGCCGGTCCGGAGGTCAGGGAGCCCAGCGCCGGTGCTCGCCAGCATGCGGTGGATCGTCCCCTCCTGTTTCCGGTCGGTGTAGTAGAGGATCGACCCGTCAAAGGCGATCGACCCGTCCTCGACACCGCCGGCGCTGGGCAGCTTGTGCCGACGCAGCAGCCGCATCGGGGTGGGCTTCATGAAGCTGACCCCCGGCACCTGGGTGACGTCCTGACCGTCGAGCCGGTCGGTGTCGGTGAGATCGGTGCCGTCGCTGCGGTAGCGCCAGGTGGCGCCGTCGGCGCAGCCGACCAGGAAGACGCTCGGCACCGACCGGTCACGGCGCAGGTCCCGCGGGGCGCACCCGTCAGGCAGCCCGAAGGCCTGGCCGCGGGCGCTCGCCCCCGTGTCGCTGGACCGTCGGGCGGTGCTCGCCAGCAGCATGAGCGCCGAGGGGTGCTCCCACTCGAGGCCCACCTCGGTGAAGGCAGTCCCCACCAAGCGGGGGGTGACGGTGCGTCCTGCGTCACGACTGACCAGAATGCCGTCTCGCGTCGCGGCCACGACCTGGCTCCCACCCCCGAGGAGCCGGGCACTCGCCAGGTCGGTGACATCCCCACCGGCGGCCCGGGTGAAGGAGCGACCGGCGTCGTCGCTGAGGAACATCCCACCTGCAGGCCCACCGACCCCGAGCCAGAGCCGACCGGGGACACCGGCATCGGGGACGACCGCGGTGACGGCCAGGGCCCGGGCCCCGACCACGGCCTCGAAGCTGCGCCCTCCGTCGGTGCTGGCGTAGAGACCCGCCTCGCTCCCCACCGGCAGCAGCACGGGGAGCGGCAACGTCTGGGACTGGCTGACCACGGCATAGAGGCGCCCAGCGGACTGCTCGTCGGCGACGAGGTCCCTGACCTGCCCGGTGAGTCCGGTCGCGGCCTGCCACGAGGCACCCCGGTCGACCGTGGTCCACAGCCCGCCCGTCTTTCCCAGGAGCACGGCCTGCGAGCCACCCAGCCCGGATGTCACCAGCCGGGAGGCCTCGGTCGGCGCCGTCCCGACCTTGCGCCAGGTCACGCCACCGTCGTCGGAGGTCCGGGTGTCGACGCCCGGTCCGACCGCCAGCAACCGGCACGGGTCGGCATCGTCCATCGCCAGCACGCCGACCGAGAGGACGTGATGCCACTGGTTGCGCTGCTCCAGACCCACCGCGCAGGGCTCGGCGGCCCGGCTCGTGGACCCGATCGGGGCAAGAACCGGCAGCAGCAGGGCTGCCGCGAGGACAACCCGGCGCATCAGGAGTTCGTGGTCCGTCGGGCCCGCTTGGGAGCGGTCGTGGTCGTGGTCGCCGACGTGTGCGCGGGCGCGAGCAACCGCTTCAGCTGCTCACCGTCGACGGTCTCGACCGCCTCGAGCTCGTCGGCGAGCAGGTCGAGCTGGGCCCGTCGTTCGTGCAGCCGGGTGAAGGCGATCCGCTGCCCCTCCTCGACGAGCATCCGGATCTCGGTGTCGAGCTTGTCGAGCGTCTGGGGGCTCACCGACTGCATCGCGACCAGGTCGCGGCCGAGGAAGACCTCGGCGTCGGAGGCCGTGATGCGCACCGGCCCGATGCCCTCGCTCATGCCCCAGCGTCCGGCCATGTCGCGGGCGATGCTGGTCGCCGCGTCGATGTCGGCCTCGGCACCGGTCGAGGCCTCGCCCCAGACGATCTCCTCGGCGACCTTGCCCGAGAGGGCGATCGCAATCCGTTCCACCAGCTCCGATCGCCGGAGGACCTGGCGGTCGTCCCGGGCGAGAGCCGCATGCCCCAGACCGGTGCCGCGGCGGACGATCGTGACCCGGTCGACCTCGCGGCCGAAGGACGCGGCCAGGACGGCGTGACCGGCCTCGTGCACTGCCACCATCCGTCGTTCCTCCTGCGACAACGCGCCGTTGCTGCGCTTCGGGCCGGCCAGTACCCGTTGCACGGCCTCGTCGAGCTCGACCTGCCCGATCCGGTCTGAGCCGGCGCGTACGGCTAGCAGGGCGCCCTCCCGCCACACGTTGGCCAGGTCCGCGCCGGTGAAACCCGGGGTCCGCTTCGCGAGCAGCTCGATGTCCACGTTGATGTCCACCGGGCGGCCCTGGGCATAGAGCCGCAGGATGTCGAAACGCCCTGCTGCGTCAGGCTTCTCGACCACCACGTGCCGGTCGAAGCGGCCTGGCCGGAGCAGCGCCGGGTCCAGGATGTCCGGGCGGTTGGTGGCGCCGATCACGACCACGCCGGCGATCGCCTCGAAGCCGTCCATCTCGACCAGCATCTGGTTGAGGGTCTGCTCCCGCTCGTCGTTGCCACCCCCGACCCCGGCACCGCGTTTGCGGCCGGCCGCGTCGAGCTCGTCGATGAACAAGATGGCCGGCGCCTTGGCGCGCAACTGGGCGAACAGGTCCCGGACCCGGGCCGCGCCGACGCCGACCAGCGACTCGACGAACTCGGCGCCACTGAGACTGAAGAAGGGCACGCCGGCCTCACCGGCGACCGCCTTGGCCAGCAGGGTCTTGCCACACCCGGGTGGGCCGAAGAGCAGCACGCCCTTGGGAGGCACCGCCCCCATCAGCTCGAACCGGGACGGGTCCCTCAGGTAGTCGACGACCTCCGCCAGCTCGGTGACGGCCATCTGGGCACCGGCGATGTCGGCGAACCCGATCGAAGGCACGCCCTTTCGCCGTACCGGGCCTTCGGTCTTGAGCCGCTCGCCGCCACGCACCTTGCTGAACTGGCTGAACTCCGCCGCGCCGCCCTCACCGCGGCTGGCCGTCATGAGCAGCCCGAAGATGACCGACAGCAAGGTGACGGGGAGCAGGAACTGCAGGCCCAGCCTGGTGAGCTGCTTGCCGGTCTGCGGGTCGATGCGCACCGGCCCGCTCTTGGCGAGAGTCCTTACCAGCGTGGAGGTTTCGCTGTCGCTCCTGGTGTACGACGCGACGACTGTCCCCGACGTGGTGACCGCCTTCACCCGGGCGTCCTGGTCGAAGAGCACAGCACCCAGGACGTCACCTCGGGCCGCGGCGTCGAGCACCGCGGTGAGGTCGACGACGGCACCGTCCTGGACTGGGCGCAGCTCGCGGGCACCGGCGAAGCCCAGGAGAGCGAGGGCGACGAGGGCGGTGACGAGGGTCAGCCGGACCGCCTTGATGCCCCGGGGGCGCTTCACGTGCTCCTTGGTCCATCCCCAGGAGCGGTGCAGCCGGCTCGGGCCGCGCTCCGTCGGGACAGCGTCAGCGGTGATCGTCTCGTCGGTGATCGTCATCGGGGCTCCTCGCAGGGCTGGGTCTCGACCCGAAGAGCCCACAGCTACCCGTCCGGTTCGCCCTGGTTGTGGAACGCCGAAGGGGGCCCCCGAGGAGGCCCCCTTCAGACGTGGTTACTAGTGCGCGTGGCCGTGGCCACCGTGGGAGGCCGCGGCCTCGTCGGCTGGCTTGTCCACGACGAGCGTCTCGGTCGTCAGCAGCATGCTGGCGATCGAGGCGGCGTTGCGGACGGCAGAGCGGGTGACCTTCACCGGGTCGACGACGCCGGCCTTGACCAGGTCGACGTACTCACCCGTGGCGGCGTTGAGACCGTGCTTGTCGTCCCCCGACTCACGGATGCGGTTGACCACGACGCGACCCTCGAGACCGGCGTTCTCCGCGATCCAACGGGCCGGCTCGTCGAGCGCGGACTGCACGACCCGGAGACCGGTGAGTTCGTCGCCTTCCAGGCCGAGGCCGCTGACGAGCGCCTTGGCGGCGTGCACGAGCGCGGCGCCACCACCGGGGACGATGCCCTCCTCGACCGCGGCCTTGGTCGCCGAGATGGCGTCCTCGAGCCGGTGCTTGCGCTCCTTGAGCTCGACCTCGGTGTGGGCGCCGACCTTGACGACGCCGATGCCGCCCGCGAGCTTGGCGAGCCGCTCCTGGAGCTTCTCCTTGTCCCAGTCGCTGTCGCTGGCCTCGATCTCGTTCTTGATCTGGCCGACCCGGGCCGCCACGTCGTCCTTGGAGCCGCCACCGTCGACGATGGTGCAGGTGTCCTTGGTGATCGTGATGATGCGGGCCGAGCCGAGGACCTCGAGGCCGACCTGGTCGAGCTTGAGACCGACCTCGGCGCTGACGACCTGCGCGTTCGCGAGCACGGCCAGGTCCTGCAGCATCGCCTTGCGGCGGTCACCGAAGCCAGGAGCCTTGACGGCCGCGACCTTCAGGGTCTTGCGGATGCTGTTGACCACCAGGGTCGACAGCGCCTCACCGTCGACGTCCTCGGCCACGATGAGCAGCGGCTTGCCGGACTGGACGACCTTCTCGAGGATCGGCAGCAGGTCGGCGATGGCCGAGACCTTGCCGTTGATGATGAGCAGC
>JANOTZ010000185.1:0-6043 GCA_031416735.1 Frankiales bacterium
CCGCGGCGCCGGCACGGCCGTCGCTGCTCCTGCCGAGGCGGGTACGGCGGTCACCTTCACCGACTCCGCAACCCCGGGTCGTCCCGCGGCCGGCGACGGGGATGCCCCCCGGCCCCGCCGCCGTCGGGGTGGCCGTGGCCGCGGCGGGGCCGGCACCACGGACGCGCCCGCCAACGACGCGTCCGCCACCGGCACCGACGCCTGATCTGCTGAGCGGGCGGCCGAGGGTGACCCCGGCCGCCGACCGCAGACCTGGGCACGTCCCGGGGCGCCGACCTTTCGCCGTACCGGATGGTGGAAGCCCAGCCCGAAAGGGGCTCAAGGGACCACAGACCGTGCGCCGATGCATTGGGCATGGTGCTGAGGACTGTTGCTGGGATCCGTACGGGCGAGGACGTGGAGGACCTGCGGGCCTTCCTCATGAAGCTCGACGGCTCGCCGCCCGTGCACGAGACGGTGGTGCTCGCCTGCGGCAACCACGGTGACGAGCGGCCGACCTGGACCTATGTCGAGGCCGATGCAGTGACCGGCGTGGCCCGGAGAAGGTGCCTGCAGTGCGCCAAGAGCGTGTCGCTACTGGACTCCGAGCAACGCTGGAACCATCCGCCGATGTGGAACTGCGGGTCCTGCGGCCAGTCGATCGCCGAGGTGGCCGCCGGCCTCTCCCTCCCCGACGGTGAGCACGTCGAGTGGATCGTGCTCGGTGCCCGCTGCGTCGAGTGCGGCCGGATCGACGGGCTCACCGACCTGGTGCTCGGCAGCCGCCCGCTCGCCGAGGTCGTCTCCGACCTCTGAGTCGAGCTTTGCGACGAGCTCTGAGCCGACCTCTGCGACGCTTGCCGCATGCGGGGCCCCGCTCGTGCGTCGACCGGTGGATGCAGCCGCAGCGCGCCTTTATGACCCTCGATCCGTACGACGGAAACATGGGCGAGCCCATCCTGCATAGGCTCGGGCCATGAGCGCCCTGCACAACCATCCGCTGCCCGACGGCATCACCGCCCGGATGATCGAGATCCCGGGCGGACCGCTGGCCGTGCTCGACGCCGACCCGGTCGGAGAACGGCGCGGCACGGTGGTGCTCGTACCCGGCTTCACCGGCACCAAGGAGGACTTCGGGCTGCTGCTCGAACCGCTGGCCGCGGCCGGCTTCCGGGCCGTCGCGGTGGACCAGCGGGGGCAGTACCAAAGCCCCGGCCCGGACGAGCACTCCGCCTACTCCACCGAGGCTCTCGGCGCCGATCTGGTGCAGCTCGTCGCCGCGCTAGGCGACGGGCCGGTGCACCTGGTGGGCCACAGCTTCGGCGGTCTGGTCGGTCGCGCCGCTGTCGTGCAGGACCCGTCGTCGTTCCGCTCACTGGTGCTGTTGGACTCCGGCCCGGCCGCCCTCACCGGGCCGCGCGCCGACGTCCTGCCGTTCGTGAAACCGCTGCTGCTCGAGGGTGGGTTGGAGGCGGTGTGGGAGGCGTCCGAGGCCCTCCCGCCGCACCCCGACAAGCCGGTCGCCACCGAGGATGTGCGCCACTTCCTGCGGGCCCGCCTGGTAGGGGGATCCGCCGCCGGGCTGCTCGCCATGGCGGAGGCCCTCACCAGCGAACCCGACCGAGTCGAGGAGCTCAAGGCGGCTGGGGTCCCGCTGATCGTCGTCTACGGCGAGCAGGACGACGCGTGGTCGCCCGCCGAACAGGACGAGATGGCCGCCCGGCTCGACGCGCCCGTTGTCGTCGTACCCGATGCTTTTCACTCGCCTGCGGTTGAGAACCCGGCACTGACCGCGCAGGTGTTGCGCGACTTCCTGACGGGGCTGTGACCACCGGACCGGCGCTCGTGCCCGACCCGGGGCTGTATGGGCCGGACAGCGTCACCTGGCGGGTGCACGCGGATCCGATGATGCTGGTCGCGGGGCTGCGGGCCCTGCTGCTGCAAGCCGTGCACCCCCTGGCGATGGCCGGAGTCGCGCAGCACTCCGACTTCCGCGGCGACCCGTGGGGACGGCTGTTCCGTACGGCGGAGTACGTCGGCGTGACGACCTACGCCCCCACCTCCGTCGCCACCCGCGCGGCCGCCCGGGTGCGGGGGATCCACCGGCAGCTGGCCGGAGTCGAGCCGGAGAGCGGGCAGGCCTATCGGGTCGACGACCCGCACCTGCTGCTGTGGGTGCACTGCTGCGAGGCCGAGTCCTTCCTCAGCACCGCAGTACGCAGCGGGCTGCGGCTGTCGGCACGGGAGCAGGACTCCTACTACGCCGAGCAGATCCGCAATGCCCGGCTGATCGGGCTGTCCGAGGCGCCCGACTCGGTGGCGGCGATGCGTGCCTACTTCACCGCGATGCGACCGGAGCTGCGGGTCACCGCGGAGGCGCGGGCGACCGCCCGGTTCGTGCTGTTCCCGCCGATGCCGGCGAAGGTCGCGCTGGCCACCCCGGCCCGGCCCGCGTGGACGACCCTGGCAGCAATGTCTGCGGCGATGCTGCCGCGGTGGACCAGACGGCTCTACGGGCTCCCCGGCCTGCCCGTTGGCGTGGGTGCCACAGCCGCCGGGGTGGTGCTGCGCACCGGGCTGCTGGCGGTCCCCGCCCGGGTGCGGCACGGCAGTCACCTGCGCGAGGCCGAGGCGCGCCTCGGGCTGTCGCGGTGACCTGGCCGCTGCACTCCCTGGTCCTCACCACCCCCTCGCTCGTCCTGCGCGGGATGACCGAAACCGACGCGGTTGCCCTCGCCGCCGTGGTCCCTGACGACCTCGAGGCCGACCCTCGACTGGCCCACGTCAGCCCCGCTGCGGACGTGCTGCAGGCCTACTGGCGCAACGCCGGGACGTGGCAGCCGACCGGCTGGGTCCTCCCGTTCGTGGTGATGCATGACGGCGTGCCGATCGGCGTACAAGGCCTGGAGGGCAAGGACTTTGCTGTACGCCGGACCGTCGACACCCACTCCTGGCTGGTGGCCGGAGCCCGTGGCCGCGGGCTCGGCAAGCAGATGCGGGCCGCCGTCCTGACGCTGGCTTTCTCGCACCTCGACGCGGCCTTTGCCGTCACCGAGGCGTGGTCGGACAACGCCGCGTCGCTCGGGGTCTCCCGGTCGCTGGGGTACGTCGACAACGGGGTGGACGTGCACCCCGGTCCGCGCCTGATGCAACGGATGCTGCTGGACCGTGCGGCATGGACGTCCCCGGTGCCGGTCTCGGTCTCCGGCGTCGACGACTGCCTCCCGCTTTTCGGAATCTAGCTCTGCTGCAGGAGCTCGGTCACGCCTCTACATGTGTTCGTCGTCAGTCGTCCCGGGGCTCGAGCACGACCACCGCGGTCTCGGTCGGCCGACGCGCGGCGTACTCCTCGAGGTTCTTGTCGATCTCGGCCCAACGGGACCACAGCCGGTCACGCTCGGCTCCTTGCGCGCGACGGGCGTGGACCGCCCGTGCACCATCTTTCGTCTGGGCGGTCGCGTCAGGATGAGCTTGCAGGTTCAGCCACCATGCGGGCTCGGCCGCACCCCAGCCGTTCATCGCCATGGTGACCAGGTGGTCGCCGTCCTCGAAGTAGCCGACGAGCACCTGCCGAGGTTGGCCCGTGCGTCGGCCTGTGGTGGTGAGCCACAGCGCCCCCCAGCCGTCCGGCTTCGGCCGCCACAGTCCTGCACGGCCATGGGTCGCCCGGACCAGTGAGCGATGAACGTGCCAGAACCGCACGATGATCCAGCGAGGAGGCAACCAGGCCTTGCGCCGACGCGTATCCCGTACCCGTGTCCGGTGCTCGCTCATGCCTTGATCGTGGGCGTTCCCACGCTGTCTGACCAGGGCCGAAGTGCCCGCAGATCACGTGCCTGAGGCTGGCCTGCATCTTTCGCCGACCCCGGATCCGCACACGAGAGCGTCCTTTCGCAACCTGGGTCGTGATACCTACGCAACCGGCTCGCTGCAGGTGCCTTGGCTGTCGTTGACCGCGTTGCAGCACTTGCCTGGCATCCTGTTGATGGTCCTCGACGAGGCCCTTCAGGATCCGGGGTGAACGATGGTGCCGCCTCCTGCCTTGGCGAGATCCGCGACTTGGCGAATCGCGGCGACATCCGGGGTAGCCTCGACCGTATGGATGGCCACGGGTTGATCGAGGTCCGTCCCGGCGTGCGCAGCGGCAAGCCGTGCTTCGTCGGTACTCGCATCGCCGTTTACGACGTGCTCGAGTACCTCGCCAGCGGCATGACGCACGCCGAGATCACGGATGACTTCCCCGAGGTCACTGAGGCGCACATCCGCGCCACCCTGGAGTTCGCCGCCGCGCGGGAACGCCGTCTCGCCACGTCCGCGTGAGGCTCCTGTTCGACCAGAACCTGTCGCGGCGCCTCATCGCAGAGGTCGCGCCACGGTTTCCAGACAGCAACCACGTCGGGGTACTGGGGCTGGACACGGCAATAGATCGCGAGATCTGGTCCTATGCAGGTGAGCACGGCTACATGATCGTTTCCAAGGACTCCGACTTCCGCCAGCTTGCCTTCCTGCTCGGGCCACCGCCGAAAGTGGTGTGGCTTCGCGTGGGCAACTGCTCGACTGCGGCGATCGCTGCCATCCTTCGCTCGGGCGCCGACGACATCGCTGGCTTTGCGGCCTCGGAAGAGGAGTCCCTCTTGGTGCTGCCGGCACTCGACGACTGATCGACCCGGCGACCGTTCCAAGCTCCGACCAAGAGGTGGATTGCCGACGCACGAGAGGTTCCACAGATAGGTGGGGCCGACTCCGTTCGCGAGCACTGTTCCGAGGTTTGCATGAGACCCGCCCTGCGTGTCGCATGCAGATCTCGGAACAGACCAGTGCCGCACGGACCTCGCCGCGGTCAGACCTCGCCGGAGAGGGGTGCCCGCTCCTCGGCGAGGCCGGCCCACGGCTTCTTCGGGCCACCGGAGACGGCCATTCCCTCCGGGCAGTGACGGACGAAGTCGCACCAGCCACAGACCGGTGACGGTCGGGGCGGGAAAGCCTCGTCCGCAGGCACTCCCGCCTCCAACGAGTCCTTCGCCGCCGACGCTTCAGCCGCGATGGACGAGGCCCGTCGCACGTGCCGGTCGAGGGTCTCGGGGGTGTGCTCCCAGGACAGCACCTTGCCGCTGGGCAGGTGGTGCAGCTCCACCTTCGTGCACGGCGTCCGCAGGGTGCGGGCACAGGCCAGGGCGTAGAGCGCCAGCGCCAGGGAGCCCCGGGCGTCGTCGTCGGTCAACGCGGATCGGCCCGTCTTGTAGTCGACGACCACCAACTCGTCGCCGCGCCGGTCCACGCGGTCGACCCGGCCGCTGACCGCGAGCGCGTCGGTCTTGAAGGCCACCGTGCGTTCGATGCCCTCCGGCTCCTCGCCCGGGTCCAGGTCGGCGGCATAGCGCTCGACCATGTCCCCCGCGAAGCCCTTCCACCGGTCGGCCTGCGCCGGGTCGCTGAACCCGTCGGTCTGCCAGGCCCGCTCCAGCAATCCCCGTGCCGCAGGTCCGGTACGGCGCTCGGCCGGCAGATCCCACCAGCGGGCCAGTGCCAGGTGCGCGACGGCGCCGACGGTGTTGTGCGCCCACGCCGGTCCGCGCTGCAGCGGCGGCCGGTCGAGGTAGGTCATCCGGTAGCGGCGCGGGCAGTCGAGCCAGTTGGTCAACCGGGACGGCGTACAGGAGAACAACCGGGTCGGCATGCCTTCAAGTCCCAGTTGCTGCATGCCCCCATCCTGCCCGACCGTGCTGACAATGCGGGGGGCTGTGGACTACCAGTCGCCGCCGGAGTCCCCGCCGCCGAAATCACCTGAGCCACCGCCCCAGTCACCGCCACCGGAGCCACCACCCGAGTCGCCGCCTCCGGAACCACCGCCCCAGTCACCGCCACCGGAGCCACCACCGACGTCATTGCCGGTTTCCCCGGGGCCACCACTGTCCACCTCTCCCCCATGGCCCTGCTCGTGACCACCGCTTCCGAAGCCACCGAACCCGCCACCGAAGCCGCCGGTCAGGAGGGCGCCGAGCATGAACGGCTCCCAGAACGGCATCGAGTACCACCCGCCGGGGACGTTCTGCCCGCCCACGTT
>JANOTZ010000186.1:0-1715 GCA_031416735.1 Frankiales bacterium
CCGATCCCTCTGTACGGGGGCTCGGTTTCGCCTCTCGCTCCCTGCTGGGCCAGTGGCGACCAAGTCGCCCAGCAGATCGACGCGTGCCCTTGCGGTTGGTTTCCGCGCCCCCCCATGGAGCGCTTCGAGCGGTTCAACGAACGTGCGTACGTCAGGTTACGGGTGGCGACCGCAGCGTGACGTGACGTGACGTGACGATATCCAACACGCACCGTTACAAACCTGCCCAAAAAGAAGATCACTCGAATGGCCTAGCAGCGTGTGGCGCGAGGAATTTGATCACAGAGCGTGTCCATCTTTCGTTGTGAGGACCACCACGCTGCGTCACGGTGAGACCCGCCCGGGGGTAGGCGAGAATGGTGGCCTGACCGCTGCTGCCGCGAGAGGAACCCTGCATGCCCGCCCCGCAAGACAGGACCGTGTCGGTGGTGATCTGCACCTACACCGCTCGACGGTGGCCGGACCTGGTGGCCGGCGTGCACGCCGTACAGGCGCAACTGCAGCCGGGCGACGAGCTGCTGGTGGTGGTCGACCACGCCCTCGACGTCCTGGACCGGGCGCAGGACACCTTCGAGGGACCCTCGGTGCGAGTGGTCGCCAACAGCCATGGTCAGGGGCTGTCCGGGGCCCGGAACACCGGTGTCGAGTTGGCCACCGGCGAGGTCGTGGCCTTTCTCGACGACGACGCCCTTCCCGGACCCGGCTGGCTGGAGTCGCTGCGGCGCCCCTTCGACAACCCCTCGGTGACCGGCGTCGCTGGGGCCGTGTCCCCGGCCTGGGAGGGCGGCTGGGCTCCGCGTTGGTTCCCGCTCGAGTTCGGCTGGGTGGTGGGCTGCGACTACACCGGCCTGGCTGCGGGTGGGGAGCGGGTGCGCAACCCGATCGGCGCGAGCATGGCCCTGCGCCGCGAGCCGGTCGCCGCGGTCGGGGGCTTCTCCGAGCTGGTCGGGCGGGTCGGTGCGCTGCCGGTCGGCTGCGAGGAGACCGAGCTGGCGATCCGGCTGGCGCAACGCGACCCCGCGGTCACCGTGGTCCGCGCGGTCGACGGCTCGGTGGATCACCTGGTTCCCCGCGACCGGCAGACGCTGCGCTATTTCGTGTCCCGCTGCTACCACGAAGGCCGGTCGAAGGCGGTCCTGTCGCGGCTGGTCGGCACCCAACAAGGGCTGGCCTCCGAACGCACCTATGCCACCAGGACGCTTCCCCTGGGTGTGCTCCGGCACGCCTTGGCCCTTGGCCGCGGCGATCTGGTCGGTCCGGTCCGGTCGGCCGTCATCGTCCTCGGGCTGCTCGCCACGGTCGTCGGCTACCTGTCGGCGCGACGACCGTGACTCCCACCCTGGTGCACCAGGTGGAGCTGTCCGACGGCATCGCCGACGTCCGCACCGACCACCGGGCAGCGCGCATCCTGGTGCGCCTGCACGGCATCCCCCTCGGGTTCGTCGAGCTCCCAGTGCTCGACGGGCTGCTCACCGCCGACGAGATCGCCGGCGCTGTCGAGCGGGACCTCGACCTCGCCGGCCACTTGCGTCGCGACGGGCTCACCTCGCCGCTCGCCCCCGGCGGCGACTGGGAGTGCCAGTCCGCCGGCGCCTGGCCGACCCCCGCCTCGGTGTCGGTAGTGCTCTGCACCCGTGACCGGGAAGACCTCCTGCGTACGGCGCTCGCCTCCGTCCTCGCCGCGCTGCGCGCCCAGGACGAGATCCTGGTTGTCG
>JANOTZ010000187.1:0-21179 GCA_031416735.1 Frankiales bacterium
GCAGTCGGCGGTGGGTTCCCAGAGCTGGTCGATCTCGGCGCGGGTCCGCATCCGGCGGGCGAACAGCTGGGCTTGTTCGGCTTCCTGTCCGGCGACGGCGGTCAGCGCAGCGCGCTTCGCGTCGTCAAGGGCTGTGCTGCCGGTCATGCCATAAACATACCCGAACAGTAGCGAACATACAAACGTTTCCACAGGTCAATTCGGGCCACTTTCGCCCGTGGGAGGTCCTGCCAGCCCGGTGGCGGGATCGCACCGGCCCTGGAGACCGCCCCTGCCTGGCGGACAGGGGCCGCAGCACAGAACGCCGTGGAAGACGGCCAGGAACCGGCGGCATCGAACACCGTGGATGAGCAGAGCACGACCCGGGTCGTTGACGACCTGACGGCGGCGTCCTGACGACCAGCGCGGGCGGCGAGGGAGCTGGCCGGCTACCGCCGTACGTGGGGCATGGTGGAGACCGGACGAAGCGCCAGCAGCCCGGCAAGCCGGGTGGAGGTGGGCCAAGGTCGGGGTGCACACAGGCACGACCGGGGTGCCCCGGGCCTACCCCAGGAGCGAGAGATCAACCGGGATACCTACCGGAGCGAGAGGTCGACGTACCCGCGCTCGTTGGGTCCGGTGTAGATCTGGCGCGGGCGGCCGATCTTGGTCTGCGGGTCGTTGATCATCTCGCGCCACTGGGCGATCCACCCCGGCAGCCTGCCGAGGGCGAACAGCACGGTGAACATCTTGGTCGGGAAGCCCATCGCCTTGTAGAGGACGCCCGTGTAGAAGTCGACGTTGGGGTAGAGCTTGCGCTCGATGAAGTAGTCGTCGTTGAGGGCGACTTCCTCGAGCTGCAGGGCCAACTCGAGCATCGGGTCCATCTTGCCGAGCTTGCCGAGGACCTCGTCGGTGGCCTTCTTCACGATGGCCGCCCGCGGGTCATAGCTCTTGTAGACACGGTGGCCGAAGCCCATCAGCTTGACCCCCTCCTCCTTCGCCTTCACGCGACGGACGAAGTCCTGCACGTTGCCGCCGGAGGCGCTGATGCTCTCGAGCATCTCGAGCACCGACTGGTTGGCGCCGCCGTGCAGCGGGCCGAACAGCGCGTTGACGCCGGCACTCACCGACGCGAAGAGGTTGGCGTGTGACGACCCGACCAGGCGCACCGTGGAGGTGGAGCAGTTCTGCTCGTGGTCGGCGTGCAGCAGGAACAGCGTGTCGAGCGTCTTCGCGATGACCGGGTCGACGTCGTACGGCGTCGCGGGCACGCCGAAGGTCATCCGCAGGAAGTTCTCGACGTAGGACAGCGAGTTGTCCGGGTAGAGGAACGGCTGGCCGATCGACTTCTTGTAGGCGTAGGCCGCGATCGTCGGGAGCTTGGCGAGCAGCCGGATCGTGGAGATCTCGACCTCGTCCGGGTCCATCGGGTCGAGGCTGTCCTGGTAGAACGTCGACAGGGCCGACACGGCGCTCGAGAGCACCGGCATCGGGTGCGCGTCACGCGGGAAGCCGTTGAAGAACGCCTTGAAGTCCTCGTGGAGCAGGGTGTGCTCCCGGACCCGGGTCTCGAACGCTGCCAGCTCGTCTGCCTTCGGCAGCTCGCCATAGATCAGCAGGTACGACGTCTCGAGGAACGTGCTGTGCTCCGCGAGCTGCTCGATGGGGTAACCGCGGTAGCGCAGGATCCCGGCGTCACCATCGATGTAGGTGATGGTGCTCTGGCACGACGCCGTGTTGACGAAGCCGGGGTCGACCGTCACCGATCCGGTGCTGCCGAGAAGCTTGCTGATGTCGAGCCCGGTCGGCGCCTCGGTGCCGACCACGGTCGGCAGCGCGATCACGCCGTTGGGGGTTTCCAGCTTCACGTCGGTCACGCGTCCTCCACGATCATCGGTACGCCCATTCTTCCTGATCGTCGCGCGGGCCGCTTCCGGCAGGGGTCAACGGCCGCCGCGGCTGAAGTGCTGGTAGTCCTTGGCCGTGCGGAAATTGCCGCCCCAGCCCCAGCCCTGCGCGGCGAAAGCGTCGATGACCGTGCGGTTCACCATTCCCTTGCGGTAGGGCGTGCGCGTCGCGTAGGGCCGACCTGCCGGGGGGTCGACGTAGGACCCGCGCACGTAGGGGTTCTGGATCGGGTTGATGTCGATCGCCCGGCCGTAGGCGTGCAGGCTCCAACTGGTGCTGCCCTCCACCCGGCGGCAGTTGAAGGCGCTGGTGTTGTTGCCCGCCATCGACTCGTCGTCGCTGCCGTGGTAGTCGTCGACCAGCCGGAGGTGCGCCACCGGGAAGTTGGCGACGTAGAGCTTCTGGAAGATCCGCGCCACGGCGCCGACCGCATCGGCGTGCACGACCATCTGCCCGGTGTGCGGCTGCCCGTCGAAGCCGAGGAAGGTCATCGTCATGAAGCGCAGGTCCCGCAGCGGGACCGGGCACCCGGCCCGCCAGGAGTAGTGCATCCGCTGCGCCATCGCCGCGTCGATCGGCTTCGACGTCCACCGGTAGGGCGTGGCGGCCTCGGCATGGGTGGGCAGCAGGATGCCGAAGAACAGCAGGAGCGGGAGCAGTCGGCGCATGCAACCACCGTACGGCTCCCGCACCTCGCTGGTGCTATGCCCTGCGACCTGCGGTGTGCAGAGACGGCTGGTGCAGGTCGAGGAAGTGGACGTCCTCGATCAGCGACATCTCCTCGTCGATCAAGGCCTTGACCTCTGCCGGCATCTCCTTCTTCTCGGCCTGGCGAGCCTCCGCCTCCGAGGTGAAGAACACGGTCTCGGTGAGGAAGCCGTCCTCGTCGATCGCGATCGTCGCGCCCAGCACGTCCGGGCGGTACTTCGAGATCTGCGTGCCGGACTGCTCGATGAGCTGGCGCACCCGGTCACGGTCCTTGACCCGACCCTGGATGACCTGGACGAAACCCGCATCGTCCGAGCCGCCGCCCACGAGCATCGAGACGTCCTTGCAGTCGTGGAAGGTGATCTCACCGGTGAAGCAACGGCTCATCTGGTCCCACCAGGCACCCTGCTCCGGCCGGTCGCTGTTGCGGCGGGCCAGCTCCTCGGACTCGAACCGGATCACGGCGACGAGCGTGCCGTCGTCGGTGACCCCGTAGGTCCCGCCGAGGTAGCCCGCCGCACCTGGCTCCAGGTCGCGGTTCCAGCGGTCCATGATCTCCCGCGCCGCGTCGGAGTCACCGACCCGGCCTTGAATGATCTGTACGAACATGACATCTCCCCTCAGGGGTCGTCATCTCCAAGCACCCGTCCATGAGATGGCGGCCTCGCTCGTTGGTGTGAGACCGACGCTACTGCGACCCGGAGGCGCCGTCGACAGGATCTAGGCGCGCATCTCATACGTGCCCGCCAGGTCGCGCACCTGCTGCCAGACCCGGCCATAACGTCCACCATCGGACGCCGGCTTCCGCACGTGATCCAGCGCCCACATCTGCTGCGCCTTGGTCGAGGAGGCCTTCCCGTGCAGGTCGACCGCATAGGCCGAGAAGTCCCTCACGAACACGTCGAAGATCTGGTCCACGACGTCGCGGTCCAGCCCGGTGAGGGCAGCCTGCTCGAGGATGAGCTGGCCGTAGACCACCATCGTGAACAGCTCGCCCAGAGTGAGCAGCAGGTCCAGGTCCTTCGCCTGCTCGGCATCCGGCGCCGCCGTCGTGACGAGCTGGACCAGCCCCTCGGCCTGCTCGCGGAACAGGGCTACGTTCGGCACGTCCGTGAACCCGTCGTAGGCGGTGCGCCAGTCCGCGAACGCGATCTTCCCGAGCCCGCGGGCCGGACCTTGGCGGAACAGGAACTCGTCATCGGCGGCATCTCGCCGTACCGGGGCTGGGGGGAGGTCGGTGGGCTGCAGGAGATAGCTGGGCAGGAACTTCAGGACCAGCGCCATGTTGACGTGCACCGTGCCCTCGAGCTTCGGCAGCCCACGGATGTCCATCGCGGCCTGGGAGAAGTAGGTGTCCTTCTCGAAGCCCTTGGCGGCGATGACGTCCCACAGTCCGTCGATGACGCGCTCCCCCTCGGTCGTCACCTTCATCTTGGTGACCGGGTTGAACAACAGGTAGCGGCGGTCTTCCGCAGTGGCGCTCCGGAAGTAGTCGATGGCCCGCGCGCCGAACAGCTTCATCGCGACCAGCCGCGCGTAGGCATCGGTCAGCCCCTGCCGAACGTGCGGGAAGTCGGTGACCTGCTTGCCATAGAGGACCCGGTTGTCGGCGTGCGTGATCGCCTCGTAGAAGGCGTGCTCGCAGATCCCCATCGAGGCGAAGCCGAGGTTGAACTTGCCGATGTTGACGGTGTTCAGTGCAGCATCGAACGCCGCCGCTCCGGTGTGCAGGATGTCAGCCACGGTCACCGGGTAGTCCTCGAGCCGGAACGCGCTGACATACATCTGTCCGGCCACGACGTTCTTCTCAAGCCGGTACGACGGGTGCTGGCTGTCCACGGCGAAGAACACGTATCCCTCGGGGCCCTCGACATCGGTCCGTCGCCCGAAGACCGAGACCATGCCGGCGACGTTGCCGTTGCCGATGTAGTACTTGCTGCCGTTGGCCCGGAAGCCCTCGCCGTCGGGGGTGAGGAGCAGGTCGGTGCTGTAGATGTCGGCGCCGTGGTCCTTCTCGGACAGGCCGAAGGCGAAAACCCCTCCCTGGTCGAGGATCTGGGTCGCTCTTGCCTTTGCCTCGACATTGTCGCTCTGCCAGATCGGGCCGAGTCCGAGGATGGTGACCTGCCAGACATACCAGTAGCCGAGGCCGTAGAACGCGAGCACCTCACCGAAGGCGCAGATCCGGGCGGTGTCCCAACGGCCGCCCTGCTCGCCGGGGGTCAGGAAGGTCGCGAAGGCCTTCTCGGCCGCGATGAACTCGAGGAAGTCTGCGTACCACTCCTGCTCGTGGTGGGCGCGCTTGAGCTCGACCTTGCCGCGCGCCTCGAACCACTCGATCGTCTTGGTCACCAGGGCCCGGGCTTCCGGGTCGAGGTCGGCGGGGTCGTAGGTCGTCGGGTTCAGGAACAGCTCGGGCATCGGGTCACCTCTCGTCCGCGCAAACGGTAGCGCCGTGACAGTTCACGACGATCAAGCCACACTCGGCGGCATGACTCCTGAGGACATCGGGCTGCGCAACCAGACCTACCGGCTGTTCGTCGAGCTCGGCCGGGCGCCGTCCGCGGAGGAGGTCGCAGCCGCTCGGGGAACTACCGAGCCGGAGGTCCTCGACGGCTGGCGACGGCTGCACGACGAGCATGCGCTGGTCCTCGCCGCGGACGGCTCACAGCTCAGGATGGCCAACCCGTTCTCCGCCGTGCCCACCAACTATCGCGTGCACGCCGACGGTCGCTGGTGGTATGCCAACTGCGCCTGGGACGCTTTCGGGATCTGCGCCGCCCTCCACTGCGACGGTCGGATCGAGACCTCCTGCCCTGACTGCGGGGAGGCGCTGTCCGTCGAGGTCCGCGACCATGTGCCGGACGACCCGTCGCTGCTGTTTCACTGCCTCCTTCCCGCCGCGCAGTGGTGGGACGACATCGTCTTCACCTGAAGCACCATGAACCTCTTCCGGTCGGGAGAGCACGCGGACCGTTGGCTCGACGGCCGTCCGCCGGGAGCAACGCTCACGGTGGGGAAGCTCGGCGAGCTCGCTGTTGCGTGGTGGGGTGACCGGCTGTCGCCGCAGTGGACCCCGCACACGCGGGAGCAGAACCAGGCTGTGCTGCAACAACTCGGCCTTCGCGATAACTTCTGGCAGCTCCGGTAATGGCCGGCGAACCCACCGAAGGAGCCACATGGTTGCCCGTCTTGCGGCCGTCTCACTCGACACGGCAGACCCCAAGCCGGTCTCGGAGTTCTACCGCCAACTCCTGGGCCTCGAGGTCTTCTTCGAGTCCGACGACTTCGTCGCCTTGAAAGGCGCGGCCGTGCTGCTGACGTTCCAGCGGGTTGCCGATCATCGCCCGCCGGACTGGCCCGAGGGACCGGCCCCGAAGCAGGTCCACCTGGAGCTGTCCGTCGACGACCTCGAGGTGGCCGAGCAGGAGGCGCTCGCCCTGGGTGCGACCAAGCCCACTACCCAGCCCGCCCGGGACAAGTGGCGGGTGCTGCTCGACCCCGCGGGTCACCCGTTCTGCATCACGACACTCATCCCGGAGCTCTGACGGCGCAGGGACTAGTGAGCTCTGCGCCGGACGGTGCCCACACCGAGGCCCAGGGCCACCAGGGCGAGGGCAAGCAGCGGGTAGCCGAGGCCACCGGTGGCAGCCAGGCCGCCGCCAACGCTGGTCGGGGGCGGCTCCGCGGCCGGAGGAGCAGCGACCGGCGGAGCAGCGACCGGCGGGGTGACCACGGGCGGGACGGCACCGGCGGCGAGCAGCTGGAAGTCCATCGCCGGCGCGTTGTCGACGGGGTAGAGGTAGGACTGCACCCGTGCGTCGGGAGCGATGTTGACCAGCGAGTAGGCGACTGCGCTGGTGAAGACCGACCCCAGCGTGGCCGGAACCTCGGACGGCCGGCCGTTGCTGTCGACCGGACCGAGCGTCTTGAGGAGGCTGCGCGGAACGCTCATCCGGATCCGACCCGGACCGTCCTCGTTGACGTCGCCGGGGATA
This sequence comes from Frankiales bacterium, assembly GCA_031416735.1. GTDB lineage: Bacteria > Actinomycetota > Actinomycetes > Mycobacteriales > SCTD01 > RYN-111. The sequence continues at coordinate 6,597 of JANOTZ010000187.1, forward strand.
GCCGTCGTACCGGGGTAGACGATGATTTTCTCGGCGGTGGGGTCTGCCTGGCCGGACTGCGCGCTGGCGGTCTGGTAGCCATCGAAGAAGTAGCTCCACCCGGTCGCCGGAGACCAGCGTGCGGTCGCTCCGGCCGGCTGGTAGCCGTTGTGCCAGCGGAGCAGGTAGATGAGCGAGGAGCCGCCGGCGGAGGTCGCTGCGGTTTCCTTGGCGTCACCTCCGAGAGAGGCAACCCGCATGGTGACCGTGAACCCGCCGTCCTCGACCGGTTCGCCGGTCGTCAGGTCGATCTCGGGAATGATCTCGACGGCCGGGCCTTCACCCCTGTCGGCGAAGTCCATCGCCGGCTGGTTCACCGTGGCGGGCTCCGGGCAGGGGACCGCCGGAGGAGCGGCGCAGAGGTTGCCGTAGGGAGACAGGGCGTCCTTGGCCGGGTCTGAGCTGGTCTGGCGCACCCGGGGACGCTTCGGTGTCAGCATCCCCCCGAGCACGCTGGGTCCTGCCATCTGCGTCATGACGACCGGCAGGCCCACGTGGCCCGCGGCGTCTCCCGGGATCTTGGCGGCGTTGTTGTAGACGATGTTCAGCCGGCCATCAACGGGGTTGAGGTCCATGGCGAAGTAGTCGACCAGGCTGCGGTCGCCCGCCGGCACCGAGGTGGTGCACCCGAGGCCGTTGAGGCAGACCGAGTCGTAGTGGGTGGGGTGCGACGACGCAGCGACCTGCCCCATCGTGGGCTTGGCGTCCAGCCCGTTCAGGGTCATCGACACGTAGACGCGCCAGGCTCCCTTGAAGCTGCCCTTGTTGGGATCGCCGACCTGGTCGGTGCCGTAGAAGGCCACCGCAAACCGACCGGGGAGGCCGCTCGCCACGATCCACGGCATGACCGTCGTCTCGATGGCGCCGGTGTTGACGCGGATGAGGCGCCCGTCCCCAACCGTGGCGTCGTTGCCCACGCAGCGCTTGGCGTCCGCGGCCCGCACCACCATGACGTAGACGTCCTGCTTTTCCGTACCACCCTTCTCGGAGTACGTGATGTAGATGTTGCCGTCCTGGTCGTGGTCGGCCACGACGAAGCCGGCGGTCGGCGAGATGCCGGCGTCGCCGACCAGGCAGTTGCCCCAGGTCTCGCCGTTGTCGGGCGAGAAGGCGAGCTTGATCTTGGTGCCATCGTCGTACGGGAAGTAGACCTTCGACTGCGCAGGGGTGCCGTTGAGGATGGCGCGCATCGGGCCGATGCGACCGCCTGTCGTGCTGACCACCTTGCGGACCCCGTAGGAGTAGCCGCCGTCGACGGACTTCTGGACGCTGAAGCCCTCGGCGAGCCCGTTGTAGTTGAGGAACACGGTCTTGGTGTCGGTGAACACCATCCACTGCCGGTCAACGCCAGGCAGCGACTGGCTGATCGTCCCGCCATGCAGGGTGCGGCCGGTGTCGTCCGCCGTACCGGTGCTGAAGTTGGTCAGCGGACCGAGGCCGGTGTAGGCCCAGGTGTACTGGCCCTTGTCGTTCTTGGTGGGCGCCGAGGCAAGACCGCAGTCGCCGCCGCCCTCACCCGTGGAGATCTGGCCGCGAGGTGCCGCCCCGAGCAGGTGGAACTGGTCGCCGCCGTCCAACGAGACCTGCGCGTAGTCGGCGACGTTGGAGAAGCCCGACGGTCCGCAGGTGTAGATGTTGCCGCCCGGGTCCACCGAGATCTCCGGCTCGCCCTCATCGCGCTGCACGTCCGACGGGAGGCTGGCCGAGAACTCCAGCCCCAAAGCCGAAGGCTCGGCGGCTGGGGTGGACGTCGGCGCGAGGAACGACAGCGCCAGGGCCGACAGGGCGACAACAGCAAGCGGGGCACGACGCACGACAGGTCCTTCTAGCCGGCAGGAGAGGAACAGATGGCAATCTGCCCCTTTTGCCAGCATACGACCATCACCGGGCCCAATGATCTGTGACACGTTGAAGCGGAACTCCACCAGGTTTCCGTCACGAATAGGCGTCACGCCGGTGGCGGATGGTGATCACGCGTACGACCACAACGTCGTCGTGGATCTCGTAGATCACACGGAACTCGCCGCGACGCGCCGAATACCGGCCCGCCAACTCGTCCCGTAGCGGCTTCCCCACCCGGTAAGGGTCCTGCGCCACAACGTCGTGGAGGAAGTTCGCACAGGCAGCAGCGACCGCCTCGGGAAGAGAATGAGTCAACGCACGGCGAGCAGCGGGGGCCAGCTCGATCCGATACGTCACTCGGTCAGCCTTCCGAGCGACCGCATCTCGGCTTCGACCTCCTCCAAGGTCGAGATCCTGCCCGCTGCGACGTCGGCGTCTGCCTGGCGAATCTCGGCCATCGCCTCAGCGTCGCTCAGGATGTCGAGCGTCTCCATCAGGGAGTCGTAGTCGTCGGCACTCATGATGACTGCCGCGCGACGTCCGTTCTTGGTCACCTCGACGCGTTCATGGGTTCTGACCGCGTCGTCGACGAGCTTGGAGAGTTGGGCCCGAGCCACGGCCAGCGGCACAGTAGTCATGTACAGAATTCTAGCGCAAATGCGCCCGCGAGACCTGGCGTCGTTACACGTTGAAGCGGAACTCCACGACGTCGCCGTCCTGCATGACGTACTCCTTGCCTTCCATCCTGGCCTTGCCGGCGGACCGCGCGTTGACGACGCTGCCCGCGGCGACGAGGTCCGCGAAGCCGATGACCTCGGCCTTGATGAAGCCCTTCTGGAAGTCGCTGTGGATGACTCCCGCCGCCTCAGGGGCGGTCGCGCCCTTCTTGATCGTCCAGGCCCGCGACTCCTTGGGCCCGGCCGTCAGGTAGGTCTGCAGCCCGAGGGTGTCGAAGGCGGTGCGCGCCAGCTGGTGCATGCCCGACTCCTCCTGGCCCATCGACTGGAGCATCTCGAGGGCGTCCTCCTCGGACATCTCGATGAGCTCGCTCTCCACCTGCGCGTCGAGGAAGACGGCCTCGGCGGGAGCCACCAGCGCAGCCAACGAGGCGCGCAGCGCAGCGTCGGACAGGCCGGCCTCGTCGAGGTTGAAGACGTAGAGGAACGGCTTGGCCGTCAGCAGGTGCAGCTCGCGCAGCAGGGAGCGGTCGAGGCCCGCGGCGAAGACGGTCAGTCCGCGCTGAAGCGCGTCCTCAGCCCGCCGTACCTCCTCGAGGACGGGGATCTGGTCCTTCTTGAGCCGGATCTCCTTTTCGAGCCGCGGGATCGCCTTTTCGATGGTCTGCAGGTCGGCCAGGATCAGCTCGGTGTTGATCGTCTCGATGTCGGCGCCCGGGTCGACGCGGCCGTCGACGTGCACGACGTTGTCGTCGGTGAAGGCCCGGATCACCTGGCAGATGGCGTCGGCATCACGGATGTTGGCCAGGAACTTGTTGCCCAGCCCCTCGCCCACGGACGCGCCCTTGACGATCCCGGCGATGTCCACGAAGTCGACGGTGGCGGGCAGGATCTTCTCGCTGCCGAAGATCCCGGCCAGAACGGCGAGCCGCTCGTCCGGCACACCGACGACCCCGACGTTCGGCTCGATGGTCGCGAACGGGTAGTTGGCCGCCAGCACGTTGTTCTTGGTCAGCGCGTTGAACAGCGTGCTCTTGCCGACGTTGGGCAGGCCGACGATGCCGAGGGAGAGACTCACTGCAACAACGTTACCGGGGCGGCCCCTTCACGGGCTGAAAATGTCGTACGGCGATGCAACTGTCCGCGGTATGGACATCGTTCTCGCCCTGCTCGTCGGAGTGCTGCTCGGCACCCTGCTCGGTCGGCTGCTGGCCCGCCGGGACGAGTCGCTGCTGGCCGCCTCCTTCCAGGGACTCGCCGCGCAGGCCTTGAAGGACTCCGACGCCGAGAGCCGCGCGGCCGTCGGCCTGCTCGTGTCGCCCCTGGCGTCCCAGCTGGCTCGGGTCGAGGAGCAGCTGCACGGCCTCGAGGTGGAGCGCGCCGCCACGATGGGCGAGCTGCGGCAACAGGTCTCGCACGTCCAGCTGGCGGGCGAGCAGCTGGGGCGGCAGACCGCCACCCTCGTCGACGCGCTCCGCAAGCCGCAGGCCCGTGGCCGCTGGGGAGAGGTGCAGCTGCGCCGGGTCGTCGAGATGGCCGGCATGGTCGACCGCTGCGATTTCACCGAGCAGGCCACCGTGCGCGACATCGACGGCGCTGCCCTGCGCCCCGACCTCGTCGTTCGGCTCGCCGGCGGGCGCTCGGTCGTGGTCGACGCCAAGGTCACCCTCGCCGCCTATCTCGAGGCGGCGGAGGCCACCGACGAGACCGTCGCCACCGAGCGGATGGCGGCGCACGCCCGGCACTTGCGGGCCCACGTCGACCAGCTCGCCGCGAAGGCCTACTGGCAGCAGTTCGAGGACACCCCCGAGTTCGTGGTCCTCTTCATCCCCGGCGAGGCCTTCCTCGCACCGGCCCTCGAGCACGACCCGGCCCTGCTGGAGCACGCCTATGCCAAGGGCGTGCACCTCGCCACCCCGACCACCCTGGTCTCCCTGCTGCGCACCGTTGCCCATGGCTGGCGTCAGCAGTCGCTCACCGAGGATGCCCGGGCGGTCCTCGCCGCGGGCAAGGAGCTGCACTCCCGCCTGGCCACCCTGGGCGGGCACGTCGACAAGCTGGGTCGCTCCCTCGGCCGATCCGTCGATGCGTTCAACTCTGCGGTCGGCTCCCTCGAGACCCAGGTGCTGCCCTCGGCCCGCCGGATGTCGCAGCTCGAGATCAACGGGCTCGCTCCGGTCGAGGCACTGCCTCGCCGGGTCACCGCCCCAGAGCTCATGCCGCTGTCCCTCGCCGAATAGTGCCACCTCCGTTGGCCCTGCTCGGGCTGTTCCGACCAGGCGGTGTCGCAGGTGATGTGGTGGATCGACCCCACTCTGACGGGGTCGAAGCACCACATCCGCGCCGACCAGGCGGTGTCGCAGAGACCGCAGACATTCCGGCCGGGGGACGGAGTGTTTCAGCGAGGGGCCCGGGACTCCGAGGTAGCGTTCCCGGAGTGAGCAGCTGGACGACTCCCCCCGACGACGAGCCGTCGTCGCAGGCCGCCGGACCGTCGTCGCAGGCCGCCGAACCACACCCTCACCACCACCTGCACCTGCCGGCCGGCGCGCACGTCGCCGACCGTCGCGGACTCACCGCGACCGGAGCGGTCGCGATCGCACTCGCCTTCGGTGTCGTCGGAGCCGTCATCGACGTCAACACCGGGCGCAGCCTGCGCACCGTGTTCGCGGTCTTCTTCATCGTCGGCTGCGCGCTGGCGGCCCTGCTCGCGCACCGCGAGGACCTCAAGGCCACGGTCGTCATGCCGCCGCTCGTCTACTGCGTGCTGGCGCTGATCGGCGCGGCTCTCGGCCGCACCCAGGCTGCAGGGTCGTTCGTGAAGACGCAGGCGCTGGAGCTCGTCAGCGCGCTGATCCTCGGGGCGCCGGTGCTCTACGCGGCAACCGGACTCGCGTTGGTCATCGCCCTCGTGCGGCGAGCCAAGTCCGGACCCCAGCCCTCGAGCTAGGACGTGCCAGCGGCCTTGAGGTCGCGACGCAACTCGGGGGGCAGCGCGAACAGCAGGCTCTCCTGCGCCACGGTGACCTCCTCGACCTGCCCGTAGCCGCGGGCAGCGAGCCAGGACAGGACCCCTTCGACCAGGACCTCCGGCACCGACGCGCCACTGGTGAGCCCCACCGTCGTGACCCCGTCGAGCCAGGCCTCGTCGATCTCCCGCGCGTCATCGACGAGATAGGCGGCAGAGGCACCAGCGCCGAGGGCGACCTCGACGAGCCGCACCGAGTTGGAGGAGTTACGGGAGCCGACGACGAGGACCAGGTCGGCGCCCTCGGCGATCTCCTTCACCGCGACCTGGCGGTTCTGCGTGGCGTAACAGATGTCGGCCGACGGCGGCCCGGCGAGCAGCGGGAACCGCTCGCGCAGGGCTTCGACCGTCACGTTGGTCTCGTCCACCGACAGCGTGGTCTGGGACAGGTAGGCAACCTTGGACGGGTCGCGGACCTGCACCGTCGCGGCCTCGTCGACCCCGTCGACGAGGTGGTTGTTGGCGGGCGCCTGGCCCGTCGTGCCCACGACCTCCTCGTGCCCCTCATGGCCGATGAGCACGATGTCGAAGTCGTCGGCCGCGAAGCGACGGGCCTCCAGGTGCACCTTGGTCACCAGGGGGCAGGTGGCGTCGATCGTCTTGAGCGACCGCGCGGCCGCCTCCTCGTGCACGGTCGGCGCGACCCCGTGGGCCGAGAACACCACGATCGCGCCCTCGGGCACCTCCTCGGTCTCCTCGACGAAGACCGCACCCTTGTCCTCCAGCGTGCGGACGACGTGGATGTTGTGGACGATCTGCTTCCTGACGTAGACGGGAGCGCCGTACAGCTCAAGGGCCTTCTCGACCGTGATCACGGCACGGTCGACGCCGGCGCAGTAGCCACGCGGTTTCGCCACCAGCACCCGCTTGACGGGAGTGGCGGGGGCGGGGTCCATGCTGTCCATCGTACGTGTGGGGAGGCTCCCCGAGGGCAGACCGTTGCCACACCACCTGAGGAGGACCATGTCCGTGACCAACACCGTCCCGACCCCGCTCGCCGCCGCGCTCGGCCTCGTCCCGACCGTCCTCGACCACGCCCGGCAGCTGCCGGGGAAGGTTGTCCAGCTGCCGATCATCGCGGTCGCCTCGGCGTTGACCGCCCTCGACAAGGCCAAGCGGGAGTACGACGAGCTGGCGGGCCGCGGCGAGAAGCTGGTCGCCCGCGTCCGCGGGACCACCTTCGATGACGTCGAGGACCGCTTCGAGGACCTGCTCCAGGGGACGCCGCTCGCCGCGCCCTACGACGCCGTCGAGGATGCGGTCGAGGACACCGTGGCCAAGGTGACCGAGCTGCTCGACAAGGCGGCCACCCCGAAGCCGGCCCGGGTCGACACGGCCGCGACCCCCGAGGTCGTCGCGACCGTGGAGCGGGTCGCCGCGCAGGTCGACGCCCCTGAGGTCACGGCCCATGACGCGCTACCGCTGCCGGACTACGACCACATGACGCTCGGGTCGTTGCGCGGCCGGCTGCGCTCGCTGTCCGTGCCGCAGCTGGTGCAGATCCGCGACTACGAGAAGGCCCACGGTGCCCGCTTGCCGGTCCTGACGCTGCTCGACAACCGGATCGCCAAGCTGGCGACCGTCCAGTAACCCCTTGCGTCCGCTCGGGTGCGCGGTCGACGTGACCACCTGAGCGGACGTTAGGTTTCGGGGATGCCCCAGCCGAGCAGTGCCGAGACGCCGATGCCGGTGCGGACGGTCGCGCGGCTGATCGGTGACTGGGTGGGCCGGCTCGGCCGGGTCTGGGTCGAGGGCCAGGTCACCCAGATCGGCGGTCGTGGCGCCACCGTTTTCCTGACGCTGCGCGACCCGGTCGCCGACGTCTCCCTCAGCGTCATCTGCTCACGGGCGGTCGCAGACGCGGCCCAGCTCACCGAGGGCGCCCGGGTCGTGGTGCACGGCAAGCCCGACTTCTATCTCAACCGCGGCACCCTGAGTTTGTCCGCGACCGAGATCCGCGCGGTCGGGGTCGGCGAGCTGCTCGCCCGCATCGAACGCCTGAAGGTGCTGCTCGGCCAGGAAGGGCTGTTTGCCCAGTCCCGCAAGCGACCGCTGCCGTTTCTGCCTGGGGTCGTCGGGCTCATCACCGGTCGGGCTTCCGCGGCCGAGCGTGACGTGTTGGAGAACGCCCGCCGTCGATGGCCGGCGGTCCGCTTCGAGGTTCGCAACGTCGCCGTCCAGGGACACCTGGCGGTGGCCCAGTGCATCGGCGCCCTGGAGCAGCTCGACGGGCAGGTCGACGTCATCATCATCGCCCGTGGTGGCGGCTCCGTGGAGGACCTGCTGCCCTTCAGCGACGAGGCCCTGCTCCGTGCCGTGTCGGCCTGCCGCACCCCCGTCGTCAGCGCCATCGGGCACGAGCCCGACACCCCGCTGCTCGACCTGGTCGCCGACGTCCGCTGCTCCACCCCGACCGATGCCGGCAAGCGGGTCGTCCCCGACGTGCGCGAGGAGGCGCAGCGCATCTCGCTGCTCCGCGACCGCACCCGCCGGGTGATGGTCGCCACCCTCGACCGCGAGCAGCACCGCGTCGACCAGCTGGCCTCGCGTCCCGTGATGGCCAGCCCGCAGGTGCTGGTGAGCGAGCGCCGTACAGCCGTAGAGTCCTTGCAGGACAGGGCAAAGCGGTGCGCGACGGCGTTGCTCGACCGGGCCCAGCAAGACATCACGCACACCCTCGCCCGGGTCGTCGCGCTGAGCCCGCAGGCGACACTGGACCGCGGCTATGCGGTGGTGCAATCGTCTGACGGAACAGTCGTGCGCGACGCCGCCGACGTAGCCCTCGGGGAGTCCCTCCGGGTGCGCGTCGCGAAGGGCGAGTTGCACGTCACCACCAACTAGGGGGAGTCATGACGGGTACGACGGAAGCGGGCGTCACCGAGGCCCTGGCCGAGCGGTTGTTCGGCGCGACCATCGCCACGCTAGAGCTCGCGTCGGTCCACCTCGGCGGGCGGCTCGGGCTCTACCGATCACTCGCCGACAAGGGTGACGCCACCTCGGCCGAGCTGGCGGCCCGGACGGGCACGGCGGAGCGCTACATCCGCGAGTGGCTCGAGCAACAGGCCGTCGCCGGGTTCCTGACCGTCGACGATCCGCGGGCTGCTTCGGGGGACCGTCGCTACGGGCTGCCCGACGAGCACCGGGCGGTGCTCGTGGACGAGGAGGACCTGAGTTTCCTGACGCCCCTGGCCACCCTCGCCATCGGCGCGACCCGTCCGATGGACGCCCTGCTGACGGCCTACCGGACCGGTGGTGGTGTGCCCTATGAGGACTACGGCGCGGATGCCCGCGAGGGGATCGAGGGGATCAACCGGCCGATGTTCCTCCACCAGCTCGCGGGATGGATCGGGTCCATCCCCGAGGTCGACGTCCGCCTTCGGGCCCAGCCGCCGGCCCGGGTCGCGGACCTGGCTTGTGGCTCGGGCTGGTCCAGCATCGCCCTCGCCCGGGCCTACCCGGACATCGCGGTGGACGCGATCGACATCGACGTCGCGTCCATCGAGGCCGCGACGGTCAACGTCGCCGCCGCCGGGCTGACCGACCGGGTGTGTCCGAGGGTGCACGACGCGAGCGACGCCGGCCTGACCGGGAGCTATGACCTGGTGACCGTCTTCGAAGCGCTGCACGACATGAACCACCCGGTCGACGCGCTGCGCACCGCCCGCGCCCTGCTCGCCGACGGCGGCTGCGTGGTGCTGGCCGACGAGCGGGTGGCCGAGCAGTTCACCGCACCGGGCGACGAGATCGAGCGGTTCAACTACGGCTGGAGCGTGCTGCACTGCCTGCCGGTGGGCATGCTCGATGCGGACTCGGCAGGCACCGGGACGGTGATCCGTCCGGACACGGTGCGGGCCTACGCCACCGAGGCCGGTTTCGCCCGGGTCGACGTCCTGCCCATCGAGCACGACTTCTGGCGGTTCTACCGCCTGACGCCTTAGCTGCTGGGCTTCGGCAGGTCGCAGTCCCGGACCTTCGGGTTGGCGCCGAGGTAGTTGAGCGGTCCGGCGAGGATCGTGACGGCGATGGTGCCCGCCTTGGCGCAACTGGTGTTGTCGCCGGTGAGGTAGTCGCGCTGGAAGGCCGCGAACGTGCCCAGAACAAGCCAGATGATGACGACGATCGACCCGAGTTTCATACCTGGCCTATGCCCACCGAGGGGTCAGCGCATGCCTGGTCGGCTGCCCGGAGCAGTCCAGACCATCGTCGCGCCGCCCAGCACCCGGAACCCGAGCGACTCATACAGCGGCTGCCCGTCCTCGGTCGCCCGCAGGTCGACCCGCAGGATGTCCTGCTCGGCGAACCACCCCATCAGCGCCTCGACGACCTGCGCGGCGAGACCCTGGCGCTGGAAGGCGGGGTCGGTGCTCATCGAGGAGATGTGCCCCCGCCGGGCGTCGAGCTGGTACGGCGCAGGCAGGTGCTCCTCGAGCCACCCGGCGCCGCCGCTGACCACCTCACCGTCCTCCTCGACCACGAACGCGACGAAGTCCTCGGTCGCCAGACGTCGCCGGAAGTCCTCGATGCAGCGCGCGCGCCACACCTCGGTCGTGGCGTCCCCCATCGCTTCGTGCATCAGGCCCCGCAACCGGGTCAGGGCTTCAGCGTCGGAAGGCGTCGCGCGCCGTAGGGTTGTCACGTGACCGATCCTGCCAGCCCGTCGTATGAAGCCGCGCGCGACGAGCTGACCGAGGTGGTCCGAAGGCTCGAGGCGGGGGGCGCGACCCTCGAGGAGTCGCTCACCTTGTGGGAGCGCGGCGAGGAGCTGGCCCGGGTCTGCCAGGGTTGGCTCGACGGGGCGAAGGCCCGCCTCGACGCGGCCCTCGCTGAACGCCAGCAGGGCTAAACGCCCGCAGGTCTCATCGCCAGCAGGGCTAGCGGACGGTCGCGGCGAGCCGTTCGAGCTCGGCCGCGGAGACGTTCTCGCGCAGCCCCCCGACGACCAGGGTCACCGCGCCGACCGTGCGGACCAACGAGCCGTGTCCGTCGGTGGACTCCCACCGCTGCCAGGTGACCCCGCCGACGTCGACGGTGCCGAGCACCGAGCCCTTGCCGGCCGCCGTCTCCAGGAACCCAGGTCCCGAGCCGCCGGCGAACTCGAGGTAGTGGTCGCCCAGGACGTACCCGACCCGCAGCGCGCCCGCGTCGAAAGTCGCGACGTTGACCACCCAACCGGACGGGGTGGTCGGCACCGGAGCGTGCGCGCCGGAGGCGAAGGCGGACAGGGCGGAGGAAGGGTCGACCGGCCGGATCGCCTTGCTGTCGCCCGGCGAGGACTGCCCGAAGAACCACATCGGGAGGACGACCAGGAAGACGACCCCCAGCGAGCGCAGCATGTCGAGCGCCGTCTCGCGTCCGCGCTTGTTCTTGCGCACGGCAGCGGGCGGGGGGTTCGACTGGACCGTCACCCCACCAGTGTCGGTCATGGTCATCGCAGGGCGGCCTGCATCGCGTCCAGGCACGCCATCGCCTCGTCGAGGGAGTTGTAGAAATGGGGAGACACCCGGATGCCGACCCCGGGGCGGTGGTCGACCACGAAACCCTGCGCGTGGAGGGCGTCGTGGACCCGCTGACTGTCGCCCGGGTCGATGGTCACATGCCCGCCCCGCCTGGCCGGGTCGTGCGGTGACCGCACCAGCAAGCCTCGGTCGAGGGCCGACTCCAGCAGGGGCTGCGTCATCGATACGGAGCGCTCGCGGATCCGCCGTACCCCGATCTCGGCCAGCGCCTCGTAAGCCGGGCCCGCCGCGTAGTGCGCGGGGACGCCCGGGGTGCCGCCGGCAAAGCGGGCGACGCCGGGGGCGTAGTGGTTGACGGGGTCGAAGTCGAAGGGCGCGGCGTGGCCGAACCAGCCGGTGGTGACCGGCTCGAGGTCCAGCCCGGGGCGGACATACATCCAGCCGTTGCCGGGGCCGCCGGAGAGGTACTTCACCGACCCGCCGAGATAGACGTCGACGCCGAGCGCCACCACATCGACCGGCACCGTCCCAGCGGCCTGATAGCCGTCGATGACGGCGAGGGCGCCCACCTCGTGCGCGCGGTCGATCAGCGGCTGCACATCGTTGAGGGTCGAGGTGCGAAACAGCACGTGCGAGCACTCCACGACCAACGTGCGCTCATCGATCTCGGCCAGCATCGCCTCGAGATCGAGCTCGATGCCAGCACCGGGTACGACGATCGCTTCGCCACCCAGGCGGCCGATCTGCGACCAGGTGTTGAGCGACCCGGGCCACTCGAGGCTCGACGTGACGACCCGGTTCCGCGGCCCTCGCCAGTCGAGAGCCGAGATCAGGTCACCGAGCAGGTCGGCGACGTTCTGGCGCATCACGGTGGTGCCCGGCGGGGCGCCGATCAGCGATCCGATGACGTCAGCCACCCGCCGTACCTCGGGTTCCCAGGTCTCCCAGGCGACCACGCCTTCCTCGGCCCAGAGGTCGGCGAAGGTGTTCAGCCGACCGCTGGAGCCTCGGTGCATCGCTCCGCGCGTGCGGCTGGCCTTGTAGGTCCTGCCCGCCAGCACCGGGTAGTCACCGCGCCGGTCGAGCAGGTCGTCGTGGAGACTCATCCGACCCATACCGGGCGGCACTTCTGCGCGGCTGCGGCGAGCGGAGCCGTGTCGATGGAGACCAGGGATTCGCTGATGCCGCGGTCCGGCCAGTAGCAGCCGACCACCATCGACCCTTCGGTCGGCAGGGGCCACAGCCAGTAGTCGCCCTGCCAGCGCAGCGGCCCGGTCGAGGAGTCGCTCAGTCGGGTGAGAACCGCACCTGCTGAAGGACTCTCGGGCGGCGGGGCGTCTCCGGAGCCGGTCGTCGCGCGCACCCCGTCGGGGAGCTCGACCCCCAACCGGAACCTACCCGGGCTCCGGCTGAACTCCTGGAGCGACCAGTCCATGGACTCACGACGCTGCTCGTCGGAGAACAGCACCACGACGTGCAGCACCACGCCGTCGGAGAAGGCGGTGATGCCTCGCACGGCCACGGCCACGTCGGCCGACCGGGCCAGGACGAAGCTCGACAGGGCCAGCGCCCCGACCTCGTCGGCCGCCGGACCACCGTACGGCTGGCGGGCCTTGCGGTGGTATTCCCAGTCAGCGCCGCTGCGGGTCTTCCTCGCCGGCTCCTCGGCGAAGAGCCTCATGAGCTGATCTTCGTGATCAGGGCCAGGATGCCCTCGACGAGGCGTTGCGAGCTCGCTTCGTCCTCGCAGACCGCGACCTCGTGCCCCGCCTCGCTGATGACCGTGGTCAGGACCAGCACGAGCGCGTCTCCCCAGGGTTCGTCGGTCTCGGCCCCGAGCAGCAACGCATTCCTGCGTGTCCACTCGCGGTAGCGCTTGCGGGCGATGAGCTCGAACCCAGCAGGCCCACCTCCGGCCAGGAACATACGTGCCAGGTCGCGTTCGGCCCAGCAACCCGCTAGATAGGACTTGCTCCCGACCACGAACAGCACCAGCGGATCGCTCTCCCCCGCGGCCCTGGCCTCCCGCACGGCTGTGGCCGCGCGGGCCTCCTGCCCCGACTGGTAGTCCTCGAAGAGCGCGAGGTAGAGCTCGGCCTTGCCCCCGAAGTGGTGGTACAGCGAGCCGACCGACGCACCGGCCCGCGCCACCACCTCGGCGATCGACGCCGCCGCGAAGCCGGACTCGGCGAAGACCTCACTGGCAGCCGACAGCAGTGCCGAGCGGGTACCGGCCGCCCGGACCGACATCGCGGTCATGCCGGCCGCTCGCTGTACGGGAGCCGCCGACGAGCGCTGACCTCGCCGATCGTCGACCACTCGTTGGCGCCGAGGCGGGCGACCGGCCGGAGCAGGTCGATGGCGGGCCGGCCGTCGCGCAGGACCGCCTCGTCGACAGCCAGGTGCACGACCTCACCGAAGACCACGGTGCACTTCCCGAACTGCTTCGTGTCGACCAGCCGGCACTCCATCGCCACCGGCGACTCGGCGACCCGGGGCGGTGCCACCTTGGCGGAGGGCTCGCGGGTCAGGCCGGCGGCGTCGAACTCGCTCGTGTCATGGGGGAAGTCGGTGCCGGTCAGGTTGACCCGCTCCATCAGCTCCTCGGTGCACAGGCAGACCACGAACTCGCCGGTCGCGCGGATGTTGCGCAGCGAGTCCTTCTCCCCCACCGAGGTGAAGCTGACGACCGGCGGGTCGATCCCGGCGACCGTGAAGAACGAGTGCGGCGCCAGGTTGTCGACCCCGGCGACCGACCGGGACGAGACCCAGGCGATCGGCCGCGGCACCACCACGCTCGTGAGCCACGGGTAGATGTGCGTGCCCGGCGCGGCGGGATCGAGGTCCAGGCGGGTCACCTCCACACCCTCTCAGACCTGGTACGACGCTCGCCGGGCCCTTGCGTCCCGCGCTGTTCCTTGTTGGGTCCGACCGGGGTGTTTCTGAACCCGCAACTGCGGGTCTTTGGGGGCTAGGCTTCCGCACATGCACGAGTATCGGCTCGCTGCTGCCGCAGAACTCCTGGGCGTCAGCGACGACACCTTCCGTCGCTGGGCGGACGCCGGGCGCGTGGAGACGACTGTCGACGATGACGGCCGGCGGGTCGTGGAGGGCAGCGTCCTGGCGGCCTTCGCGGTGGCCCTGGCCGGCGACCCGGGCGGGCCGTCGTCGACCAGCGCCCGTAACGCCTTCCCCGGCATCGTCACCCGGGTGCTCCGCGGGGACGTCGTCTCGCAGGTCGAGGTGCAGTCGGGCCCGCACCGGCTGGTGTCGCTGATGACCACCGAATCCGTCGACGACCTCGGCCTGGCCCCGGGCGTCCCGGCCCGCGCCTCCGTCAAGTCCACCCACGTCGTCGTCGAACTCCCGTGACCCCCTCCCCCGGCCCCCCCGCCACCTCGCCCGCCCCCGTCTCCTCCCTTGCGTCTGCTCGGGTGAGCCTCCGGAGTGGCCACTTCGGCAGACGTAAGCGGGTGTCGGGGTGGCTCGCGGTGCTGGTGGCGATGGCACTGGCGTCGGGGTGCGGCGGGTCCGGGGGGAC
>JANOTZ010000188.1:0-5084 GCA_031416735.1 Frankiales bacterium
CAGAGCGTCACGTTCATCAGCGTCGGGGTGTTCCCCTCCGACGCGAGCCCCGTCATCACCGGTCCCGAGCTGGCCGAGGTCGCCTGGTATTCCCTCAATGAGCTTCCGCCGCCACCCGGTGACTTCCATGAAGGGCTGCACCCCGAGGACCTCGAGGCGGTACGGCGAGCCGTCGGCTGAGACGGCAGGTCGGGCCCTGCTGTCGACGGCCGAGTCCCGGTCCACGGGTGAGGTAGCGCCGCTTCTGCTTGGCCCCCCTTCATGATGAACGGAACCGGAAGGGCCGTTTCGCGGCCCTCAAAGACCCCTTCCGGTTCCGTTCACTCTCGCTTGTTGGCCGTACTCACGCCAGGTTGTCGACGGCCTTCAGGCCCTTGCGGAGGTTGTGGGTCAGACCGAGCTTCACCACCCGGTCGAGCCCAGGCACGACCGCTCCGAAGCTGATCGTGTAGACCAGCCGGCTGCCGGTCCCCGTGGTGCTGAACTCCATGACGCCGCGGTGGTCCCGCAGCGGCGAGCCCTTGGTGATGCGGTAGACGATCCGCTGGTCCACCACGGCTTCCTCGATGGTCTCCTCGAAGGCCGGCAGGGGTCCGAGCTTCAGGCTCCGCACGGAGCCCACGCCGTTGCGACTCTCGCGGCCATCACGGAGCCGGGTGATGCGGGCGCCGAACAACGGGCCGAGATGCTCATGCTCGGAGAGGTAGGCGTAGACCCTGGCGACGGGGAGGGCGAAGTCCTGGGTGATCGTGATCGTCTGCACCCGGTGACCCTAGGCCCAGGGCTGACCGGGATTACGACAGGCAGGCCGTCATGGCCGCCACCATGAGCGGGACGTCCGCGCCGGAGGCAAGCTCGCGGCAGGAGTGCATGGCGAGCATCGGGCTCCCGACGTCGACGGTGGGGATGCCGAGTCGGGTGGCGGTGAGCGGCCCGATCGTCGAGCCGCAGGGCAGGTCGGCGCGGGTCACGAAGTGCTGCACGGCCACCCCGGCTTCGGCTGCCCGCGCGGTGAACCAGGCGCCGGTGCCGGCGTCGGTCGCGTAGGACTGGTTCGCGTTGTGCTTGATGACCGGGCCGCCGCCGAGGACGGGGGTGTGCGAGGGCTCATGGCGGTCCGCGTAGTTGGGGTGCACGGCGTGCGCCATGTCGGCCGACACGAGCCGGCTGCGGGCCATCGCCTGGTGGAACGCCTGGGGGTCGGTGTCTCCGGTGGCGGCGACGAGCCGGGCGAGCACGTCGGCGAGGAACGGGCCGCGGGCCCCTTCGGCGGAGCCGCTGCCGACCTCCTCGTGGTCGTTGGCGACGAGCAGCTGGGTGTGCGCCGCGGTGGTGGCGTCGAGCAGGGCGTGGGTCGCGCCGTGGCACGACGCCAGGTTGTCCAGTCGCGGGGCCGCGATCCAGTCGGACCCGGTCGTGCCGGCGGGCTGGGTGTCGGTGAGCACCAGGTCGAAGCCGATCGCCTCCGGCGCGCCCAGCTGCTCGAGCAACGAGGCCTCGGACTCCAGGCCGAGCACCGGCACCAGGTGCCGCTGCGGGTCCAGGACCAGCCCGTCGCGGACCGACCGGTCCAGGTGGATGGCCAGGGAAGGAAGCCGCAGACTGCCACCGGCGAGCCGGACCAGCCGGGACGTCCCGTCCAGGAGCACCACCCGCCCGGCCACCGTCAGCTCGCGGTCCATCCAGGTGTGGGCGAGCGAACCGCCGTACGGCTCGACCCCGACGAGGCGATAGCCGGCGCGGGACACGTCATGTAGCGGCCGGACCGTGAAGGTCGGGGAGTCGGTGTGGGTGCCGATCATCCGCACCCCGGCGTCGGCGAGCGGCGCGGTGCCGACCCGGAAGGCGATCAGGCTGCCACCGTCGCGGACCACCCAGTGTTGGGCCCCGGGAGTGAGCGTCCAGCGGTCGCGTTCGTCGAGCTCGGTGAAGCCGCCCTCGGCCAACCGGCGGGTCATCTCGGCGACGGCGTGGAAGGGGGTGGGGGAGATGTCGACGAAGGCGCGCAGGTCGTCGCCGAGTGCAGTCATGGCCGCGACGCTATCGCTCGGGTCCGGGCATCGCCTCGTCGCCGAACGACGCTGAGGGCATCGCGAGGGCCACCGTCAGTGCCAGCACCGTCTCCGGATCGGTGAAGCTGTCGCCGTACATCTCTCGTAGTTGGGTCATGCGATAGCGCACGGTCTGCGGGTGCACGTGCAGATGCGCGGCCACGTCCTCCCGGCGGCCCTGGTGCAGCAGCCAGGAGCGCAGGGTCTCCGCGAGCCGGGCCGCTGTGGTCGGGCGCAGGTCTGCCAACGGCGCGAGGGCGCGGGTCCGGAGGTCCTCGAGCGCCTCG
The DNA here is from genome assembly GCA_031416735.1 of Frankiales bacterium. GTDB lineage: Bacteria > Actinomycetota > Actinomycetes > Mycobacteriales > SCTD01 > RYN-111. Next base: position 2,339 of record JANOTZ010000188.1, read on the forward strand.
CGGTCGGCGCTGAGCACGAGGGCTGTCAGGTGCTCGTCGGTGTCGAGCGGGTCTGCCTCCGGGTGGGGCAGTTCCAGGGCGCGCACAGCCCGGCGGTACGACGATGCGGCGGCCGTCCACGGCCGGGTCGGCCCCACGACGGCGGCCCGCCCACGCAGGGATCTCAGCAGGGCGACGCGATGCACGTCGGGCACGAGCAGCACGGTCGCCGGCTCGGAGCCGGCCAGGCCCGCGACGTCGCCGGGCACGCGCAGCGTCCGGGGGTCGAGCAGGGCCGCGGTGTCGCGGGTGCGGGCCGAGGGGAGCAGGACCGCGGTCAGGGTCTCCGGTGGGGTCCAATCCGCGCGTTGCGCGCTGGCCAGCAGCGACTCGAGCGGCGCACCGGACAGGAGCGCCTGGCCGAGCCGTTCGCGGTACTGCTCCCGGACGCGTCCGGAGGTCGCCAACTCGTCGGCGTGACCGGCGACGCTGGCCGCCGAGAGCTGGTCGATGTAGGCGAAGACGAGCTCGGCGAACTGCGCGATGGTCGGGGCGGGCAGGCCGCTCCCGACGGCCGTCGCCGACAGCTCGCGCCACGCCACCCGGGCGCCGACGCGATAGGCCGCGAGCAGCGCGTCCATCGTCCGGCCGCTGCGCGCCTCGCCCCGCCCGAGGGCGTAGGCCCCTTCGAGCGCCGGACGGAGCGGCGAGCCGGGATCGGCGTCCCGCGACTGCGCGGCCAGGTGCAGGAACCCACCCAGCGCCATCTTCACGGCGCCCGCGATATTCGCGCCCATCTCGCCGCCCAGCGCGCCGGTGTATTCCGCGACCTCGGCCGTGAGCGCGGCCACGGTCTGCTCGGCGACGGTGGGGAGCTGAGCCCGCAGGGCGTCCACGACCTGCGGGTCCAGGGCGAGGCCTCCCGTGGGGCTCACGAAACTGTCCTGTGCGAACAATATTGACTCGATGTTCCACTCTTCACACTCAGGACTCTAGTCCCCGAGGCGGACAGGATGGCTGCATGACCACAGCAGCCCCCCTGCCGACCGCGCTGGCCCGTCTCCGGGACCGGGTCCAACAGCTGGCCGAGATCGTCGCGACGCCGCTGGTCCCCGCCGACTTCGTCGACCTGATCGACCCGTTGCGGTCGCCGGCCGACCTGCGCGCCCGGATCGACGCCGTCATCCCCGAGACCCGCGACGCGGTCACCCTGGTCCTGCGGCCGGGCCGCGGCTGGCGTGAACACACCCCCGGCCAGTACGTCCGCCTCGGCGTCGATGTCGACGGCGTCCGGCAGTGGCGGGCCTACTCGGTCACCTCGTCCACCGACAACTCCATCACCGTCACCGTCAAGGCGATCCCGGACGGTGTGGTGAGCAACCACCTGGTACGACGGGCGCGGGCCGGCACCGTCGTGCAACTCGACCAGGCGGCCGGCGATTTTGTCCTTCCTTCACCGCTCCCGTCAAAGGTGCTGTTCCTCACCGCAGGCAGCGGCATCACGCCGGTCATGGGCATGCTGCGCAGCGCCCTGTCCGAGCTCGACGATGTCGTCCTCGTGCACTCCGCACCGACGCCTTCCGAGGTCGTCTTCGGTGGCGAGCTGCGCCGGCTCGCCGAGGACGGCCGGCTCCGGTTGGTCGAACAGCACACGGATGCCGTTGGGATGCTCGGCGCCGCCGACCTGGCCGCGCTGGTGCCCGACCTCGCCGAGCGGGAGACCTGGGCCTGCGGGCCGACCGGGATGCTCGACGCCCTCGAGGCCCACTGGACCGCACTGGGACTTGCGGACCGGCTGCACACCGAACGGTTCCGCCCGTCCGTGCTCGTCGCCGGGGAGGGTGGCACGGTCACCTTCGCCCGGACCGGCACGACCATCGAGGCCGACGGCGCGACGCCCCTGCTGACCGCCGGCGAGGCCGCCGGCGTGCTCATGCCTTCCGGCTGCCGGATGGGCATCTGCTTCGGCTGCGTCATCCCGTTACGGGAAGGCGCGGTCCGCGACCTGCGCACCGGAGACGTGACTACCGCAGCACCCGGCGACGGCGTGCTCATCCAGACCTGCATCAACGCGGCCGCCGGCCGCTGCGACCTAGACCTCTAGACCTCCGGACCTCTAGACCTCTGACGTTCCCTGCCCCCGAGGAGTCCAGCATGACTGCCCTGCAGAAGAAGACCGACAACCCGATCGCCCACCTGACCTCCGAGGACATCGTGAACCTCGGAGTGGAGCTCGACGCGATCCGCGCCCAGATCGTGGCCAGTCGGGGTGAGCGCGACGCGGCGTACATCCGCAAGGTCATCGACGTGCAGCGCAAGCTCGAGCTCGCGAGCCGCGGCGTCCTGCTGTTCTCGCTGTTCCCGCCCGCCTGGCTCGCCGGCACGGTCGGCCTGTCCGTGGCAAAGATCCTGGAAAACATGGAGATCGGGCACAACGTCATGCACGGCCAGTGGGACTGGATGCGCGACCCGAAGATCCACTCGACGACCTGGGAGTGGGACAACGCCACGCCCTCGGACATGTGGAAGCACTCGCACAACGAGCTGCACCACACCTACACAAACGTGCTCGGCCGCGACAACGACCTCGGCTACGGGATCATGCGCGTCGACGAGGACCAGCGCTGGGCGCCCTTCTACCTGGGACAGCCGCTCTACAACCTCATCAACGCCTGCCTCTTCGAGTACGGCATCGCCGCCTACGACCTCGAGATCGGCAAATACCTCAAGGGCCGCAAGGACAAGGTCGCCTTCAAGGGCCAGGTCA
>JANOTZ010000189.1:0-3078 GCA_031416735.1 Frankiales bacterium
GGATCGAGACGCCAGGCCACATGATGCCGGTCTGCCAGTAAGGCCAAAGATGCCACCGACGGAGGTGCCCCCCTGACGTTCGCCACCGCACCAGCCAGTAGTCGACCGATTCGACTTGGTCGCGGCGAAGTGATCGCGTTCGCAGTAGCCCCGTCAGCACAAGGCCATCGACCTCGATGCGGACGGTCCCAGCGTTGAAGCCGCGAACGGACAGGAGTACGGCGACTGGAGCCACGACCCATGCCGCGCTGTCCGGGAGGATTGCGAGAGGGCTCAGGGTCAGAGCGAGGGCGGTCACGGCTTGGGCGAGGCGTGTCACCTTGAGCGGGCGGAGAACCGTGCCAGGTGGCGGCGGTTGATCCACTGGTGGATGTCCGGGCCGGTCGAAGATGCGCCCGCCGCTCATGGTCGCCAGCCTACGAGACTGCGAACTACGCCGGATCCGGGGAGTCTGGGAGGTGACAAGCGCCTGCTCCAGTTCAAGAGGTTCAGGTCACATGTCCGAAGGTACGCGTCGTTACTCGAAGCCCGTCCCGCCGCCGTGACCAGGTCGTCGCTCTCCCCCTCCTCCTCGCTTGGCACACCACGGTATCTGCGATACGGGGTTGCGCCCGGGGTACGTGAGGCTGTCCGTGGCGGTCAACCCCAGGGGTTCTGCAGGCGGTAGAGGCTGGCCGTGAGCTCGGCCAGGGCGTAGCCGCGGAGCGGTGGGTAGCCGTGCCGGTGGAGCACGGCGGCGACGTCCTCGAGCAGTGCGAGGGTGAGCTGCTCGCCACCGGTCGTACGCGGCGGCGGCAAAGTTCCGAAGGCTTCGGGGTCGAACTCCTCGCCCGGCGGGTTGTCATCGTTCACACCCATGACGGTCGCCGGTGTCGGGCGCCAGGAGAAGCCCGACCGGGCTTGCCTGTGGATAACGACGGGTGTCGTGCGCCCCGGACAATGCCTTGGGGCGGGGCACCAGCGTCTCGGCGATGGGTCGTGGCTACCACGGGGTTGTGTCCCCAGCGTCTGCCAGCAGAGTCGTGCGCCAAAGCCGACGGGGCCGCCGGGCTCTGCGCGGCTGGCCGTGCTCCGGCCTGCACGTCCGAGAAGGCTGGTGCGCGGTGCGCACCAAAAGCGCACGGATAGCGCACGGATAGCGCACGACTTCCGCACGACTGCCCGTGGGGCGCTTGTCGAGCGCGCTCCGCTGGCGCGCTTCTGGGGTTCGTGGTGGCGAACTTAGGGCGCCCGTTCGGGACGGTCCGGGCTGGTGCAAACGCGCTCGTTCACGCACAATGTGAGCCTTGGTTCTTGGGCGCACGAGGTCGTCGGGGACGACGTCGGGCGCTTTCCGTGCGCTTTTGGTGCGCTCGACTCCGAGCCTGCCGTCGTGGTCCACCGTCAGCACCCCGCCGCCGAGCTTCGTCGTCCGGTCGCCGTCGCGCCCGGCCGGGTCGTGCTGCCCCGGGGCGGGTGCCTGGTCCCGTCTGGGGCACCGGGTCGTCCTCCCAGACTCGGGCGCCGATCCGCCGTCCCAGCCATCTTGGCGGGTGTGCGGTGATCACGATCGCGGCGCTGTCCGGTGGCGGCGGAGCAGCCGGCTACTACCTGCAGAAGGAAGCCGGCTGCGAACACGAACATCAACAGCCCGATCGGGACGGTGTCGGGTACTACGTCAACGGTCACGACGCCCCCGGGCAGTGGCTCGGCCGAGGCGCGACCGCCCTCGGCCTGACCGGTGCGCTCACCGCCGAGCAAGGCGGTCCGGTGCTGCGCGAGCTGCTCGAGGGCCGGTTCGTCGGCGAGCAACTGACGCGGCCGGTATGGCGCTACCCCGACAGCCCGGGCGGCAGCAGGGTCGACCAGCGGCGCAGCGGCTTCGACGCCACGTTCAGCGCCCCCAAGTCGGTCAGCGTCCTGATGGCCCTCGGAAGCCCGGAGGTCCAGCAGCAGGTCCGGGCTGCTCATCGGGCGGCGGTCGGCGACGCGGTCGGGCTGTTGGAGCAGCTCGCCGCCCGCGCCGCCCGCGGACATCAAGGCGACGGGCAACGCGCCCCACGGATCGCCACGTCCGGGCTGATCGCCGCCGCCTTCGAGCACTCGACCAGCCGGGCATCCGATCCGCAGCTGCACACCCACGTCGTGATCGCGAACCTCACCCACGGCGTCGACGGACGTTGGTCGGCCCTGGACAGCCGGACGTTGCATCGGGAAGCCACCACCGCCAGCTACCTCTACCAGCACCGGCTCCGCGCCGAGCTCACCGCCCGGCTCGGCGTCGGGTGGACCGGCGTCGAGAAGGGTGTCGCGGAGATCGCCGGGATCCCCCTGCAGGTCCGGCGGCTGTTCAGCACCAGGCGGATCCAGATCGAACAGCACCTCGCCACCCACCAGCCCGACAGCCCCAAGAGCAGGGGTCGGGCCCGGACGATCGCGGCGAAAGCGGCGTGCCTGATCACCCGCCCCGCCAAGCAACACCTTGCGCTCACCTCGCTGCGGGATCGGTGGGTCGGGCAAGCCACCGAGTCCGGCTTCGGCCCCGAAGCCCTCGAGAAGCTGCTCGCCCAGCGGCACGAGCCCGCCGCAGTCGACACAGCCGGGCTGGTCCGGGACGTGCTCAGCGGGGAGGGGGTCACGAGGGAGACCGCGACCTTCACCCAGGGCACGGTGCTGCGGGAGTTGTGCAGCCGACTGCCGGCCGGCGCCCAGGTCAGCACCGCCCAGCTGCTGACCCTTGCCAGCAACCTGGTCGCCAGCGCGGACGTGGTGCCGGTGATCAACGAACAGGGTCGCGCCTACACCACCGTCGACATGATCCTCGTGGAGCAGCACGCGCTCACCCTCGCGGGCCGTACCGACAGCGTCCTGGCAGTGACTGATCGGGGGAGGGCGGCGGCCGCGATCGCACGGAGCAGTCTGCGTCCGGATCAGCAGCGGGTCGCGTTCGCGCTGCTCACCGCGAGCCGTCCGGTCGAGGTCGTGACCGGACCGGCCGGGTCCGGGAAGACCGCCGCGTTGAAGGTCGCGACCGAGCAGTGGCAACAACACGGCCTCCCCGTCGCGGGCACGGCGGTCGCGGCCCTGACCGCTCAGGGC
>JANOTZ010000190.1:0-9039 GCA_031416735.1 Frankiales bacterium
CAGTACCTCGACAAGAACCCCGGTGGCTACTGCGGACTTGGTGGCACCGGAGTGTCCTGCCCGGTCGGACTCCCGGTGCCCCTGGGGCAGGAGGCCCATGGCGAGCAGGAGCGCTCGCGCGGATGATGGGCTGACGACTGCTGGGGGTAGCCATGTCGAATCGTCGTCAGCTCGTCGTCCTTGCGATGTTCGCCTTCAGCGCCGTCGTCGCAGGCTCGTTCGCCGCCTACTACGACGAGCACAAGGGGTGGGGCGACCCCGGCCAGGCGGTCGCCAACCTCGCCTCGATCGTCGGGCTGCTGTGCATCATCGGTGCGGTCGGCACCCTCATCACCCTCCTCGCCAGGGACTTTCGGGACCGCCACGCGACCCACTGACGCCAACACCGGCCCGGGAGGCCCGTGTGCGGTGGTCGACGCTTGATCACAAGTCAGGCATGATCGTGAAGTGAGCCCTCCTCCGCCTTCTGCCCTTTCCTGGGAGAAAGCAGATCGTCGGGCGGCCGTAAGGGCCACCTTGCTGCTCGACAGCGCCACCCAGGAGTTTTGGGACGGGCTCGCCGCGTTGGCGGCACGTCTGCTGCACGCGCCCCGGGCCTTGCTGGCGATCACCGATGACACCGAGGTGGTCTGGTTGTCGAGTCTCGGGCTGGACAGTCGGGGGAGCGCGGAGGAGGCCATCTGCCGTCAGGTCCAGCACGGCCCGGCCGCCCTCGTCCTGGAGCAGGAGACCTCCGGGGGCGTGGGGGCCTGGATCGGCCGGCCGTTGTTGGACGCCGACGGCGGGGCGGTAGGCGCCTTCTGCGTGATGGACGTCGCACCACGGTCGTGGAGCGGCGACGAGGGCGAGCTCCTGCGGGTACTCACCAGAGCGGCGTCCGCTCAGTTGTCACTGCTGACCCTGGGAGAAGCCCAGCGGGTGGCGCGCGAGGACCTGGCGGCCCTGCGGGAGTCCGAGCGCCGGGCTGAGGCCCGGCTGCAGCGCCTGGCGTTCATCGCCCTGGAGCTGGTCGGTGCCGAGAACGTCGACGACCTGACGGAGATCGTCATCAACCGGGGCCTGCCGGTCCTGGGGGCCGATGGTGGCGCTGTGGTGGTCCACGACCAGGGCGGCAGGCGGATGCTCCGCGTCTCGGTCAGCGACCGGCTCGGTGAGCACGTCCAGGGCGCCTTCGGCATGCTGTCCGTCGACGACCCGCTGCCGGCCGCGCACGTGGCCCGGACGGGCGAACGCCTCGTGCTGCCGACCAGGGCATCGGGGCTGGCCTTCACCCCGGGGATGGGACCGCTGTACGACGCGACCCAGCGGCTCGCCTGGGTGTTCTCCCCGCTCAAGGTCGGCAGCCGCCTGCTGGGCGCCCTCGCTGTCTCCTGGGTCGAGGAACGCGAGTTCACCGAGGACGAGCTCACGGTCATCGACGCTTTTGGGGCGCAGTGCGCGCAGGCCCTCGACCGGATCCGGATCGCCGAGGCGCAACGCAAGGGCGAGCTGTCGCTCCAGCGGCTCGGGGTGGCGCTGCAGCGCAACCTGCTGACCCAGCCACCGACCCCGAACGACCTGGACATCGCCTTCCGCTACCTGCCGGCCGTGCACGAGGCCCAGGTCGGCGGCGACTGGTACGACGCCTTCGACAGCGCGAGCGGCGCCACCGTGGTCTCCGTCGGCGACGTCGCCGGCCACGACCTGAAGGCCGCGGCCGCGATGGCCCAGCTACGCAGCCTGCTGCGTGGGCTCGCGGTGGACAGTGACGACGGCCCGGCCCTGCTGCTCACCCGGCTCGACAAGGCGATCGCCCGGCTCGGTCTGGACACGTTCGCCACCGCCCTGGTGGCCCGCATCGACGCCAGTCCCGCCGACGGGAGCCGGGGGGTCCGCCGGGTCCACTGGTCGAGTGCCGGGCACCTGCCGCCGCTGCTGCGCCTGCCTGACGGCACGGTCCAGATCCTGGAGGACAACTCCGACCTGCTGCTCGGACTCGACCCGGACACCGAACGGCTCGACCGTGTCGCGGACCTGCCGGACGGCAGTGAGCTGCTGATCTACACCGATGGCCTGGTCGAACGTCGTGGCGAGAGCCTCGACGTCGGGCTGGCTCGGCTCGCCGAAGCGCTGGCCGCCGCTGGGGACGCCGGGGTCGAGGAGGTCAGCGACCGACTGCTGGCCGCGATGGTGCCCGACGCCTCCGAGGACGATGTCGCGATCCTCGTCCTGCGACCTCGAAGCAGGGCCTGAGTGAAGTCCATCCCCCCGCGAGCGTCCGGACCGCGGTTTTTTGGGTATAGGCCACCTATGAGGAGGAATTCGAGGTGGTGATGAGCATTCGCAACGAGTTCCTCACCTTGCCCTCCGACCCGACCGCCGCACATCACGCCCGGAAGTTCACGACCCGGCTCTGCGCCGCTGCCGGGCTCGACAGGGACCTCACCGACACTGCTGTCCTGCTGACCAGCGAGGTCGTCACGAACGCGGTGCTGCACGGTCGCAGCGCGGCCCGCCTGACCGTCACCTGCTCCAAGACCGGCGTGCGGGTCGAGGTCGGCGACGACAACAGCCGCCGCCCGGTGCTGCACGCGCAGCACGACCTCGATGCCCTCAACGGCCGCGGCATGTACCTCCTCGACGCCTGCGCCACCGCCTGGGGCGTCCTTCCCGACCCTTTCGGCAAGGTCGTCTGGTTCGAAGTGGGCACGATGTCGGTCCGGTCTCGTCATCCGGTTTCCTGAACACAGCGCCGTGAGTGGCCTACCTTCGGCCTATGGGTGTCAGTCACAGCGCATCTGAGACGCTGAGCGACTTCGCGCGCACCCGCACCGTGCTGGTCGTCGACGACGAGACGTCGATCCGCGAGCTCATCGCGGTGATGCTGGAGCTCGAGGGCTATCGCGTCCTGCAGGCCGACTGCGGAGCGGCGGCGCTGAGGATCGCCGCGATTGAGGACCTCGCCCTGATCACCCTCGACGTGATGATGCCCGACCTCGACGGCTGGGCGGTCGCGGAGGTCCTCGACGCCTCGGAGCGGACGGCCTCGATCCCACGCATGATGGTCTCGGGCAAGCCGCTCATTGAGCTCGAGAGCGCCCCGGGGAGGGCTCGAGCCAGCGCGGTCCTGACCAAGCCCTTCGACTTCGCCGAGTTCACCGACCTGGTACGGCGATTGGTGCCCGATCCGCTGCCGGTGCCGCTTCCGCGCGCCGACGCCGAACCCCGCCCGTCGGACTGAGCCGGTTGGGGACTCGCTGAGCGGGTCTCGGATCGGGAGCACCGAGCCGGTCTCGGATCGGCGAGCACTGAGCCGGTCTCGGATCGGCGACTCGCTGACGTGGCGGGAGTCCGATCTGCCACATTGGACCGGTGCGCCCACCCATCCCCGTCATCGTCGTCCTGTGGGCCGCCGCAGTGCTCGGCCTCGATGTCGGCGCCTCCCTGTCGGAGCAGCGACTGCTCGGTCTCGGCAGCTGGGCCCTGCTGCTGGTGCTGCTGCGCGCCGAGTCGCGGACCGTGCGCGTGCAGGTCGGGGTGGTGGTCGTCTTCGCGTCGGCGGTCGAGTACGTCTTCGCCGGCTGGCTCGGGGTCTACGTCTACCGGCTCGAGAACGTGCCCGCCTTCGTCCCTCCCGGCCACGGGCTGGTCTACCTCGCCGCGCTCGCCATCGGCCGGTCCGCCTGGGCGCACCGGTCGACGTGGCTGCTGCCGGTGACCCTCACCACCTGCGGCGCCTGGGCGCTCTGGGGTCTGACGCTGTCTCCCACCCTGGACGTGCTGGGCGCGTTCTGGTTCGGCTGCCTGCTGGTCTTCGTGCGTTACGGCCGGAGCCCGCTGCTCTATGCCGGGGCGTTCCTCATCGTGTCCTACCTCGAGATCGTCGGGACCTCGCTCGGGACTTGGGCCTGGCAGCAGCACGATCCGACCGGGCTGATCGCGATCGGCAACCCACCGAGCGGCGTCGCGGGGGGCTACGCCTGGTTCGACGCGGCGGCGCTTGCGGTAACTCCCTGGCTGCTCCGCCGGTGGGAAGCTCGCGAGGTCGACCCGGTGCTCGAACCGGCCTGACCTGCAACGGAACGCCGGGCGCGTGGCACCTCGCGGACCCGTGCCCACGCGCGGCTACCTGCCCTGTGGCTCAGGGTGCGTCGAGCGGCATCCGCGAAGGCGCGCGGGCCAGGGTGGCGACCGCGGCCAGGACCAGCGCGCCACCGACCAGCTGCACGGGCGACAGGTCCTCGCCGAGAGCCACCGCCGCGACGACCACGCTGACCACCGGCTCGAACGTCGAGATGACCGCGGTGTCGGCCGGTCCGAGCAGCTCGAGGGCGGCGAAGAACGCGCTGACCGCGATGACCGTCCCCACCAGCGCCACGGCGACCAACGCGGTCCAGGCCCGTCCCGACGAAGGCAGGTCCGCTCCGGTCGAGACGGCTGCGACGTCGTACACGATCGCCGCCCCGCCCATGATGACGGCGGAGGTGGCGAACGGCCCGACCCCGGTGACGTGCCGGCTCGAAACGATGATGTAGATCGAGTAGGACAGGGCCGCCGCCAGGCCCAGCAGGACCCCGGTCCACTGGCCGCCGCTGACCGGGCCGATGGTGAGCGCCGTCCCGGCAGTCGCCACAGCGACGCAGACCGTCGCCTTCCGGGAGGGGCGGGTGCGGGCGAGGGTGGCGGCCAGGACGACCACGAGCGCGGGATAGAGGTAGAGCAGCAGCGCCGTCAGGCCGGCGGAGATGCGGGTCAGGGCGGCGAAATAGCAGAACGACTCGAGGACGTAGCCGATGGCGCCGAGCAGGAACAGCACGACGAGCTGGCGTCCGCGGGGGAGTGCCTCGCGGCGCAGACGGGCGATCAGCAGCAGCACCACGGCGGCGAGGGAGAACCGGACGGACAGCACACCGGCGACGCCCGCGCCATCGTCGTACACGACCTTGGTGAGGACGGGCATCACCCCGAAGCTGGTGGCGCTCACCAGCGCGAGGAGCGTCCCGAGGAGCCGGGGGCTCACCGCGACTGCAGGCCGGCGAGCACCTCGTCGTGCAGCAGGCCGTTGCTGCAGACGCAGCTGCCGCCGTCGGGGCGGGCCTCGCCGGACAGGGTGGTGAAGCGCCCGCCGGCCTCCTCGACGATGACCTGCAAGGGGGCGAGATCCCAGAGCGACACCTCGGGTTCGAAGGAGGCGTCGACGGCCCCCTCGGCAACGAGCACGTGCGACCAGAAGTCCCCAAAAGCCCTGATACGCCAGGCATCTCGCGACAATTGCAGGAGTCCCTCGAGCCGGCCTTGCTTCTCCCATCCGGTGAGGGAGGAGTAGGACAGGTGGGCGTCGGACAGCTTCGCGACGCGCGACACCGCGATGGGCTGGCCGTCGGCGAACGCCCCGTGTCCGCGGGCAGCCCACCAGCGCCGCCCGAGGGCCGGTGCGCTGACCACTCCGACGTCGACGCGGCCGTCGATGCGGAGCGCGATGAGGGTGGCCCAGACGGGCACGCCGCGGACGAAGTTCTTGGTCCCGTCGATCGGGTCGAGCACCCACTGGCGCGGACCTTCGCCGGTGACGCCGTGCTCCTCACCGAGGACCGCGTCGTCTGGGCGGGCCTGCGCAAGCAGCGCCCTGATCGTCTCCTCCACGGCGAGGTCTGCGTCGCTGACCGGCGTCAGGTCCGGCTTCGCTGCGACCTGGAGGTCCAGGGCGCGGAACCGGGCCAGGGTGATCGCATCCGCGGCATCGGCAAGTTGGTGGGCGAGGGCGAGGTCATCGGCGAGGTCCACGCAGCCGAGCCTAGTGAGCCGCTCACTCCGCCTCGGCCTGCGACCTCGTGTTCTCCCGAGGAGTGGGTACGGCGGCAAGGACCGCTCTCCGTGGAGAACCGATCACCCAGTCGCCCGCGGTGGCCAGTGCTGCGGTCACGTCCTGGGCCAGGAGCGGTCGGGCCAGTGCGTAGCCCTGCGCGTGGGTGCAGCCGAGGGCGGTGAGCGCGGCGAGGTCCCCCAGGTCCTCGACCCCCTCGGCGACGACGTCGACGTTCAGGCGGCTGGCCAGGGCGCACACGGCAGCGATGGTGGCGGTCGCCCGGCGGTCTCCGCTCGCCGCGGCAGCCACGAACGACCGGTCGATCTTGAGGATGTCGAAGGGCAGCTCATGGGCATGCGTGAGGCTGGAGTAGCCGGTGCCGAAGTCGTCCAGGGCCAGACCGACGCCCAGCTCCGCCAAGGCCTCGAGGGTCTGTTTGGCGAGGGGCAGGTCTCCGACGGCGCACGTCTCGGTGACCTCCAGGACGACCCGCGCGGCCGCGAGCCCCGAGTCGGCGAGGGCCTGCCGCACGTCGTGCACGACCTGGTCGTCGATGAGCTGCGCAGCACTGATGTTGAGCCCGACGTTGACCTCCGGACTCCACATGGCTGCCTGCCGGCAGGCGGTGCGGAGCACCCATCGGGTCAGCTCGCCGACCATGCCCGCGCGTTCGGCTGCCGCCACGAACGTCGCCGGAGGCACCGAACCTCGGAGGGGTTGGTTCCATCGGGCCAGGGCCTCGAGTCCGCGCACCTGCAAGGTGTGGATGTCGACGATGGGCTGGTAGACCAACGTGAGCTCGTCGCGTTTGAGTGCCGCCCTCAGGTCCTCGATGAGGGCGTCCTGGTCCAGCCCCTCCTGTCGCAGGGACGGCTCCCAGAGGACCGTGTGGCCGCGGCCGGAGCGCTTCGCGGTGTAGAGGGCCGCGTCGGCGTCCACCAGCAGGCTGCTGGTGGAGTCGCCGGTGATGAGGCGGACACCGGCGCTGGCTCCGACCGAGGGGTGGCAGACGTTGTCGGTCTCGGCGGTGACCGCCGCCACCAGACGACGACCCACGGCAAGGGCATGGGCTTCGTCGGTGATCTCCCGCACCAGTACGGCGAACTCGTCGCCACCGAGCCGACAGACCACGTCCCCGTCCCGGGCGCTCGCCACGAGCCGGCGGGCGACCGCGCAGAGCAGTGCATCGCCTTCGGCGTGGCCGTGGTGGTCGTTCACGGACTTGAAGCCGTCGAGGTCGAGCAGGACAAGCGCTGCCTGTGGCCGGCCGGCCGTGGCGATCGCGGCCTGCAGGTCCTCAAGGATCCGGCGTCTGTTGGTCAGGCCTGTCAACGGGTCCTGGCTCGCCTGCCGGCTGAGGGCGTCCATGGTGCGAACCATCGCGAGCGTGGCAGCGGTCTGGCTCGCCAGCAGCTCCATCGTCGTGGTCAGGGCCGAGTCGTGTGGGATGGCGCGCGAGTCGGCGGTGATCAGCTGGCCCGCCACCCGACCGGCCACCATCAGCGGCTGCACCGACAGTGCACGGATGCGGTTGGCGAGAAAGCCATATCCGTCGGGGACGTGCTCGCCGTCGGGGAAGTAGGACGATGCGGCGGTCTGGACACCGCAGAGCGTGGCGAGGTCGGCATCCCCCCATGCCCGTAGGACGTCGACCAGTGGCCCGGCCGCGTACCGCACCGACCAGACGTCTTGGTGCGGAAGCGCCAGGGCGGCGCTGCTCATCCCGGAGAGCTCGATCGCGGCCATGACGGCGAGCTGCTCGACGACGTGCTCGTCGGTCTGGCTGGCCAGCTCGACGGAGATCCTTCCGAGCCGCTCGGACAGCGACGGCTCCGGAAGGCCGCCGAGCACCTCCAGCTGCTGCCCGAGGGCCAGGGCACCGGCTTCCAGGTCGGCGATCGCCGCTGGGTCCAGGCACGTCGTCGTCTCGAGGTTCACGGCGCCGACGACCCGACCGTGGACCCGCACCGGGATGCAGACCTCTGCCCGGAGCCCGGGGATCGCCGCGACGAACGCGGGGTCGACCGAGACGTCCTCGATGACCTCCATGGCGCCGTTCCTGACGACCCGGCCGATCACGCCGACGGACAGCGGGAAGCCGTCGGAGACCTGAAAGTAGCCACGCGAGGCCTGGCACCGCAGCCGGCCGTCGATGAGCAGGTACACCGACGGGAGGTCCCAGCGCTCGTGCAGGTCCTCGACCAGCCCGGCGCACACCTCCCGCACGGTGCTGCCGGCCAGGCAGCGGGGGTATGTCGGGGCAGCGCGGCGGGGTGCAACATCGGTCATGGCACTCCCGTCTGCCAAGCCTCCCCGGGCAAGGCGCCTCGGTGGACCATCGGCAGGACTGGGGTCGGGAAGGACAGTCACAAAGAACTAGCCTGAGGGGGTGGAACGTGATGAGGTCCTGGCCGTGGTGCGCGAGCGGGCTGAGCTCCTCGCCGTCGAGGACCTCGAGGGCGCCGACTCGCTCGTCGTGGTCGAGCTGGTCATGGACCTCGAGGATGCGCTCGGCGTCGAGCTCACCGAGACCGACGTCCTGGGGGTGTCGTCCCTTGATGGTCTCGCCGACCTGGTGCTGACGAAACTGGCCGAACGTCATCTGGGAGGATCACCGGCATGACTCATGGTGACAACGCGTACGCAGTCCTGCAGGCCTCCGTCGGCAAGCCCCAGGGAGATGGCGACTGGTTCCTCATCGACCAGCAGCGGATCAACGCCTTCGCCGAGGTCTCCGAGGACCGCCAGTTCATCCACGTGGACCCGGAGCAGTGCGCCCAGCTCTCGCCGTGGGGCGTGCCGATCGCCCACGGGTTCCTGACGCTGTCGTTGCTCACAGCCCTGATGGCGACGGTCCCTCAGGACCCGAAGTCCCTCGAGGGCATCTTGATGGGCGTCAACTACGGCTTCGAGAAGGTCCGCTTCATCAACCCGGTGAAGGTCGACGCGAAGATCCGCGCCAACAGCGTGATCTCCGCGGTGGAGCAGAAGGACCCCAACACCCTGCAGGTCACCCGCACCGTCACGGTCGAGATCGAGGGTGAGGCCAAGCCCGCCCTGGTCGCCGAGTGGGTCACCCGCCTCGTCTACGGCTGACCTGCTGGAGGCCCGCTCGCTTCCGTCCTTGACGCCCGCACGCTTCCGGAAACGACTTATCCGCAGGTGACGCCTCGTCCCGCCGTGAGCGGAGAGGGGGTCGGGAGTTGGCGCGACCCACCACGGGGCGTGCCGGCTTTCGGGTTGCATCCCAAACC
>JANOTZ010000191.1:0-6063 GCA_031416735.1 Frankiales bacterium
TCCTCGCGGGGGGTGGTGGTGAACAGCAGGGTGTCCATCGCATCCAGGGACCGGTCGACCAGCGCCGCGAGCTTCACGGCGGTGAGGGCCTGGGGGACTGGACGAGAGGTCCACTCGGAGGCGAAGTCGGAGTCGGTCATCTCCAAAACATACATACGATCATCGACAGAAACGCGATGTCCACAGGACCAATCTCGAGCAACTTTGCCGCGGCCGTCGGAGAGCCGGATGGAGAGCCGGATGGAGAGCCGGACGGTGAGCCGGATGGAGAGCCGGACGGTGAGCCGGACGGTGAGCCGTTCGGATTCCTTAGGCGAAGGCTGGGCAGTCAGCCGGGCGGCCACGCGGCCAGTCGCCGGGGCGGGGGTCGGCAGCGTTCTACAGTTTCGGTGTGCTCAGCCCCCGCGTGCATCTGCCCGATCCGATCCCTGGCTGGGACGCGCTGAACCTCGAGCTCTATGTCCCGGACGCCTTCCCCGAGGAGGTCCTGCGCGAGGCGGAGACCGCCAGCGCCAGCGCCACCGTGACCGCCGGAGGCGAGGACCTCACCGACGTCCCGTTCCTCACCATCGACCCGCCGGACAGCACCGACCTCGACCAGGCGATGGCCCTCGGCCGGACGGAAGGCGGCTACCGGGTCCTCTACGCCATCGCGGATGTGGCCGCCTTCGTCCGACCGGGTGGGCTGATCGACCGGGAGGCCCACCGGCGGGGCGAGACCTTGTACGCCCCGGACCGCAAGTCGCCGCTGCACCCATCGGTCCTGAGCGAGGGACGCGCCAGCCTGCTCCCGGACCAGGTGCGGCCCGCGCTGGTCTGGACACTCGACCTCGACCACACCGGGGAGCTCACCGCCACGGACGTGCGGAGGGCTCAGGTCCGCAGTCGCCGCAAGCTCGACTACGCATCGGTGCAACAGCAGATCGACGACGGGACGGCGACCCCAGATCTCCTGCTACTCAAGGAGATCGGCCTCAAACGGCTCGAGGCCGCCCGGCGGCGCGGAGCGGTGGACCTGGCCACTCCCGAGCAGGAGGTCGACCGCGAGGGTCACCTCACGTTCCGCGCGCAGCTGCCCGCGGAGCAGTGGAACGCCCAGATCAGCCTGCTCACCGGGATGGCAGCTGCGCGGCTCATGCTCGACGGGCAGATCGGTCTGTTGCGCACCCTCCCGACCCCCGACGAGGAGGCGGTCGCCAGCCTGCGGCGAAGTGCTATTGCGCTGGGGGTCGACTGGCCGGACGACGCGGGCTACGGCGACATCGTGAGTGGAATGGACCCTCAGCAGCCGGCGGCGGCGGCTGTCCTGACCCTCGCCGCCCGGTTGCTGAGGGGTGCCGCCTATACGGCCTTCGACGGCAGCCCTCCGGAGCTGTTGCTGCACAGTGCGGTTGCTGCGCCGTACACGCACTGCACGGCGCCGTTGCGACGGCTCGTCGACCGCTATGTCGGGGAGATCTGCCTGGCGCTGTGTGCCGGGACGCCGGTCCCCGAGTGGGCTCGCGCTGCCCTGCCGAGGCTGCCGGAGGAGATGGCCGCCGCGGACGGCCGCGCCCGGGCGCTCGACCGGGCGATCGTGGACCTGGCCGAGGCGATGGTGCTGCAGCACCGGGTCGGTGAGGTGTTCGTCGGGGTGGTCGTGGAGTCCAACGGCAAGGGCGGGACGGTGCAGCTCACCGACCCGGCCGTGCGCGGAAGGCTCGACGCGCTGCACCCGCCGCTGGCGCAGACCGTCCGGGTCCGGTTGGAGCAGGCCGACCCGGAGACCAGGTCTGTGCGCTTCGTGCTGGCCTGATCCGGCCGGCGCGCGTTAGTTGCCGCTGCCGGTCGGGGCGGAGGGCAGGACGCCAGGCTCGCTGCTGGGCGAGCTGGTCGCCCTCGGGGACGCCGACGGTGACGGCGAGGCAGCCGGCGAGGCGGTCGGCGACGGTGTCGCGGAGGGCGTCGGCTTGGCCGAAGGCTTGGGCGACGCGGACGGGGTGGCTGTGGGCACCACGACGAACGGAGCCACAGGCACGCTCTTGCGGATCGTCGCCGGCATCGCGTTGCGGATCCGGTTGGCGAGGGCAGTCGACTGCACGAGCACGTCATGCAGGGCGAAGCTGTCACCGCTCTGCACGATCGCGTCGCGCTCATCGCTCAGCAGCAGCAGGGCCTGCTGGGCCGCGGCCGGGTCGGAGCCAGCCGCGGCCACCACCGCGAGGAGCTGCTGGTGCAAGGTGGCGGAGGCCGCCCGGACCTGGCTGGTGTGGCCGTCGGCGGCGAAGTTCTGGAGCTGGGTGAGGCTGCCGTTGGCGCCCACGGTGGAGGTGGTGACCTCGTCCGGGCCGGCGGCGTTGGGCACGACGCCGACGAGGAAACCGACCATGGCCGCAGCGGCCACGAACGGGGCGGCGGGCACCCGGAAGCGGCGGCGACCGACGGCAGTGGAAGAGAGCGAGGACAGGTGGCCGAGTGCGCGGCCCTCGAAAGCGGCCAGGCCGACGCGGTCGTTCTCGATGATGTCCAGCGCGATGCTGGGAGCGCCCGCCTCGACGGCGGAGGCCGCAAGCGACAGGTCGGTCTCGAGGGTGAGGCGCAGGCCGTCGACCTCGCGGAGCAGCGCGTCGAGGTCACCGACCCGGGGGCTGCCGGGCAGGATCGTCGCGGCCGTCTCGAGCGTGACGACAGGGTGCAGCGCACGGAGCCGGCGGACCGGCTGGCCCTCGCGCTGGCTCATGATCACTCCTGATGTCGTGTCGGCTATGTCCAGTTTCGCCGTCTGGCGGAAATCTCCTGCACGGAAAACCTGTGGGTTTCCTGGCAGGGTCCCAAGGCCTGCTGGTGAGCACTTCGACACCCCCTGCCAGACTCCTTCCCCATGAGCGCAGAAGTCCCCGATGTCAGCACGCTGGTCCTCTCGGTCCTGGGAGGCACGGGCGAGCAGGGGCGGGGGTTGGCGCGGCGGTTCGCGCTCGCCGGGCACCCGGTGGTGCTCGGCTCCCGGTCGGCCGAGCGCGCGCAGCAGGCCGCCGAGGGCCTCCCGGACTCGGTGACCGGCGCCGCCAACGCCGATGCGGCCGCCCAGGCCGACGTCGTGATCGTCGCGGTGCCCTGGGACGGCCACAAGGAGCTGCTCCAGGACCTCGCGCCCGTGCTCGCCGGCAAGGTCGTCATCGACTGCGTCAACCCGCTCGGCTTCGACAAGCAAGGCGCCTTCGCGCTCCCCGTCGAGGAGGGCAGCGCTGCCCAGCAGGCCGCCGCGGTCCTGCCCGACAGCCGGGTCGTAGCCGCGTTCCACCACGTGAGCGCCGTGCTGCTGCTCGACGAGACCGTCGAAACGGTCGAGACCGACGTCCTGGTCCTCGGCGACGACCGCGAGGCCACCGACCTCGTCCAGGCCCTGGTCGCCCGCATCCCCGGCATGCGCGGCATCTTCGCCGGTCGCCTGCGCAACGCCCACCAGGTCGAGGCCCTCACCGCCAACCTGATCTCGGTCAACCGGCGCTACCAGGCGCACGCAGGACTGCGGGTCACCGACGTCTAGGGCCGTGTTGTACGACGACACGGGCGCCCTCGTCGAGGTGCCCGTCACCGTCGGGCGGGTGGTGTCCCTCGTTCCCTCGCTCACCGAGTCCGTCGCCGTGACGGCCCCCGGTCTGCTGGTCGGCGCGACCGACTGGTGCAGCCATCCGCCGTACCTGGAAGTGACCCGGGTGAGGGGCACGAAGAACCCGGCGGTCGCGGCTGTGGTGGACCTGGCCCCGGACCTGGTGCTGGCGAACGTGGAGGAGAACCGGCCCGAGGACCTCGATGCCCTGCGCGCTGCCGGGCTCGCGGTCTGGGTGACGTTTCCGCGCACTGTTCCGGAGGCGCTGGTCAGCCTGGACCGGATGCTCACCGCCTGCCGGCTCGACCGGCCCGGGTGGCTCGAGGAGGCGGAGCTGGCCTGGGCCGAGCCGTGGACCGGGCCGCGCCGCCGGGCGCTGATCCCGATCTGGCGGCGCCCCTGGATGGCGGTCGGCTCCGGCACGTTCACCGGGGACGTCCTGGCCCGGCTCGGGGTCGACAACGTCCTCGCCGACAGCCCGGAGCGCTACCCGAAGGTCGAGTTGGCCGACCTGCCGCCGTACGACGTGGTGGTGCTGCCCGACGAGCCGTATGCCTTCTCGCCGACCGATGGGCCGGAGTGCTTCGCCGCGCCGAGTGCGTGCGTCAGCGGGCGACACCTCACGTGGTACGGCCCGTCACTCGCGGAGGCCCGTGCGGTGCTGTCGGCCCAACTCGGTCAGTAGCTGAGGACGAACAGCCGGGTCGCGGTGCCCGAGATGCCGGCCACCGCGCCGCTGACCTGCCACTGGGTGGCGCGGCTGCTGGTACGGCTGTAGAGGCCCGGGTGGTCCCCGTCCTGCTGCGAGGTGCTGACGTAACCGACGCCCACGCCGACCTTGCGTCCACTGGGCTGGCAGTTGACGACGTTGGGGGCGAGGTCACCGGTGGCGGCGAAGGTCGCCACTCCCACGCCCTCGACGTCGCACGGCAGCTGCAGGAGGGCGAACGACCCGCGCTCCTTGCCGGGCAGCTGGGCGGCCCGGAAGACCTCGACCCCCGCGTTCGAGACCCCGACGCCGTCGGCATCCGCGTCGTCGCGCGTCACCCGGGCGAAGCTGGCAGCGGTGTGGCGCTTGACCGTGAAGCCGATGGCCGCGACCTGAAGGTCGATCTTGGTGCCGCGGATCGCGAGGTAGCGGGTGAGGCCGCTCCACCGGTCGCCCTTGTTGTCCGCGTCGGAGGTCTCGGTGATGCTGAAGGTCAGCGTGTCGGTGGAGAGGTCGACGGCGCAGACCACCGGGGCGTCGCACAGCGGCGTGGCCTCGCCGTGGCCGTAGCGGGTGATGCCGCTGACGCTGTTGAAGTCCACGATCGACCGGAGTCGGGTGTTGGACGCGCTGCGGTCCACGGTCGCGAAGAAGCCGGGCACCTTGCTCGCCTGCACCTTGCCGATGAGGGCGAGCGCCGCCAGCCCGGTCGTGGCGGTGCGCTGGATGGTGATGACCTCCTGCACCGCCGTCGGTGCCGGGGCCTTCGGGGCGGCGCTCGCGGAGGAGCCCGCGAGGACGGCCACGGCGGCGGACAGGACGAGGACGAGCCGGGGGCGCGAAGTCATGCCGCGCATCATGGGCCCAAGATCACCTGTCCGGAAAGCACCCTTCAAGAAATAAGGGCGTTTTGTCCGAATCTGCCCCTGTCCGGCCCCGGAGTTGCCCCCCCGTCCGGACACCGCCCCCCGTCCGGACACCGCCCCCGTCCGGACACCGGCCCCCGTCCCCGCTTCCCCGATGATCTACCCCTTGTTGTGGGCGCCACGCGAAGTCGCGTCACCACGAGAGGTAGATCATCGGAGGAGGGGTACGGCGGGTGGCGGGTACGGCGGGAAGGTGGCCGCACCGCTCCGAGCCCGTTGGCCGTTCCCCGACGCCACCGGCACCGGCTGGGTCAGCCGGGCTCAGGTGTAGCCGTGTTCGGGCGCCGGGTAGTGGCCCTCGCGGACGTCGTCGGCGTAGGCCTTGGCGGCGTCGCCGAGGACGGTGCGCAGATCGGCGTACCGCTTGAGGAACTTTGGTCCGGGACCGGGGGTGAGCCCGGCCATGTCGGTCCAGACGAGGACCTGCGCGTCGGTCCCGGCGCCGGCCCCGATACCGATGGTGGGGATGGTCAGCTCCTTGGTGACCCGCTCCGCCAGGTCGGTCGGAACCACCTCGAGCACCAGGCTGAAGGCGCCGGCCTGCTGCAGCTGCAGGGCGTCCTCGATGAGCTTGTCGCCGGACTCGCCGCGGCCCTGGACCCGGTAGCCACCAAGGGTGTTGACGCTCTGGGGAGTGAGGCCGAGGTGGCCCATCACGGGCACTCCGGAGTCGACGAGCAACTCGACCTGAGGGAGGACGCGGCGGCCGCCTTCGAGCTTCACGGCCTGCGCGCCGACCTGCAGGAAGCGCACCGCGTTGTGCAGTGCCTGTGCGGGCGACTCCTGATAGCTGCCGAACGGCATGTCCGCGACCACCAGCGGACGGTGGGTGCTGCGAG
>JANOTZ010000192.1:0-2146 GCA_031416735.1 Frankiales bacterium
TCGCGACCGCGACCGCCTCCTCGATGGTGGTGCCGCCCTCGATGAGCTCGTCGCCGCAGAGCCGCACCCCGAGGGCCTTGTCCGGTCCCAGCACGGACCGGACGGCCGCGACGATCTCGAGCAGCAGCCTGGCGCGGTTCGCCAGCGTTCCGCCGTACACGTCGGTCCGGTGGTTGGTGGCGGGACTGAGGAAGCCGCGGACGATGGAGGAGTGCGAGCACTGCAGCTCGATGCCGTCGAAGCCACCGGCCATGCAGTGCTCGGCGACCTGCGCATAGCCGTCGACGACCGAGCGGATCTCCTGCAGCTCAAGGGCTTTTGGCACCTCGCGAAACAGCGGGTCTGGGAGCGGGCTCGGCGCCCAGACGGGAAGCCGGCTGTACATGCTCGAGGCCTGACCGCCGTTGTGGTTGAGCTGGGCGAGGATCGGCACCCCGTGCGCATGCACCGCTGCGGTGATCTTTTGGTAGCCGGCGATCACCCGGGGGTCGAAGCCGTGGATGAGCTTCTCGTAGGGCCAGTCCGTGGAGTGGGTGCTGTGCTCCTCGGTGATGATCAGCCCGGCACCGCCTTCGGCGCGGGCGGCGTAGTAGGCCGCGTGCTGCTCGGTCGGCATCCCGTCGGCGGCGAAGTTGGTGAGGTGCGCGCTGAAGACCACCCGGTTCTGCAGGGTGAGCGGCCCGAGGCGAAGCGGGGTGAACAGGTGTGTGTAGCGGCTCATTCCGACGCCACCAACTCAAGGGCGCGGCGGCGGCCTTCGAGGACGGCCTCCAGCACGGTGCGGGGCGCGATGCAGTCGCCGGCCCGGGGCATCCCGGTCTCGTAGAGGCTCTCCTCCGGGAGACGGTGGCCGCAGTCGACGACGACGGCGCAGGGGACCTCGCGCTGCGCGCCGGACCAGACGTGCTCGAGCAGGGCTGTGCCGCCGGTTACCTTGCGTAGCAGAGACTTCAGCTCGCGGGGCACCCCGGCGCGCTGAAGCCGGGTGTTGCAGTCGGCCAGGTCGCCGCTCAGGCTGAGCAGGGTGCCGACGATCGGGTCGCCGGTGACGATCCGCACGTCGCGGCCTTCGGCGGCCAGCTTCTCGGCGACGCTCACACCAACGGGGCCGCCGATCGGGTCGTGGACGAGCACCGGGCCCTCGGGCACCGGCCCCCGCAAGGCCTCCCGACTGTCGAGCACCTGTCCTGCGTTGGTGGGCACGCGGGGACGGGAGCCGGTCGCGAGGACAACCTCACCCGGGTACGACGCCAGGTCGGCCGCGGTGACTGGGGTGCTCAGCGTCAGAGTCACGCCGAGGCGGGTGCACTCCGCAGCGAGCCAGTCCGTGAGGTCGCGCAGCCGATGCCGGCCGGCACCGAGAGAGGCGTCGTTGACCGCCCCTCCGAGCTCGGCGGAGGCCTCGCGCAACTCGACGCGTCGACCCCGGGAAGCCAGCACCCGGGCGCACTCCAACCCCGCCGGTCCTCCCCCGACGACCAGCACGTCCGGTGCCCCGCCGACCTGCACGTCCGGTGCGCCCCCGATGGCGACTGGGGGTAGGGCGGTGGTCTCGTAACCGCTGCCGGGCTCACCGACGCAGGACACCAGCGGGTTGCGGGCGTCGCGGACCCGACAGGCCTGGTTGCACAGCACGCAGGGCCGCGGAGCCGTGCCGGCGCGCAGGTGGGCGACCAACGCAGGATCGGCGATCTGCGCCCGGGTCATCTCGACCAGGTCGCACACCCCGTCGGCCAGGGCCCGCGCCGCGAAGGCACCGGTGACCACGGATCCCTGCAGCACCACGGCCACCCCTGAGCCCACCGGTCCGGCCACGACGGCCTGCCCTCCGGCGACGGCCAGTCCCCCCGCGACGGCCCGGTGGGCCACGGCGGTGCGGATGCGTTGGCACAGCTCTGCGTTGAAGCCCTCGTCGACGTGCGCATCCGGCCGGTAAGCCGATCCGGCGAAGGGTCCGGCGCGGACGACGACGAGCACGTCCACGAGGTCGGCCAGGTCGGGGGCGAGGTCGGTCGCGTGCTCGGGGGTGATCCCCGCCCAGGGGGCGAGTTCGTCGCAGGACAGGCGTAGCGACAGCAACGCGTCTCCGATGGCCGCCCGTACTGCGGTCAGCACCTCCCGGAGCAGGAGGGCCTTGTCGGTGCCG
>JANOTZ010000193.1:0-5164 GCA_031416735.1 Frankiales bacterium
GGCGACAACCTGTTGAGCCTGATCGTGACCCGCGAGCAGGGGCGTACGGCGCCACCGATCGCGAAGGGATCGCTGGTCGTCAAGGGTGACGTGTGACCGGGTCGTCGGCCAGAATGGTCCGGTGACTCCCTTGAAGCTCCGGCAACGCGTGCGCAAGCTCCCCGCCGGTGACCTGATCGTGCACGGCACGGTGTTCGTCCTCGGGCTGGCCTTCATCGCGTTCGGGTTGGCCCTGTCGGTCCTGCCCGGGCCGTTCACGATCCCGCCGATCCTCATCGGCCTGCTGATCTGGTCCCTGGAGTTCGACTTCGCCGAGCGGTGGCTCGACCGGGCCAAGGCCCAGGCGCAGGAGGCCTGGGAAAGCGCGAAGGCCCACCCCTGGCGGGCGGGGCTGGTCACCGGCTCCGGCATCGGGATGCTCATGGGGGCCGCGCTCCTGGCGGCCCACTACGGGTTGGTGGACCGGGCGCGGGATGTCATCCCGTGATCGCCTTGCGCTAAGGTTCCCCGCACGCCTTAGGGCGATTAGCTCAGTTGGTTAGAGCGCTCGCCTCACACGCGAGAGGTCACTGGTTCGAGTCCAGTATCGCCCACCACCCGATGACCGCCCAGCCGCAGCGGACACCTGATGACTGGTGGAGGAGCACGTGCTCGCCGAGGTTCCGGGTCGTGGCCGCATCGCGGCTCTGATCGCGGACCAGCGGGTGCGCTTCCTCGCCATCGGCGCGTTCAACACCGCCTTCGCCTTCGTCGTCTTCGCCGTCCTGCAGATCCTGGTCGGCTCGGCTGTGGGCTATCTGGTGGTGCTCCTGTTCGCCCACGTGGTGGGGGTGCTCGAGGCCTTCGTGGTCTACCGGCTGACCGTCTTCCGGGTGCGCGGCAACGTCCTGCAGGACCTGGTGCGCTTCGAGACCGTCTATCTGGTCGCGCTGGCGGTCAACCTGGCCCTTCTTCCGCTCCTCGTCGAGGTAGTGAGGCTCGAGGTGCTGGTGGCGCAGGGCGTGATCGTCGTGGTGACCTCCCTGCTGAGCTTCTTCGGGCACCGCGACTTCTCCTTCCGTCGCCCCGAGCTGCCGTCGTGACCGCACCCACGGTGTCCGTGGTCGTCCCCACCTTCCAGAACCGGTCGACCGTCGCGCGCACCCTCACCTCGGTCCTGGCGCAGACCTTCGAGGACTTCGAGCTGCTGGTCGCCGACCACAGCTCGAAGGACGGCACCCGCGAGGAGCTCGAGGCCTTCACCGCTGACCCGCGGGTGCGGCTGCTGTCGAGCACCCCGGCCGGGGGAGGAGCCGAACGTAACTGGAACCGGGTCACCGACCAGGCCCGCGGCCGTTACCTCAAGCTGGTCTGCGCCGACGACCTGCTCTATCCGACCTGCCTGGCCCGCCAGGTGGAGGCCCTGGAGGCACACCCGACCGCGGGCATCGCCTCGGCCCGGCGGGACCTCGTCGACCCCGCCGACCGCCTGCTGCTCCGGGCCCGGGGGCTGGGTCGGATGTCGGGCCTGGTGCCGGGCGTCGAGGCGGTCAAGGCCACCGTCCGGGCGGGGACCAACCTGCTCGGCGAGCCGATGTGCAACCTGCTGCGCACCGACCTGGTCCGCAAAGTAGGTGGGTGGAGCGCCGAGCAGCCCTATCTCATCGACGAGGACCTCTACGTCAAGGTGCTCCGGCACGCCGACCTGGTCGCACTGCCCGAGCCGCTCGCTGCCTTCCGGGTCAGCGACACCCAGTGGAGCGTGGAGCTCGCCTCGGCCCAGGCCCGGCAGGCCGCGGCCTTCCACGCCCGGGTCCGGAGCGAGTGGCCGGAGGCGGTCACTCCCTGGGACGTGCGGCTGGGCTCCGCCCACGCCCTGCGCACCGCCTGGATGCGGCGGGCCGCGTACGTCGTGTGGCGCCGCCGGATGAAGGCCGACACGTGAACTCGGCAGTTGGGGAAACGGTGCAGTCGGCCGCGCCTGAACGCCCGCCGTCCACGGCCCGTCCGCGGGTCGAAGGTGCCGCCTTCTACGTCCTGGTCGCTCTGGTCGCGACGCTGCTCACCATCCCGGTGTTCGACCTGCTCCATGCCACGCTCTCGGTGCCCTTCGGCTATGCCGGCGATGCCAGGGCGGGCAGTGTGCACATCAAGGGTCTGCTCGAGACGGGGTGGATCTCCGACAACCCGGCGGTCGGCGCCCCGTGGGGTCGGCACGGCAACGACTTCCCGATCGCCGACAACCTGCACCTGATCGTGATGGCCGGGATGGGGCTGTTCACCTCGAGTTTCGCGGTGGTCCTCAACCTCTACTTCCTGCTGACCTTCCCGCTCATCGCGCTGGCCGCGGCCTGGTGGTTCAGGACCCTGGGGATGAGCCGGGTGTTGGCCCTGGTGCTGGCCCAGCTCTACGCCTTCGCGCCCTACCACTTCTGGCGCGGTGAGGCCCACCTGTTCCTGGCCGGCTACTACGCCGTACCGCTCGCCGCCGTACTCCTGCA
Source organism: Frankiales bacterium (assembly GCA_031416735.1). GTDB lineage: Bacteria > Actinomycetota > Actinomycetes > Mycobacteriales > SCTD01 > RYN-111. Next base: position 2,481 of record JANOTZ010000193.1, read on the forward strand.
CCGTGTCCTCGCCGGCGAACGGCTGTGGTCCCGCCGCCCCGATGCCATCGGGCTGGGCGGTTGGTTCACCGCCCGCAACGCCGGCACGGTCGGCTGCCTCGCCGTGCTCGGCGCGTCCTCGTCGTACTACTCGGTCTTCACCCTGCTCCTGCTCACGGCCGCGGCTCTCATCGCCGTCCTGCAGCACCGGCGCTGGAAGGCGCTGGTCGGGGTCGTCGTCGCGCAGGGCTGGCTGATCGCGGTGATGGTCGCCAACATGGCGCCCAACCTGCTCTACCAGCAGGCCCACCTGGCGAACCTGGTGGTGCCGTCGCGCGGCGCGCGGGGCACGGAGTTCTCGTCCTTCAAGCTGACCTCGCTGCTGCTGCCCTGGGGCAACCACCGGTCGGAGACCCTCGCCCACTTCCGGCGCTACTACGACACGGTGTTCCCGTTGCCGTCGGAGATCCCGGCGTTGGGCGCGATCGCGTCGGTGGGACTGCTGTTCCTGCTCGGCGTCGTGGTCGTCAGCGCCTGCTCGCCACGCCGTGCCAAGGAGGAGGGGCCGGGACCGGTGCACCGGCGGCTCGGGGTCCTGGCGCTCCTGACCCTGCTCCTTGGCACCGTCGGCGGCTTCGCGACGCTGTTCGCCTTGTTCGTCAACGACAGCCTGCGCGGCTGGAACCGGCTCTCGATCTTCCTGGCCGTCTTCACGCTCGCTGCCGTCGGACTGCTGCTCGACGAGGCCCTCGCCTGGCACCGCGCCCGCGGATTCCCGCTCCACCGCGCCACCGCGGGCCTGGTCGTGGGGCTGCTGCTCGGCGTCGGGCTCTACGACCAGACACCCCCCGACGTGGTCGCGCAGCGCGCGGCGGTGGCCACGTCCTGGGACAGCGACACCCGGTTCGTGGCGACCCTCGAGGAGCGGTTGCCCCGCGACGCGATGGTGTTCCAGCTGCCCCACATGCCCTACCCCGAGTCGCGGCCGATCGTGAAGATGCGCGACTCCGACCAGTTCCGGATGTACCTGCACTCCTCGACCCTGCGTTGGAGCTACGGAGCGATCCGCGGCCGGCCCGACTCCGACTGGCCGGTCGCGGTCTCGCGGGCCCCGACCCCCGTGCTCACCACCCTCGTGTCCGCAGCCGGTTTCAGCGGCATCCAACTCGACAGATTCGGGTACGGCGACAGCGCGCGCGCCCTGGAAGCTGAGCTCCTCCGTCTGCTCGGCGAACAGCCCGTCGTCAGTGCCGACGACCGCTACAGCTTCTGGGACCTGCGGGCCCACACCGAAGGGCTGCGCGCCACCCACGGGGCTGCTGCGCTCGACGAACTCGGCCGCCGCGTCGTGCTGCACCCGGTCGGCTATGAGATCGGCTCGCCCCGGGCCGCCCGACCGTCAGTGGTGCTGGAGAACCCGATGTCGACCCCGCAGACCGTCAACGTCACGATCACCGTGATCGCGGGAGCAGTCCTGCCCGCGCAGGTCAAGGTGCAGTGGCCCGACGGCACGTCGGAGCTGCTCACCAGTCGCAGCGCCAACTTCACCGCCCATCGCCGCCTGCTGCTGGCACCGGGGCGGTCCACCGCGCAGCTCTCCCTCGTCGCACCCGTCCGCAAGGGCAAGGACCCGATCACCCTGACGTTCGGCACCGTCCTCGTCGACGACCCGCTGCTCACCGGCTTCGCGCCCTGACGGCGCACTGACCTGCTTTGCGCCGTCCCGGGCGCACTACGCTCCGGCGTTGTGACTTCCGCTCCGCACTCCGTCGCCGTCGTCATCCCCGTCTACCAGGGCGAACGCACCCTCCCCGCCCTGCTCGCGGAGCTGGCCGGGCACGTCGACGTCGGCACCACCCCCGACGGCCACCGCTATCAGGTGACCGAGGTGCTGCTCGTCTTCGACCACGGCCCCGACGGGTCGGCCGCAACCCTCCGCACGATGCAGCAGACCTACCCCTGGGTCCGGCCGGTGTGGCTGAGCCGCAACTTCGGGCAGCACGCCGCGACCCTCGCCGGCATGGCCTCCGCCGGTGCGGAGTGGACCGTGACGATGGACGAGGACGGCCAGCACGACCCAGCCGACGTGCCCCGGATGCTCGACGTCGCGCTCCGCGAGCAGGCCGGCGTGGTCTACGGACAGCCCACCAACGACCCACCGCACGGCCTGCTGCGCAACGCCGCCTCCCGCAGCACCAAGTGGTTGTTCGCCCGGGTGCTGGCCGCCGGCACCGACGTGGACACCTTCCAGAGCTACCGGCTGGTGCTGGGGGAGCTGGGGCGCAGCGTCGCCGCGTACGCCGGAGCCGGCGTCTACCTCGACGTCGCGCTGGGCTGGGTCAGCCCGCGGGCCACGTCCTGCCCGATCCGCCTGCGCACAGAGGGGGACCGGGTCTCGGGCTACACGCTGCGCCGGCTCCTCTCGCACTTCTGGCGGCTCGTGCTCTCCTCCGGCACCCGGGGGCTGCGGCTCGTCAGCGTCCTCGGCGCGCTGTTCGGGCTGCTGGGGATCCTGCTCGCCGGGTTCCTCGTGGTGGCCCGCCTCACCGAGCAGACCCCGGTGCAGGGCTGGACCTCGGTGATGGTGGTGCTGCTGCTCGGCACCGGCGCGATCCTGTTCGCCCTCGGGATGATCGCGGAATACGTGGGGGTGGCGGTCAGCATGGCGATGGGCAAGCCGCTCTACCTCATCGTCAGCGACCCCG
>JANOTZ010000194.1:0-9267 GCA_031416735.1 Frankiales bacterium
CGTCGGTCTTCTTGACCATCGCGGCGAACTCGGTGAGGAGCTTGGAGGCCATCGACGGGCTGATCAGCGACTGGCCGCCGTGCACGGCGCGGATCGCCGAGGCGACCTCCTCGATGGAGATCTCCTTCAGCAGGTAGCCCATCGCGCCGGCCTTGATGGCGTCGTAGAGGTCGGCCTCCTCGTCGGAGATCGTCAGCATGATGATCTTGGCCGACGGGATGACGTCGTGGATCGCGGTGCAGGCGTCGATGCCGCCGCGCTTGGGCATCCGGACGTCCATGAGGACAATGTCGGGCAGCGGCTCGGTGGGCGCCTCGACCGCCGGCGACCCGGCGGAGGCCTCCCCGACGACCTCGATGTCGGGCTCCTGCTCGAGGACCATCTGCAGCCCACGCCGGAACAGCGCGTGGTCATCGACGACCAGCACTCGGATGGGCTCGACCGACAGACCGCCCAGAGGGCCTGCGGTGGGCTGGTCGCTCAAGTGGACCTCCAGGTCGCGCTCGGGTCGGGCCCCATCCGAACGGGTGGTCCGTCCTGAACACGAGGCTACGACCAGATCATGACACGCGGGCTATCCCGATCCAGGTTCCTCTGGGCAGAACGGGTCACGCGTCACTCGGACGGGTGGTGACCACCCGTCCGAGCAGCCCGCGTGAATCACCCCGTCGCGAGCCGGATGACCCCGTAGTCGTAGCCGTGCCGGCGGTAGACGACGCTGGGCAGACCGCTCTCCTTGTCGGCGAACAGGAAGAAGTCGTGCCCGACGAGCTCCATCTCGTGCAGGGCCTCCGGCGTCGTCATCGGCGTGGCCTCGTGCACCTTGTCGCGTACGACGAGACTGTCCGTGTCGTCGGCGGCGGTGTCCTCCTCGAGCAGCGCAACATCGCCCGTCACGGGCTGCTCGGCCGGGACGAGGGAGACGGCGAACTCGCCGGCCGAGGCCGGGGTCCGGAGCCCGTGGTGCACCCGGCGCCGGTCGTGGCTCTTGCGCAGCCGCGCCTCAAGCTTCAGGGTCGCCGCGTCCAGCGCGGCGTAGAACGTTTCGGCGCAGGCCTCGGCGCGGATGACGGGGCCCTTGCCCCGCACCGTGATCTCCACCCGCTGGGCCTGGGAGCTCTGTCGTGGGTTCTTCTCGTGGGACAACTCGACATCGACGTGATAGACGCGGGGGTCCAGGCGTTCGGAGGGGGCGAGCTTCTCCTGGACGTGCTGCCGGAAGTGCTCCGGAACCTCGACGTTGCGTCCCTTGACGACAATGTCCACGCGTTCTCCCTGGGGGGTGTGCTGAAGAGCTGGCGCCCCGCTGGTCGGCGGTAGGTGCGACCTCCTCTCCCTCGGCAGTGCCCTGAGGGCGGCGCCGGCGGGCACCCAGTCGGGTACCTGAGATGACGTTAACCCCCATCGCTGTACAGGAGTAGGGGTGACGTCCTTCTGGGTGATACCTGTCGCCGGGTCGTCGCCGCCACGACGGCGGCGCCGAGCACCTGATGGCCGGCTTCGCGCAGCGCACGGGCACCCTCGACGAGGGTCGCGCCGGTGGTGATGACGTCGTCGACGAGCACCACGTGGGCGGACGGGATCCCCACCCCCCGCAGGGCGCCGGCCAGGTTGGCGGCGCGCTGGCCGGTGGTCAGCCCGGACTGGTCGGCGACCGCCCTGGCCGGCAGGAGCAGCCGGGCGGCTCGGGCAGGGACGCCCCTGGTCCGCAGGTCTGCAGCAGCCGCCGTGGCCAGCCGCATCGCGTGGTCGTGGCCTCGCTGGCGGACCGCCTTCTTGCTGCTGGGGACGGGACACAGCACCAGCTCCTGCCCCTCTCGGACCGGGTGGACCTCGCGGACCGGGTGGACCTCGCGGACCTCGCAGACCTCGTGGACCTCGCAGACCTCGTGGACGAGCACTGCCGTCGCGAGTCCCTGGCCCAGTGGCCGGGTGAGCGCCAGCCGCCCTTTCTCCTTGTGGGACAGCAGAAGTCGCTGCGCGACGCCCTCATACGCGAGCAGGGCGGCGACGGGTGGCAGGCCGGACGGGCAGGGGTCGGGGCGGACCAGCCCGAGGGCCGGACCGCCGAGCAGTGCGCGGCAGTCCGGGCACAGCCCGATGCCGGAGAGGCGGCAGCCGGCACAGCTGCGTGGAAGGACGAGGTCGAGCAGGACGGTCAGCACCCCTGACAGCCTGCCGTCTGCCGGCGGTCTCAGCCGGGGCCCTGTGGATCAGCCGGGGCCCAGTGGATCAGCCGGGGCCTGTGGATCAGCCGGGGCCCCGTGGATCAGCGCCTCCCAGTAGGGGGGCGGGTCTCTTCTCCATGATCGACGTGGAGTTTGAGGGGGTCCCCGTCGCGAGATCCACCTCAAACTCTCCGTCGATCATGGACCGAGACTGCCGACTCCTCGCGGCGCCCCCTTCACGATGAACGGACGCGGAAGGGCCGTTTTCGACCCGTCGCGGACCCCTGCCGGTTCCGTTCACTCCCCTGGAACTGGGCTCAGCCGGGGGCCTGTGGATCAGCCGGGGTAGGCGGGGCTGGTGCCGGAGGCGAGCCGCACCGGTGCCCGACCGGTCAGCGAGTAGAGCACCCCACCCGCGGACAGCAGCAGCCGGCTCGAGGTGGCCGCGATGTGCGTCGGGACGAGGCCACCGCTGTTGAGAATGTCCACCGAGGAGCCGTCAGCGGCCACCCGCAGGACCTGCACCTGGCCGTCCCGGAGTCCCAGCACGGCGAGTCCGGTGCTGGACGCCCAGGCCACCTGCGTGGCCCGGAGGTCAGCTCCGAGCAGGGTCAGACCGGCGACCCGCGGACGGCCACCTACCAGCTCGACGCGGCCGACGTAGAGCCGCTGGCCGGCGACCAGGGCCACCCGGGCTCCGTCGCGCGAAACCGCCAAGGCCGTGAACGCTCCCCCCGGCCGTCGGCCCACGACCGGGATCCGCTGCAGCGCCCTTCCCCCGGTCGGCAGCAGCACGATCTCGCGCCGGTCCTTCAGCAGCCACAGCCCCCGGTCGCCTGAACCCCAGGAGGGCGACCGGAGATCCCTCGCCGTCACGGCAGTGCGGTAGGTCGGACCGGTGAGCGGGCCGGTCCGCACGACGACCTGGCCAGGCGCATGCCCGTCCAGCAGGGCGATCTGCTTCCGGTCGGGAGTCACCGCCACCGCCTCGACCCCGATGGCCCCGGGGGAGCCGGCTCCGCCCGCGGTGGCCGTGCTGGGGGGTAGCTCCTCGGACGATCGGAGCCGGCGGGCCGTGACGAAGTAGTAGGGAGGGTTGGCGCCAAGGCCTTCCGGGTCGTAGTCGGCCCAGGAACCGTCGTCCTGCACATCCCCCTGGCCGGCGACGTCGAGCCGCTTGCCCCCGGCCAGCAACCGCAGCCCGGTGAAGCCGGGACCGAGCTCGCGCAGCGTCCAGACCAGCTGGGCCGAGAGGTTCTGCCCGTCCTGCGTCGACAGGGGCCGGGCCGGTGCCGCCAGGTCGACCGTCACGACCCCCGAGCCGCTGGTCGACACCCGCCCGGCCCGCAAGCCGCCGCGGAACTCCACGCTGCCCCGCAACCAGATGGACGGAGCACTGAGCACCCGGGCGACCAGCCCCTTGGCCTGGTCGGCGCCGACGGGGAGGAAGACCCGGTCCGGCACCAGGTGCGGCGGGGTGTCCGGTGCCGACTGAGCCACGTAGTAGACGTTGGACGCCCGGAACGACCGCTCCCGGTCCGGGGCGGTCAGTCGCAGCCCGGGCGGCACCGCGGAGAGCCGCCACTCGTTCTTGACCCGCTCGAGCCGGTAGGTCTCGGTGACACTTCCGGTCCGCTCGGAGTAGGACCCGTCCTCCCGGATCTGGCCGGTGACCGTCGCGGTGACCGTCACGGCGGCCTCGTCGGCCGGCGTGTCGGTCGAGGGTTCAGCGGCGACGGAGCGGGAGATCCGCTGGCTGCCCAGGTCATAGACCTGCACCTCCGCGACGTCGTCCCAGCTCCGGGCCTGGCCGTCCGTCAGGAAAGAGCGGGCGATCGCGTGGCGGTCGCCGGAGTTGGCCTGCGCACCGAGGAAGCCGAGCACCGCCTCCTCCGGTGTCTGGCCGGGTCTGGGTCCGGGCGGGATCACCTGGAGCAGCTCGCCGCTCTGCTGCCCCTCCGCCTCCACGCCGTCCACCGACTTCACATCACTCGGCAGGGGCAGGGAACAGCCGCTCACCAGCAGGAGCACCACGAGCAGGCGCTTCACGTCACCACCTCCTGCGGGCGCAGCGGCAACGGGCTCTCGCCCAGCGGACCGCCGAGCGTCCTGGGGAGGGTGAGGCGGAAGGCCGCACCCTGGCCGGGCGCTCCCCAGGCCTGCAGGGTGCCGCCGTGCAGCCGGGCGTCCTCCAGCGCGATGGCGAGTCCGAGACCCGTCCCCCCCGTGGTCCGGGCCCGCGAGGGATCACCACGCCAGAAGCGGGTGAAGACCAGCCCCGCCTGGCCGGGACGCAGGCCGACGCCGTGGTCGCGGACGAGCACGGCAACGCCGCCTTTGCCCTCGGCCACCGTGATGTGGACCGGCTTCCCCTCGCCGTGCTCGACCGCGTTGACGAGCAGGTTGCGCACCACCCGCTCGATGCGGACGTGGTCGACCTCCGCGACCACCGGACCCGCGGAGTGCAGGACGAGGGCACTGCCCTTCCGGTCGGCCAGGGCCTGTGTGGCCTCCATCACCCGGTTGACGAGCGGCACCAGATCCAACGGTTCCGCATCGAGAGCGGCCGCCCCTGCGTCGTACCGGGAAATCTCCAGGAGCTCGGCCAGCAGCTCCTCGAACCGGCCGAGCTCGAGTTGCAGCAACTCGGCACTCCGGGCCGCTGCCGGGTCGAGATTGCGACGCCGTTCGTAGAGCACGTCGGCCGCCATCCGCACCGTCGTCAGCGGGGTCCGCAGCTCGTGGGTGACGTCGGAGACGAACCGGCGCTGCACCCTCGACAGGTCCTCGAGCTGGCGGATCTGGGCCTGCAGCGCCTCGGCCATCGAGTTGAACGTGGAGGCCAGCCGGGCGATCTCGTCCTCGCCCCGGACCGTCATCCGCTCCTCCAGACGACCGGCGGCCAGCCGTTCCGCCGTACGCGCTGCAAGCCGGACCGGTAGGACGACCTGGCGGGCGACGAGAGCGGCGATGAGGGCGAGCAGCAGCACCAGGAGCAGGCCCGCGATCGCGCTGGTGCGGCGGACCAGGGCCATCGTCTCGTTCTCGGCCGTCAGCGGGAACAGGTGGTAGAGGCGGTACTGCCCGATGTCGGTCGAGAGGTTGGACCCGACCACGAGCTGGTCGACGTCCCCGACCCGCCGGTAGACGTAGGCCGAGGAGGTGCCCTGCTCGAGTCGGCGCACCAGGGGGAGCGGGATGGTGCGGACGTCGACGCCGCTGGAGGCGAAGACGTTCGCGTCACCGCTGGCCGGGATGAGCGCCACCGCGAACTGGTCGCCGCTCTGCCCGCGGAGGGTGAGCTTCAGGGCGACCGCCTGCAGCCGCCCCTCGAGGGCCGCCGGGGCGAGCCCGGTGTTGGCGTCGGCTTCCTGCTGCGCCTGGGTGAGGCCGGACTGCGCCTCGGTGAGGGCCACTTCGGTCTTGGCGCTGACCAGCCCTCGCCCGACCTGGCCCATCAGCAGCGAGGCCAGCAGCAGGACCACCACGCCGCTGACGACCAACGTGGTCACCACGACCCGGGTCTGCAGCGACCGGCGCCAGCGCCGGACGGCGTGCAGCAGCTGACGCGTGGTCGCAGACCGCGCGCCCTGGAAGGCGTCGGCGAAGGTCAGCCCGGACCGGCCTTGTAGCCGACGCCGCGCACCGTGAGGACGACGGTGGGGTTCTCCGGGTCGCGCTCGATCTTGGCCCGCAGCCGCTGCACGTGGACGTTGACGAGCCGGGTGTCGGCGGCGTGCCGATAGCCCCAGACCTGCTCGAGCAGCACCTCGCGGGTGAAGACAGTCTTAGGGCGCCGGGCCAGCGCCACCAACAGATCGAACTCCAGCGGCGTGAGGGCCAGGGCCTGACCGGCGCGGGTCACGGCGTGCCCCTGGACGTCGATGGCCACCGAGTCGTCGGCCGGGCCGATGGTGAGCGACTCCGGCTCGTCGTCGTGGGTGCGCAGCCGGGCGCGGACCCGGGCGACCAGCTCCTTGGCCTTGAACGGCTTCACGACGTAGTCGTCGGCCCCGCACTCCAGGCCGTGCACCACGTCGGTGGTGTCGCCCTTCGCGGTGAGCATGATGATCGGCACGCCGCTCTCGGCCCGGATCTGCCGGCACACCTCGAGGCCGTCCGTCCCGGGCAGCATCAGGTCGAGCAGCACGACGTCGGGCTTCTCCCTCCGGAAGGCGCCCAGCGCCGCGTCGCCATCGGCTACGAAGGCGGGCTCGAAGCCCTCCCCGCGCAGCACGATGCCGAGCATCTCAGCCAACGCCGGATCGTCATCGACGACGAGCACTCGTGCAGTCATGGGTTCATCGTTACATTCCCCGTGGAAGCATGGGTCTCTTACGCGCCGTCACTAAGGAGATCGATGACTGAGCCGGACCGCGGCTGGACCTCACCGGGCAGCGGCCCGACGCCGCCGCCGTCCCCTGCTGGACCACCTGCGGGGTACGACGCGAGCGCGGGCTACGGCTATGGCGGTGCCGAGAGCGGCGGGTACGGCGCCGGCTACGGCTCCGGTGGGGGCTATGGCGGGGGGCCGCCGATCCCGGCCCGCCCCTGGGCACCCACGCCGGGGGTCGTGCCGCTGCGCCCGCTCGGCCTCGGTGAGCTGCTCGACGGCGCGATCAAGATCATCCGTCGGTACCCGAAGCCGACCCTGGGGATGTCAGCGGTGATCGCAGTCGTCGTCACGATCCTCAACGTCCTGTTCGTGCTCACCCTCGACACCGAGCTCAGCCTGACCACCGAGTCCGACGGCACCTCCGCGCAGCTCAACGACGCCCTGGCCAGCAACGCCAGCGCCGTCCCGGGGGGCCTGGTCAGCTATCTCGCCGGGGTCGTCCTCACCGGCATGCTGGTGGCTGTCGTCGGCCGGGCGGTGCTCGGCCAGGCCGCCACGATGGGCGAGGTGTGGACCACGGTCCGGCCGCGCCTGCTCCCCCTGCTGGGGCTCTCGCTGCTGTCGGGTCTGCTGATCGTGGCTCCCATCGCTCTCGGGGTGCTCGCGATCGTGCTCGCCGGGCCGTTCGGGGTGCTGGTGCTGCTCCCGGGAATCGCTGCGACGGTCTACCTCTACGTGCGGTTGTCGCTGTCCGCAGCCGCGCTGGTCCTGGAGAAGACGGGCGTCGTCGTAGCGCTGCGCCGCTCCGGGGTGCTGGTCCGCGGGTCGTGGTGGCGGGTCTGCGGAATCCTCATCGTCACGTTCATCATCGGTGCGGTCCTCAGCGGCATCTTCACCTTCCCGGTGCTCGCGGCCGTCGGCATCGCGTCGTTCAGGAGCGGCGACACCACCGCGCTGCTCGTCGCGACGCAGGTCGCCAGTGGGCTCGCGTCAATCGTCGTCGCACCGTTCAGTGCCGGTGTCGCAGCCCTGCTGTACGTCGATCAGCGGATGCGCAAGGAGGGCCTCGACGTGGCTCTGCAGGCCGCCGCCGCGGCGCCCCCGGCTCGGTGAGCCCACTGGCGTTCGTCGCCGACGTGCTGGACCGGGAGGAGGCCCGCGAGGCCGCGCGCCGTGAGCTCTCCAAAACTCCCTACCGGGAAGCCGAGCCGCCCTGGACCTACCGCGCCCTGCAGTACGTCCTCGACAAGCTCGACCAGGCCTTCGACGGCGCCAGCGCCAGCCTCCCCGCCGGCACGCCGGGAAGGATCCTGCTCGGTCTGCTGCTGGTCGGGCTCATCGCCGTGGTCGTGGCCCGACTCCGACCCTCCACGGCCCGCGGCCGCAGCTCCGAGCCCTTCCTGGGCGGCGAGGTCTTGAGTGCCGCTGCGCATCGTGACCGCGCCGACACGGCAGCCGCGCAGGGCCGCTGGGCAGACGCCGTCCGGGAACGGCTGCGGGCGGTGGCCCGCGAGCTCGAGACGCGGGGCGTGCTCGACCCCCGGGCCGGCCGCACGGCCGACGAGCTGGCCCGTGAGGCCGGCGACGCCGTACCCGCCCTGGCTGGGCCGCTCGCCCGGGGCACCCGCGTCTTCGACGACATCTGGTACGGCGGACGGGTGGCCGACGCGGCGGCGTACGCGCTGCTCGTCGAGGTCGACGACGCCGTCCGCGGCTCGCGGCTGGTGCGCGCGTGACCGCGTTGCTGGAGGCGCCGACGGCCGCTGGACCGACGGTGCGCAGCACCTGGCGCTCGCACCGCGGCATGCTCGCGCTGGGGTCGCTGGTCGTGCTCGTCCTGGCCCTGCTCGCGCTCGTCACGGGCGTCGGCACCGGCGGCTCGCTGGACCCGCGGTCCTACGAACCCGAGGGGGCGCGTGCCCTCGCGACCCTGCTCCAGGACCAGGACGTGCAGGTGGTCCGCACCGAGGACGTGCCGACCACCGTGGCGGGGGTCGATCGCCGTACCACCGTCTTTGTGCCGCAACCGCAGCTGCTCAGCACTGCCGAGCTCACCGTCCTCGCGGGCTCCGGCGCGCAGCTGGTCATCGTCGGGGCCGACCCCAGTGTGATCGAGGCGCTGGGTCTGGACACCGACGTTCTTGACGTGGCCGACGTGTCGGTCCGCGACCCGCGATGCGATCTCGAGGTCGCGACCCGGGCGGGTCGGGCGCTGACCGGCGGCGTGAGCTACCGGGCAGAAGGCGGCTGCTATCCGGCGGGCGGGGGCAGCAGCCTCGTGCGGTACGGCGGGGTGGTGCTGCTCGGGACGGGCGCGCCCCTCACCAACGACCACCTCGACGAGGACGGCAACGCCGCCCTCGCCCTGGGGCTACTCGGGCAGGGCCCGGAGGTCCGCTGGTTCCTGCCGGCACCGGACCGCGACGCCCTCGGGCCGGTGCCGCCGGGCAGCCCCAACGACCTGCTCCCCGACTGGGTCCGGGTCGGGGTCGTGCAGCTCGGGGTCGCCCTCGCTGTCCTGGCCCTGTGGCGGGCCCGTCGGCTCGGCCGGGTCGTCAGCGAACCGCTGCCCGTCGTCGTCCGCGCGGCCGAAACCGTGGAGGGCCGCGGGCGGCTCTACCACGCGGCAGGGTCCCGGGACACCGCCGCCGAGAGCCTGCGGTCCGGTGCCCGAGACCGGTTGACCCGCCGGGTCGGGGCCGGACGCGCACCGGCCCCCGAGGTGCTGGTCGAGCTGGTGGTCGCGCGCACCTCCCGGGCCGC
>JANOTZ010000195.1:0-6398 GCA_031416735.1 Frankiales bacterium
GCAAGGCGTCGATGTCCCCGGCCGCTCTGAAGCAGGGCGCGACGTCAGAGGTCACGATCACCGGCACCGACTTCGATGCTGCTCCGCTTCCGGCCATCGCCGGTGTGGAGTTCGCCGACGTCGCGGTCGACGACGACGGCAACATCACGGCGACCGCCACCGTCGCCGCCAACGCGGCCCGCGGGGTCCGCAACCTCACCGTCACCAACACCGGTGACAGCGGCTTCGGCACCTGTGTCGGCTGCTTCGCCATCTCCAGCGTGCCAATGCCCCCCAGCGGCGTCACCGTCACACAGGGCGACGGCAGCGCTGTGGTCTCCTGGACGGCTCCGACCGACGACGGCGGTTCGCCGCTCACGGGTTACACCGTCGACGCCGGTCAGGGCGTCTCCAAGGTGAGCGTCGCCGCCGACCAGACGTCGGCCACTGTGTCGGGTCTCAAGCCGGGCACGACCTACACCTTCAAGGTCGTCGCCCAGAACGCTGCGGGCGACAGTGCACCGGCCACCGTCCAGAGCGTGGCCGTCGGTGCGCCGTCGGCGCCGACGACGGTCACCGGCGCACCCGGTGAGGGTCGGGTGGTCGTCTCCTTCAGCGGGGCGAACGCCAACGGCCGGACGATCACCAGCTACACGATCCGGACCTCCGGTTCCACCAACGACCTGGTCGTGCCGGCCCCGGCGGCCTCGGGCACGGTCACCGGCCTCACCAACGGCACGTCGTACAGCTTCACCGTCGCCGCGACCAACGCCTCCGGCACCGGCGCCTTCAGCACGGTCTCCGCCACGGCCACGCCGAAGTACGCCACGTCGCTGACCAGCGTCCCGAGCCCGGCGCGGATCACCGCCGGCAGCCGGGTCCAGCTCGCCGGAGTGCTGAAGCGCACCGGCACCGGCGCGGCGATCCCCGGCGCGACGGTCCAGCTCACCCTCACCCCGGAGATCGGTGCCTCGGTGACGAGGACGCTGACCACCTCCGCCTCCGGCGGCTGGTCGGACTCCTTCGTGCCGGCCTACAACACCACGGTGCGGGCGCGCTTCAACGGCACTGCCGACGAGGCGGCCGTCACGACGGCCTTCAAGGAGGCCGTCGGGGCGCGGGTCACCCGGTCGGCGCCGGCTAGCGGCTCGGTCTCCGCGGCAAGCAGCACGATGACCGTCCGCGGCAGCATCTGGCCGAACAAGGCCGGCCGCACGGTCGGGCTCTACTCGGTCGTCAACGGCTCGCTGCGGCTGGTCGGCACCGCCGTTGTTGCGAGCAACGGGAGCTACACGGTCAACGTGCGGCTGCCGCGCGGCAACTACCGGCTGCAGGTCGGCATCGGTGCGACCCGTGGCAACGTGGCCGGCTACTCGCCCGCCTTCACGGTCGGCCGGCGCTAGCAGCACCACCGCACGAGCAGCATCACAGCTAGGGCCTCCCGCTCGTCCCGAAAAGGGACGAAGCGGGAGGCTTTTGCCGTTCCCGGACGCTCAAGCAGGAGATGCGGCCGTGACGACGAACTAGGACACAACGGTCCCGCCGCCGGCGGGGGAAGAAGGAGCCACCCATGCGCGAGTCCGGATCTGCCCGCCCCCGTGCCGCGGTCCTCGCCGGCGCGCTGGCCTGTGTGCTCGCCGCCTCCTACACCGCCCATGCCGAGCGACCCACCACGACTTACCCGCAGGCGGGCTGCAGCATCTTCACCGACCCGGCGGGTGATGCCACCCCGATCACCGACACGACCACACCGGCTCCCGCCCCGGGCGTGCCCACGGCCACCGTAGGCACTGGGCGCAACACCAACGCGGCCTCGCTCGACATCACCGCGGTCAGCTACCGCACCAGCGCCGGGACGTTCGCGACCGTCGTGCGGGTGCCGGGACTCGCGCAGGGCAATAGCTCTCGCGGGGTGGGTGACTATTGGGTCTCCAACTTCACCGTGGGCAAGCGCGTCGTGGCGGTCAGGGCCGGGCGGCTCACCGGTCAGCCGTCCCTCGACCCCACCATCTCGAGCCGGTCGTTCCCGTCCCAGGTGAGCATCGACGGCGTGGCCAACACGACCATCGCGGTTGGCGCCGAGTTCGACTACCTGCGCGGCTACGTCACCATCTCTGCCGGGCGCGATGCGCTCGAGCGGGTCCTCGGCGCGAGTCTCACCGAGATCAAAACGCTGTCAGTCACCTCGGCTACCAACTTGGGGGTGCTGGGGTACACCCTGGACACCGCCACGGCACCGGCGAAGCTGGTCGTGAACCCGACCGACAACTTCTGCTTCTGACCGCTCCAGGAGCCCCCCGAAACGGTCGACAGTGGGAGAACCCCCCGATCGTTGGAGCAGCATGCGCCTCGCCCGCCTCGCCCTCGTCGGCCTGCTGACTGCCGGCAGCCTGTCCCTCGCTGTCCCGGCGCAGGCAGCTGTGGGCACCGCCTCACCGGACACGGTCGGCAACGACGGCACCAAGACGATCGTGATCGCCGCCAGCGCCTTCTTCCCGGCGTCCCAGGAGAAGGTCGTGCTGCGCCCGGTCCCGGTCATCGAGGGCCAGGCGGACCTGACGGCGACCGTGTCGAACAAGTCGGCCTGCAGCCCGTCCGCGGTGGTGCCGAACGCCGATTGCGGCAACGAGCTGTCGCTGTCGGTCAACACCACGAACGCCCTGCCCGGCAGCTATGACGTCGTGGAGACGCAGACCGACCGGGCCACCGTCCCCGCCACCGAGCGGACCCGGATCCTGGCGACGGTCCGCGTCTACTCCCAGCCCACCTTCGCCTCCCTCGCCCCTTCCACCCGCGGTCAAGGGGGTACGTCGAGCGTCACCGTGACCGGCACCGGCTTCGCCGGCGGGATCGTGGCGGACTTCGGCGTCGGCACCACGACGGGCAACATTCAGGTCAACTCCCCGACCCAGCTGATCGTCGACGTGACGGTCGCCGGCGACGCCCTCCCAGGCACCCGTGACGTCACCTTGACGTCGGCCGATGCCAGGAGCGCCACGGCACCCGGCGTGTTCACCGTCGCCCCCGGACCGGTGGTCACCGAGGTCACGCCGGCCAGGATGCTCCGGGGCACCAGCGCCAACGTCACCGTGAAGGGCAGCCGCTTCGTCGCCGGCGAGGGGTTCGCGGTGACCGTCAACGGGGCTGCGGTCACCAACGTGGTGGTCAGCTCGGACGGCACGCAGATCACCGCGGACGTCGCGGTGCCCGCCGAGACGCCGTACGGCCTGCGCGCGGTCCGGGTCCGCAACCCCGACGCCGGCTCCTTCGCGTTGGCCAACTCGTTCGCCGTACTCGCTCCTCCGGGTGCGCCGTCGGCGGTGCGGGTCACGACCGGGGACGGGACCGCCGTGATGACCTGGACGGCGCCGACCGACCCGGGCAGCAGCCCGATCACCGGCTACAGCGTCGCGACCTCGGACCCCAGCGTGCCGGTCCAGTCGGTGACGGGGACGACGGCCGGCTTCATCGGGCTGGCCAACGGCAACGCCTACACGTACACCGTCACACCGCGAAACAGCGACGCCAGCGACGGCGCGAGCGCGACCGGGACGGGCACGCCGCGCTACACGATGAGCCTGCGTTTGGTCGTCCGTCCGACCGCGATCGCCGGACAGAACCTGGTCGTCACGGGCGCCCTGACGCGCACCAGGACCGGCACTCCGGCGGCCGGTGCGCCGGTGACGTTGCGCTTCGCCCCCCGGCTCGGAGCCGCTTTCACCCGGTCGGTGGTGACCAACTCGGACGGCCGCTTCAGCTACACCCTCAAGGCCGTCTACACGATCAAGGTCACCGCGACCTACGCCGGTCGCACCGAGGACGGCATGGCCACCTCGCTGACGCCCACGACCGTGGTGGCTCCGCGAGTGGCGGTGGTCTCGCCCAGCAGCGGGGCGGTGTCGGCCGCCAGCCAGACCATCACCGTGATCGGCTCGGTCTCGCCGAACAAGGCCGGCCGTTTCATCGGGCTGTACTCCGGCGCGTCCCTGGTCGGCAAGGCCACGGTGGCCAGCAACGGCAGCTTCCGGATCCCGACGCGGCTGCCGCGCGGCAACTACCGGGTCGCGGTCCGGATCGCGTCCTCGCCCGGCAACGGACCCGGCCAGTCGCCGTACTTCATCCTCAGTCGCCGCTGAGGGGGTAGGGCGTCACGGGTTCGTGAAGACTCCGTGGTCGCCGATCCTTCGCCAAACGCAGACGAACTCTCCGCCCCGGGGCTGCAGCGAGAACGTCGCGCGGCCGTCCGGGGAGGCGAAGCTCCAGGTCATTTCCATGATGCCGGGGGCTGCCACCAACTCATCGACCCGTAGCGACTTGGGCCAGATGTAGCCCTTGCGGCTGGACACGGAATCGGCCCAGGCGTCACAGGCAGGCACGAACTTGCCTCGGACGACCTTGCGGAACTCCTCGAGGTGTTCAGGTTTCAGCCGCTTGATATCGCGCTTGAAGGAGTCGGTGGACTCGAATTTCATCGCTATCGGTCGAGGTCGGTGAGGAAGCTCTCCGCGTCGTCGTACGTCGTCACGCGCCCGGCGGCGATGTCCTCATCCGCCTCGCGTTCGCGCTGTTGCCAACTCTCGGTCCAGAACCAGGCCTGACTGGCGGGTACGGCGACCTGTGGCCGGATCTCCAACACGCCGTCCTCGCGTTCGGTGATCTCCACCTGAGCACCTGGCCGGTCCAACTGGTAGCGCTCACGCAGGACCGGGGGGAGTGCGAGGACACCTCGTGACTGCAGCGTGAGGAAGTCGTGGAACCGACCGGCGGGCTTGGGCATAGGTCCATCGTGCGGTATTGCTGTAATGCCGTCAACCAGCTGGAGGTGGTGCCGGGGGAATCCGGGGAGGCGGCTGCGCTTTGATGGAGGTATGAGCTCCCCCGTCGCCGCTGACCCACCCGACGCCGCGGTCGCGGGCCACTACGGCGACCCCTACCGCGAGCAGCGGCTGCTCGCCGGCGGTGAGGGCGCGGTAGATCTGTCGCACCGCCCGGTCCTGCGCATCACCGGCCCGGACCGGCTGTCCTGGCTGCACTCGCTGCTTTCGCAGCACGTCGCGGACCTGCAGCCCGGGGAGTCGGCCGAGGCCCTGGTGCTCTCGCCCAACGGCCACGTCGAGCACCACCTGCACCTGCTCGAGACCGGCACCGAGGTCCTCGCGCACGTCGAGCCCGGCACCGGCGCCGACCTGCTCGGCTACCTCGACCGGATGCGCTTCATGCTCCGCGTCGAGGTGTCGCTCGCCGACGACCTGGCGGTCCGCTGGCACCCCGGCCCGGTCGACGGCCTGGCGACCAGCACCGGCTTCGGCACCTTCGCCCTGGTGGCCCGCACTTCGTCGTACGACGGAAAGCTGGCCGGCATGATGGCTCTGGAGGCCCTCCGGGTGGAGGCCAGGAGGCCACGGCTCGGGCTCGACACCGACCACCGGACGCTGCCGCACGAGGTCGGCTGGCTCGTCACCGCCGTACACCGGGTCAAGGGCTGTTACCGCGGCCAGGAGGCGGTGGCGCGGGTCTACAACCTGGGCCGGCCGCCGCGCCGGCTGGTGCTGCTGCACCTGGACGGCAGCGACTCCGAGCTGCCGCGGGTGGGCGACCCGATCCTGCTGGACGACCGCGAGGTGGGGCGGCTCGGGACGGCTGTGCGGCACTACGAGCTGGGGCCGATCGCGCTGGGACTCATCAAGCGGCAGGTGCCGGACGACGCGCAGCTCGTCGTCGGTGGCGTGACCGCCTCGATCGACCCGGTCGGCGGCCCGGAGGTGCCCGAGTCCCCCGCCCGCGCTTCCGCCGCCGCCCGGGCCGGTCTGCTCCGCATCCCGCGCCACTGACCTCCTGCTGGTAGGCGCCCTCCGGCCGCTGGACGCGCGGGCGCCCACCTCACGCCCCCCTCACCTGACGTCTCGGCTCACGGCCAGCGGGAGCTCGACGAGCGGTCGGCTGCGGAGCGAGTCCAGGAACGGGTCGGCTCGCTCGGTGGCGGACCAGGAACTGGCCCGCACCCGGCTCTCCGCCGTGTCGGGCAGCCCAGGACCCGAAGGTGAAGGCCTGATCGACGCCGGGGGCACGGGGACCGATGTCCCTTTCGCGCCTTACGCAACCATTCTTGGCCAAGAATGATTGCGTAAGCTGCGCACCCCCTACCGACCTCCGGCAACGACGGGTCCGGTCGGGTTGTTCGCCCCTCCGGTCAGCGACCGAACAGGCCCTTCTTCTTCTTGGCCGGCGCCGCCGACGTGACCGGCCGCGGCGTCGAGCCCGGCGGTCGGGCGGGGGGCGGCTCCGGCGCGTCCTCCATGCCCAGCGACGACAGCTCCCGGAACAGCGACGCCATGTCGGTGTCCGACGCGCGATAGGCCGGTTCGACCTCCTCGACCTCGGTCTCCTCTGCCAGGACTTGTACGTCGGACGAGCTCGCC
>JANOTZ010000196.1:0-26066 GCA_031416735.1 Frankiales bacterium
GATGCGGATCCGCCCGCTGCCCACCGAGAAGCGGTACGACGCCTGGCTGGTGCGGTCGTGGGAGGACGGCATCGCCCAGCTCCGGCGCCTCGAGCAGGACGGCATCGTGCCCGACGTGGCGCGCCTGTCGGACCCCGACGAAACGGCCGTGAACCTCCGGATGGGTGCGCCTCGCGCCGTACAGCTGCTGGGTCGTGGTCGTTGTCTGTTGGTCCTGGGTTGGGAGGGCACCGCGGCGTCAGTCTCCTTGCGCTGCAAGGCTTCTCGGGTCCGTGGCATCCCGCTGCCCGGGGCCGGGGCGAAGTGGGAGCACGGGCGCTACGCCGGTCCCTACCTCCGTGACGACCTGATGGACGCCGGTTTCCTGGTGGAGACCCTGGAGACCTCCGCGTCGTGGTCGTCGCTGCCGCAGGTGTGGGCCGGAGTGCGGGCCGCCGTCGAGGACTCGCTCGGCAGCTGTGTCGTGATGTGCCACGTGTCGCACCTCTACAGCCAGGGCGCGTCGCTCTACTTCACCGTGCTGGCGGCCGCCTCGGCCGAGCCGGCGCAGCAGTGGCAACGCGCCAAGGACGCCGCCTGCGCCGCCCTGGTCGCCGCAGGTGCGACCATCACGCACCACCACGCGGTCGGCACCGACCACCGTCCCTGGATGACCGATGAGGTCGGTCCGCTCGGGGTCGCGGTGCTCCGGGCGGTGAAGGACGTGCTCGACCCGACCGGGGTCCTCAACCCTGGGAAGCTCATCCCCTAATCCCGAGGAGTCCTCGTGCGCCTGCAGCTGGTGGTCAACCCCTCTGCCGGTGGTGGCCGGGCCTCCAAGGTTCTGCCCGCGGTCGTCGAGGCCCTGTCGGCCCACGACCTGGTGGTCACGCAGACCGAGTCACTCGAGCACGCCGACTCCCTCGTCGCGGCCGCCGTTGCCGACGACCGCGTCGTGGTGGCGATGGGTGGTGACGGCATCGTCGGCCGCGTCGCCGGCGCGATCGCTCCGCTGGGCGGCACGATGGGGGTCGTCCCTGGCGGGCGCGGGAACGACTTCTGCCGCGCGGTCGGCATCCCCCAGGACCCGGTGGCCGCCTGCGCCATCCTCACCTCCGGCACCCGCCAACGGGTCGACCTCGGCTATGCCGGTGGCGTCGCGTTCATCGGGATCTGCTCGATCGGCTTCGACAGCGACGTCCAGGAACGGGTGCTGCGGTCCCGGCTCCCCCTTGGCCAACTGGTCTACCTGTACGGCTCGCTGGCGACCGTCTTGGCCTGGAAGCCGGCCCGCTTCTCGGTTGTCGTCGACGGGGTCGCGTCCTCACTGGAGGGCTGGTCCGTCGCCGTCGCCAACACCGGCATGTACGGCGGTGGCATGAAGCTCGCACCTGCAGCCTCCGTCACCGACGGGTTGCTCGATGTGGTCACGACGTCCACCACGTCCCGGATGACGTTCCTGCGTTCGCTGCCCAAGGTCTTCAAGGGCACCCACGTCGACGAGCCGTCGGTCACCGTGCGCACCGCCCGCACGGTGACCCACGATGCCGACCGGGCGTTCCGCGTGTTCGCCGACGGCGCCCCCATCGCGACGCGTACCGGCGCGGTCACCGTGGCGCCCGGTGCCCTCGAGGTCATCCTGCCGAGGCCCTGACGCCGGTGGGCGTGGAGGGCAGCGGGCGGATCACGCCGGCGTTGATCACCTCGTTGGCGAGCCGGGCCCGCCGGTTGATGCCTTCCTCGATGCGGAACTTCTGATAGAGCCGCAGCAGGTGCTGCTTGACTGCGGCCTCGGTGACCACCAGCTCCTCGGCGATCTCGTGCGCACTTGCCGGGGCGACGAACGCCTCCTGCATCAGCGCCGGACGGCACAGGCTCTGCAAGACATCGCCCTCCCGCCGGGTCAGGTGGAGCGCCGAAATGTGACGCAACTCGACGGTGTCGTCGGGTGCGCCGGTTGGTCCCAGCCCGCCCAATCGGGTGCGAACGGTGCCGAAGGACAAGATGTCGCCCTCCACCAGCACCCGCCGGCCGACCGGGCGACCGTTGACCCGGGTGCCGTTGGCCGACAGGCCCAGGTCGGAGACGTAGAGGTGCGGCCCGCGCCGGTAGATCTCGGCGTGCAGCCGGGAGACGCTCCGATCCTCAAGGGAGACGTCGACACCGTCACCGCGGCCCACCGTCGTGAGCTCGTTCGTCAGCGCGAAGGACTCGCTCGTCTCCTCCAGCCGGAGGTGCGGGTAGGTGATCATGCCGGCACCCTTCGGTGCCCCCCGGTCTGTCCTTGTCCTGTCCTCATCGTTCCCCTCGTTCCGGTCATGGATCCCGGTCTGATTCGATCAAGATCGTGACCCCGGCGACAGGGGGAGGCACCGCCACTTCTGGTGGGGTGTGCCCTACTTGTCAGGCAGGCGGCCCAGGGCTCAGGAGGGCGGAACGAGCAGGGCGACAAGCTCCACGTGCTCGGTCTGCGGATAGAGGTCATAGGCAGTCAGCGACGTCACCGACCAGCCGGCGTCGAGGAAGACCCGCAGGTCGCGGGCGAACGAGGCGGGGTCGCAGGAGACGTAGGCCAGCGCCCTGGGACGCAACGCCGCCAGTGCGGCAGAGACCTCCACCCCGGCTCCCGCCCGAGGCGGGTCCAGGACGATGACGTCGGGCCGGCGGGACGCCAGGCCACGGACGAGTCCGACGTCCACCGGTGCGGTGCGCACCTTCACCCACGGTTGGTCGTCGGTGTTGCGGGCCGCGTCGGCGCAGGCCCGCGACGAGCCCTCGACGGCGAGCACCGACCCGGTCGACCCGACGCGGTCACCGATCAGGGCGGCGAACAGCCCGACCCCCGCATAGAGGTCGACCGCCGACTCGCCAGGCTGCGGGGCCAGCCCCTCCAGCACCGCCGTGGCCAGGACCGTCGGTGCCGCGACGTGCACCTGCCAGAAGCCACCGGCGGCCACCTCGAAGCGCCGCCCCAGCACCGAGACCCGCACCCCGCCGGAGCCCCGACCGTCGACCGCGACCGCGCGCTGACCGTCGGTGGCGAGCACCTCGACGACCTGCCCCAGCGGGCCGGGCGGCACGTCGGCACCGGGCGCAGCGATGAGGCAGCGGTCCACCAGAGCGAGTTCCTTCGACCGGTGCTTGTGCAGCCCCACGCCCCCGGCCCACTGCATCCGGGTCCGCCAGCCGAGCAGCGGCGGCACGGCTTCGACCGAGCCCGACCAGGTGAAGCGTCCGACCCGCCGGAGCTGCTCCTCGACGAGGGCGGTCTTCAACACCAGCTGGGCTTCCGGTGAGGCGTGCTGCCAGTCACAGCCGCCGCAGAGTCCCGGGCCGGCAAACGCGCAGGACGGCACGACCCGGTCGGGCGACGGCGACAGGACCTCCACCGCGTCGGCCCGCAGGAACTTCGCGCCCTCGGACCGCACCTCGACCCGCACGGTCTCGCCAGGCAGGGAGTAGCGGACGAAGACCACCCGCCCGTCAGGAGCGCGGGCCACGCAGGAACCCCCTGCGGCAACGGGACCGACGGTGAGGATCACAGCAGCGGGCGCCGGAAACTGTCCGGGTCGTCTTCCTTGAGCCGGTCGGACGACTCGAGCTGGTAGGGCACGGAGGTGACCATGACGCCGGGCTGATAGAGCAGCCGGCCCTTGAGCCGCAACGCGCTCTGGTTGTGCAGGAGCTGCTCCCACCACCGGCCCACGACATACTCGGGGATGAAGACCGTCACGACGTCCCGGGGCGAGTCGAGCCGGATGCGCCTGACGTAGTCCAGGATCGGCTTGGTGATCTCGCGGTACGGCGAGGCGACCACCGTCAGCGGGACGTCGATCCCCCGCCGGTCCCACTCGGCCCGCAGCCGGTCGGTGTCCTCGTCGTCGACGGACACCGTGAGGGCGGTGAGGTCGTGCGGCCGGGTGGCCTTCGCGTAGGCCAGGGCGCGCAGCGTCGGCGCGTGCACCTTGCTGACCAGCACCACGGCGTGGTTGCGGGACGGCTGGGCGACGATGCCCTCGGGCGGGATCAGCTCCTCACGCACCCGGTCGTAGTGCCGGTGGATTCCGCGCATCAGGACGTAGAGCACGATCATCGCCACCAGAGCGATCCAGGCGCCCCGGGTGAACTTGGTGACCAGCACGATCACCAGCACCGTCGCGGTCATCGTGAGACCGACCGAGTTGATGACCCGGGCCCGCTTCATCCGGCCGCGGGCTTTGGGGTCGGTCACCACACGCAACAGCCGGGTCCAGTGCCGGATCATGCCCGTCTGGCTCAACGTGAAGGAGATGAAGACGCCCACGATGTAGAGCTGGATGAGCCGGGTGACCTGCGCATCGAAGGCGAAGATGAGGGCGCTGGCCGCCACGGCGAGCACGATGATGCCGTTGCTGTAGGCAAGCCGGTCACCGCGGGTGTGCAGCTGCCGGGGCAGATAGCCGTCGCGCGCGAGGATCGAGCCGAGCACGGGGAAGCCGTTGAACGCGGTGTTGGCTGCCAGGATCAAGATGATCCCGGTGAAGGCCACGGTCACGTAGAAGAGCGGGTGGGTCGCCCCGGTGAAGACGGTCTGGGCCAGCTGGCTGATCACCGTCTCCTGGGTGTAGGAGCTCCCCACCGGCACGCCGTCCTTGAGCAGCTGCTCCGCCGGGTTCTCCGCGAACCGCATGTTGGTCACGTTGCCGAGGGTGATGATGCCCATGAGCATCGTCACCGCGATCCCGCCCATCAGGAGCAAGGTGGTCGCGGCGTTCTTGCTCTTGGGCTTCTTGAAGGCCGGTACGCCGTTGCTGATGGCCTCGACCCCGGTGAGCGCGGCGCATCCGGAGGAGAAGGCGCGGAGCAGCAGGAACGCAGCCCCGAGGCCCATGAAGCCCTCTTCGAAGCCGTGCTCCGGCTTGATCGTGTACTGCGCGCTCGCCGCGTCGGGCAGGTCGCCGAAGAAGTGTTGGTACAGGCCGTAGAGCGTCATCCCCAAGATCGCGATCATGAAGCCGTACGTCGGGATGGCAAAGGCCGCACCGGACTCCTTGACGCCCCGCAGGTTGACGGCCGTCAGCAGCACCACCAGACCGACCGCCACGACCGCCTCGTGCCCCTTGACGAAGTCGAGGGCGGAAGAGGCGTTCTGCACGCCGGACGAGACCGACACCGCGACGGTCAGCACGTAGTCGACGAGCAGAGCAGCAGCGACCGTCAGCCCGAACTTCGCGCCGAGGTTCTCGTTGGCGACCTCGTAGTCGCCACCGCCGGAGGGGTAGGCGTGCACGTTCTGCCGGTAGGACGCGACGACGGTCAGCATGACCGCGGCGACGACGAGACCGATCTTCCACGAGAACGAGTAGGCCGCGAGGCCGGCGATGCTGAGCGTCAGGAAGATCTCGTCGGGTGCATAGGCGACCGACGAGAGCGCGTCGCTGGCGAAGACGGGCAGGGCGATCTTCTTGGGAAGGAGCGTCTCGCCCAACCGGTCACTGCGCAGGGCGCGGCCGAGCAGGGCCCGCTTGACGACATCGTTGACCGTGGGCACGCGCGCCAGCCTAGGCCGCCGACGCCGCGACCCCCGGCCCCGGCCACCCGTGTAGCGTCACGCCCGGCCCCGGCGCCCGGCCGGAGCCGTCGGAGGCGCACCTGTGCACGTCGTGATCATGGGCTGCGGCCGAGTCGGCTCAGCCCTCGCCAAGAGCCTCGAGTCCGCCGGCCACTCAGTGGCCGTCATCGACCGGGACGCCACCGCCTTCCGCCGGCTGTCCGCGGAGTTCTCCGGCCAGCGGGTCACCGGCATCGGCTTCGACCGCGACACCCTCACCGAGGCCGGCATCGAAAAGGCCGAGGCCTTCGCCGCGGTGAGCTCCGGTGACAACTCCAACATCATCGCGGCCCGGGTGGCGCGGGAGACCTTCGGCATCGAGAACGTCGTCGCCCGCATCTATGACCCCCGCCGCGCGGAGGTCTACCAGAAGCTGGGCATCCCGACCGTCGCCACGGTCCGCTGGACAGCCGACCAGGTCATCCGCCGGTTGCTCCCCACCGGCATGCTCAGCGAGTGGCGCGACCCGAGCGGCAACGTGGTGCTGGCCGAGCTGGCCTACAACCCGCGGTGGATCGGCAACCGCATCACCGACCTGGAGAACCAGTCCGGTGCGCGGGTCGCCCTCCTCACCCGGCTGGGTGAGGGGATCCTCCCCGAGCGCGGCACCGTGCTCCAGGACGGCGACCTGCTCCACGTGATGATGCGCTGGGACGCACGCGAACACGTCGACCGGGTCCTCTCGGCCGGCCCCACGGAACAGGACTGACATGCGCGTCGCCATCGCTGGGGCCGGCAACGTCGGCCGGTCCATCGCGCTCGAGCTGCTCGACAACGGCCACAGCGTCCTGCTCATCGAGCGCGAGCAGCGCTACATGAAGGTCGACTCCGTCCCCCGCGCCGAATGGCTGCTCGGTGACGCCTGCGAGATGGACTGCCTCGTGCAGGCCAGCCTGCAGGAGTGCGACGTCGTCGTCGCCTCCACGGGCGACGACAAGGTCAACCTCGTCGTCAGCCTGCTGGCCAAGACCGAGTTCGGCGTCGACCGCGTGGTCGCCCGGGTCAACCACCCCAAGAACGAGTGGCTCTTCAACGAGTCCTGGGGCGTCGACGTCTCGGTCTCGAGCCCCCGCCTGCTGGCCGCCGTGGTCGAGGAGGCGGTGAGCGTCGGTGACCTGGTGCGCCTGCTGACGTTCCGGCAGGGTCAGGCCAACCTGGTCGAGCTCACCCTGGCGCCCGACGCCTCCCTGGTCGGTCGCACTGTCGGCTCGATCGCCTGGCCGGTCGACAGCGCGCTGGTCGCGATCCTGCGCGAGGGACGGGTCATCACCCCGTCCCCCGACGCCTCGCTCGAGGCCGGTGACGAGCTCCTCATCGTCGCCACGTCCGAGGTAGAGGCGGAGCTCGACGTCCTGCTCACCCACTCCAACGACTCCTGACCTGTACGGCGCAAGCTGGCCGGTACGGCGAGGAGCGGGCGTTCAGGACTCGACGGGCTCGGGCTCCGGGTCGGGCGCGGCCGCGAGCTCGGGGACGCCGGCCCGCTTCACCAGGGCCACCGTCAGCAACGCTGAACCGATGATGAGCGTCCACTTCACGACATTGATGACGACCAGGATCACCGCGTTGTCCGACGGCTTGTCGCCGGTCTGCAGGTAGACGGTGGTCGCGACGCCGGCGCGGATGAAGAACGACGCGCACCACACCGCCGTGGAGATCACGCAGGCCCGGCGCAGGGCGGCGTGCTCCTTCCAGACCGCGTAGCGCGGGTCCACGGCAGCGAGGGCCAGTGCCACCGCGGGCCGCTTCACCAGCAGCGAGATCAAGAAGGCCAGGCCCGACCCTGCGGTGATGAGGATGCCCGGCAGGAAGATGCCCTTGCCACTGCCGGTGCTGCGGACGATGAGGACCGCGATCAGCAGGCCGAAGAAGCCGCTGAACGCCTGCTGCGTCGACTGCCCGCGGCTCTTGCGCAGACCCACGACGAGCAGGCCGGTGACGACCGCAGCGGTGATCGAGGTGTTGAGGTCGGCAAAGAAGCGGGCCACGACGAAGACGGTCGCGGGGAGCGAGCTGTCGATCAGACCCCTTGTCCCGCCGAAGATCTCGAGGAACGAGCCGGCCGACAGTTCCTTGGACGGCTCAGCCACAGGAAGCTCCTTGGAAGGCTCAGCCACCGAGGGCCCGCAGCTCGTACTCGGGGTTGAACAAGGTGGGCTGGCCGGAGCGGCGGGTCAGCCGCCCGCGGGCGACCAGGGTGCGGCCCGGGTCGATGCCGCGGATCCGACGGCGCCCGAGCCAGACCAGAGTGACGGTCCCCGTTCCGTCGTACAACTCGGCTTCGAGGGTGGGAACGCCGGCCAGGGGGCGCAGCACGACCGCGCGCAGGGTGCCCGCGACGCAGACCGGCTTGCCGATCGAGCACTTGTCGACGGCGGTCGCGCCCGCGGCGGAGCTCTCCGAGCGCAACTCGGCGTTGTCGGCCTCATCCTCGTCGAGGGTGAAACGCTGAAGGGCTCGCTTGATCCGGCCCGGCTGGTGTGCCACCCCCCCAGCGTAGACGCCGGGCAGGTCAGTGACCGGTGAACGCTGCTAGCGGATCTCGGTGATCTCCGGGCCGCGTTCCGGCATCTCGAACCCTTGCTCGGCCATCTGCTCCTCGGCCATCTGCACCGCGTCGGCCGGCAGCACGAGCGGCAGCGGGTCGCGCACCGCCATCGGGTCGTTGCCGCGGTGGACCACCACCTGACGCATCGCCTCGAGCAGCGGCTGCGCCGCCGCGTCGTCGGTCGCAGCCGGTCCGGTGAGCAGGCCGCGCAGGAACCAGCGCGGACCGTCCACCCCGACGAACCGGGCCGGGGCCAGCACGCGACCCTGCCCCGGCACCTCGGTCGGCACCCCTGCCCGCAGCTCGGTGCCGTAGACGCCCTCGGCGTCCTGTGCCTGTCCACCACCGGCGTTGAGGGCCTCGGCGATCTCGTCGCGGACCTCCGCCCAGATGCCCTCGGTCTTGGGGGCCGCGAAAGCGTTGAGCTGCAAGGACGACTCACCGTGCACGAGGGTGGCGGCCACCACCTCACCTTCGGGGCTCACCTCCAGTCGCACGTCGATGTCGGGCACCACCGCGATCTGCAGGGCGCCCAGGTCGAGCCTCGGGGTCTCCACCTCGGGCGCGTCGGCCAGGTCCCACGGGCCCTGCGGCCGGTTCACGCCGGCGCGCATCTCCTCCAGCTCGCGGAGCTCGATCTCGCGGAGCAGCTCGGCATCCTCCAGCGCCCGGTCCGAGGCGTCGAGGTCGTCCTCGAAGTCTCCGACGACGCTGTCCTCGCCCCCGAAAGCGCCCTCGACCTCAGGGGCCGCGTCGTTGTGCTTCTTGCCCCGACCGAACGCCATCTAGGAACCTCCTGCTGAGTGGCCGCCGGTGGATCCATGCCCACCGGTGCCTCGTTCTGTGTCCGACAGCTCGTCGGCTTCACGCCATGCCACCTGCTCGACCCGCTGGACGACCAGTTGCGCCACCCGGTCAAGGCGGCGCAGGTGCACCGTCTCGCGCGGGTCGTGGTTGATCAAGATGACCTTGATCTCGCCGCGGTAGCCCGCGTCGATCGTCCCAGGTGTGTTCACCAGGCTGACACCGTGGTGGGCCGCCAGACCGGAGCGGGGGTGCACGAACGCGGCGTACCCGTCGGGGAGCGCGACCGCGATCCCGGTCGGGAGCACGGCCCGTTCCCCCGGCGCCAGCACGACGTCGATGGTGGTCACCAGGTCGCAGCCCGCATCGCCCGGCTGGGCGTATGCGGGCAGCGGGACGTCAGGGTCCAACCGGCGCACCGTCACCTCGAGACTTCCCACGGTGCGAGACCGTACCGTGGGCGCATGCCAGCACCCACCCGCAAGAGCGTGCTCATCACCGGCGCGAACAGCGGGATCGGGCTGGTGACCTGCCTGGAGATGGCCGGCGCCGGCTGGGATGTCATCGGCACAGCGCGTACGGCGGAACGGGCGGCGCACCTGCACGAGGTGGCCGCAGCGCAGGGTCACGAGCTGCGCAGCGTGCTGCTGGACGTCGACGACCCGGCCTCCTGCGCCCGTGCGGTCGCCGAGGTGGAGGAGCTCACCGGCGGCCTGCACGCCCTCGTCAACAACGCCGGCTTCGCGCGGGCCGGCGCGGTCGAGGACATCCCCGACGAGCAGGTCCGGGCCCAGCTGGAGACCAACGTCGTCGCCCCGATCCGGCTGGCCCGGCTGGTCATCCCGGGGATGCGCGAGCGCGGCAACGGCCGGATCGTCAACATCTCCAGCGTGGCCGGGCGACTGTCCACTCCCCTCATGGGGTGGTACTGCGCGTCCAAGCACGCCCTCGAAGGCGTGACCGACGCGCTCCGTATGGAGGTCGAGGGTGACGGCATCAAGGTGTCGCTCATCGAGCCCGGCATGTTCGCCACCGACGTCTGGTCGGCAGCACAGGCCGGCAGCTTCCCGGCGGCCTCCACCGCCCGGTACGCCGCCGCCTACGCCCGTGGGGAGGCGCTCGGGGCCCGGTCGCACAAGCTCCCCGACCCGGTGTGGGTGGCGCGCACGATCCGACTGGCCCTGAGCAACCCGATGCCGCTGGCCCGCTACGTCGTCGGCGCCGACGCGGTCGGCGGGATCTTCGCCGAGACCCTGCTGCCGACCGTGCTCACCGACTACGTGAAGGCCATGAGCACCGGACTCCGCTCGCCCCTGCGCCTGCCCTTCCTGCGATGACCGACCCGACCGACACAGCCAGGACGACCGAGACCTATCGGGAGTCGCTGCGGGTCCCGCTCTCGTGGTGGTTCATCAGCCTCGCGGTCGCGGGGCTGTCCGCCGCCACCCTGCACAACGGCGCGGGGGGCTGGCGCGCGGTCGTCCCCTACGCGACCCTGCTGCCCCTCACGGTGGTCGGTCTGCTGGTGCTCTCGCGTCAGCGGATCGTCGTCGACGAAGGGGTGCTGCGCCTTCCCGGTGCCCGGGCTCCGCTGACCACCTTCGGGCCGGCCGAGCTGCTGACGGCACAGGAGCTGCGCGAGTGGCTGGGGATCCGGGCCCACACCGACGCCTGGGTGCAGGTGAAGCCCTGGAGCAAGGCCGCGGTCCGGCTGCCCGTCACCGACCCCGACGACGACACGCCGTACTGGCTGGTCGGGACCCGACACCCGGTGGACCTGGCCGTGGCCCTTGCCCCCATCGAGGACCTGGGGCCTTAGTCTTCGCCGGTGGACGACATCGAGATCGCCTTTGCCGGGGTCAACGGCCAGCGTGAGCTGCTGAGGAACGGCACCGTCACGAGCGTGCAGCTGCTGGAGCTCAGCCTCCGCCGGATCGCCGAGCTGGACGGGGATCTCGGCGCTTTCCGGACCCTGTTCGACACGGCCCGCGGCGAGGCGGAGGCGGCCGACGCGGCCATCGCCCGCGGCGAGGACCGGCCGTTGCTGGGGGTGCCCATCGCGGTGAAGGACTACCTGGCCGTCGCCGGGCACGCCCCCTCGCAGGGCACCGGCTCCCCTGAGCCGGTCGCCACGCAGGACGCGGAGATCGCCCGCCGGCTGCGGGCCGCCGGCGCGGTCATCGTCGGCACGACCAACCTCCCTGAGCTGGCGCTCTGGCCGTTCACCGAGAGCAAGACCTTCGGCATCACCCGCAACCCGTGGGACCTCGGCCGCACGCCCGGCGGTTCCTCCGGCGGATCCGCCGCGGCCGTCGCGGCAGGTCTGGTGGCCGCGGCGCACGCCTCCGACGGTGGCGGCTCGATCCGGATCCCGGCCGCCTGCTGCGGCCTGGTCGGTCTCAAGGCGACCCTCGGGTTCGTCTCCCTGGCCCCGGCGGAGGAGCACTGGTACGGCCTGTCGGTCGCCGGCTGCGTGACCCGCTCGGTCGAGGACACCGTCACCGTCCTCAACGTCCTGCAGGACACCCCGCTGGCCCTGACCGATCCAGGCAGCCTGCGGATCGCCTGGACCCAGAAGACGCCGGTGCCCGCCCCGGTCCACGCCGAGGTCAGCGCTGCGCTCCAACGCGTTGTACGCCGGCTCGAGCAGCTCGGCCACACGACGGTCGAGGCGGCTCCGTCGTACAAGGGAGTGCAGGAGTCCTTCCTGGTGCGCTATGCCGCGGGGGCCGCGCAGGACCTGGCCCGGCTCGTCGACCCGAGCGTCACCGAGGCCCGCACCCGGCTGGTCGCCCGGCTCGGACGCCGGCTCCGCGGCCGTCCGCTGGCCCGGGCCCGGCGGCTCGGTGTGGAGGCCGCCGCTCGCCTCGCGACGCTCCCTGCGGGGGCGGACCTGCTCGTCATGCCGACTCTCGCCGTACCCGCCTGGCCGGTGGGTGCCTTGAAGGGCCGCCGGACCCTGGCGCTCGCCGGTCGGCGGGTCCCGTTCACCCCGGCGTGGAACGTCACCGGCCAGCCAGCGCTGTCGATCCCGGCCGGGTTCACGCACGACGGCCTGCCGCTCGCGGTGCAGCTGGTGGGGCCTCCGCACAGCGAGGCGCTGCTGCTGTCGGTGGCCGCGCAACTGCAGGACTGGACCGACCGGAAACCGCCGCACAGCTGATCGGTGTTTCTGCGTTGCAAACGATCAACTCTGGGTAGCGTTTGTTTCGTGACCGCCGCCGCTCCCGCGCTGGGTGCCAGCCCTGATCTCAGTGCTGTTGTGAGCACTGGCGTCAGCCCCCCGGTGAGCCCTGCTGTCAGCGATGTGGTGAGCACTGGCGTCAGCCTGGACGCCCTCCTCATCGGGCGCCTTCGTCGGACCCTGGCGGGGAGCATCCTCCAGGACCGGGTGGCCACCATCGTCTTCGATGCCGGGCATGGCCAGTGGACGGTCGACCTCGACCGCGGACGGGTCAGAGTCCGCCGTGGCAGCTCCCCCTCCCCCACCCTGACCGTCCGCGGCACCCCCGGCGTGCTCGCCGCTGTCGTCGGCGGGCAGGCCTCCGGCATCCACGCCTTCCTCGACGGCGACCTGACGGTCCGGGGCGACCTGGGGTTGTCCCTGCAGCTCGATGGCCTCTTCGACGACGACGGTGACTCGCGAGCGGTGGAGTTCCCGCGCGCCAAGGAGGTCGTCGCGTTGGGTGTGCGCACGTCCTACCTGGAGGCCGGGCCGCTCGACGCGCCGCCGATCGTGCTGCTCCACGGCCTCGGGGCCACCAACGCCTCGCTGCTGCCCTGCCTCGCCGAC
The DNA here is from genome assembly GCA_031416735.1 of Frankiales bacterium. Classification (GTDB taxonomy): domain Bacteria; phylum Actinomycetota; class Actinomycetes; order Mycobacteriales; family SCTD01; genus RYN-111. The sequence continues at coordinate 12,715 of JANOTZ010000196.1, forward strand.
CTGGCCCGGGACCACCGGGTGATCGCGCCGGACCTGCCCGGCTTCGGCCAGAGCGACGCGCCCCGCGCGTCCTACTCCCCGGCCTGGTTCGCGGCCTGGCTCGAGGCGCTGCAGCGCGAGCTCGGCATCCGGCGGGCGGTGTTGCTCGGCAACTCCCTCGGCGGCCGGATCGCCCTGGAGGCCGGGCTCACCCATCCGGAGAGCGTCCGCGGGCTGCTGCTGCTGACGCCGTCGCCGGCGTTCCGGCGGCTGCGGCGGATCGTCCCCGCGGTGCGCCTGATGCGTCCCGAGCTGGGGTCGCTCCCCGTGCCGATGCCGCACCGCGTCGTGGTGGAGGCGATCCGGTCGATGTTCAGCGATCCCGACCGGCTCCCCAGGCCCTGGTACGACGCAGCGGCGGACGAGTGCGTCCGGGTGTTCCGCTCACGGTCGCACCGGGTGGCGTTCTGGTCCTGCACCCAGCAGATCTTCGTCGAGGAAGCGCACGGCCGGCACGGATTCTGGGACCGGCTCCCGGGCCTCCAGCCGCCGGCGCTGTTCGTCTGGGGCGACCGCGACCGGCTCGTCCCGTCGTCGTTCTCCCGGCACGTCGCCGACGCCCTGCCCGACGCGGGGTCGATCATCTTGGAGGACTGCGGTCACGTCCCGCAGTTCGAGCACCCCCTCGAGACGATGGCCTGCGTCCGCGGCTTCCTCGACGGACTCGCCCCCTGAGCCTCCCCTCTGGTCCCTCCTTACGTCTGCACCCCCGTTGCGTCTGCCCGGCCAAGCGGCCGACATGTCCCAGGGAGCAGACGTCACGGCCGCCGGCGGTGGGTCAGCTGCTGAGCACCCCCGGCCGAGCCTCCCCGTTGCGTCTGCCCGGCCAAGCGGCCGACATGTCCCAGGGAGCAGACGTCACGGCCGCCGGCGGTGGGTCAGCTGCCCTGCGGCAGGCCGCGGAGCCGGGCCTCCGTCTGACGGGCGCTGACCACGGCGAGGGCGACCACCGGCGCGAAGGACAGCACAGCCAACCGGTCCGCTTCGCCGAACGCGTCGACCTCGGTGGAGTCGACCTGCAGGACCCCGATCGGCCGGCCTTCGGCGATGAGCGGCACCCCGAACCAGCTGCGCACCCCGGTGGACGTATTCGTCGTGCGGCGGTTCGAGGTCACCGTCGAGGCGATCGTGATGTCGGGGAGGTAGCGCGGCTCGCCGGTCAGCGCGATCGTCCCGGAGACGCCATGGCCGAGCGGGATCCGGGCGGCCATCGCCTCGACGGTCGGCGCGGGGAGCGCCGCCGCGATCCGCACCTGGTCGTCCTCGACCAGCATGATCGCCCCGCCGGTGAACGACACCGCACTGCGCAATGCCTTGAACGTCTGCTCGAAGACGGCGTCGAGCTCACGGAGGCCGGTGACCTGCTTGGCGCCCTCGACGAGAAGTCGATAGCGGCGGGGCTCGTCCGAGGAGGCCTCGTGGACGCGGGGGTCAGGAGCCCAGTCCTCGCGCGGCCGAGGGATCTGGTGCGTCACCCCGCGGCGAAGCAGGAACTCGATCTCCTCGGGTGCGCGTGGGACCGACAGCAGGTAGCCCTGCACCGCGTCGCAGCCCAGGGCCCGCAGCGCCTCCAGCTGCCCCTCGGTTTCGACGCCCTCCGCCACCACCCGCATGTCGAAGGTGTGGGCCATCGCGACGACCCCGCCGACGATGGCGGCACTACCGGCGTCGATGCCGAGACCCGCGACGAACGACTGGTCGATCTTCACCTGGTCGACCGGGAAGCGGGCCAGGTAGGTCAGTGAGGCATGGCCGGTACCGAAGTCGTCGATGGCCAGCCGCACGCCGAGGTCACGCAGCGCTTCGAGCACCTCCACGACGGGCTGGACGTCACCGGCGAGGACCGTCTCGGTCACCTCCAGGCACAGCCGCGAGGCGTCGATGCCCGCCTCCTCGACGAATTGGCTGACCCGCTCGGCAAAACCGCCGGAGACGAGCTGACGCAGGCTGACGTTGACGGCGACGGACGGCACCGGCCCGTCCGGCTGCGCCGGCCAGTCGCGGGCGTCGTTCAGCGCTTGCCGCAGCACCCAGTCGCCGAGCTCCAGGATGAGGTCGCTCTGCTCGGCGACGGCACAGAAGTCCTGGGGCGGCACCGGGCCGCGCGTCGGGTGCGTCCAGCGGGCCAGCGCCTCACAGCCGGTGATCCGGCCGAGCAGGAGGTCGTACACCGGCTGGTAGACCACTCTCACTTCACCGGCCCGCACGGCCAGCCGCAGGTCGACCTCGAGCTCATGGGTGCGCACGACCGCGTCGAGCAGGTCCGGGCTGAAGACGTGGACCCGTCCTCCGCCGGCGCCCTTGGCGGCGTACATCGCCGTGTCCGCCTCGCGCAGCACCAGCTCGGCGACGTCACCGGGGCCGGCCAGCGAGATGCCGATGCTGGCGCCGATGACGACCTCACTGCCTCCGGTGGTTGTCACCGGGTGGTTCAGCGCTTCCAGCACCCGGTCGGCGACCGACATCACGATGTCGAGGTCGGCGTTGCGGCAGAGCACCACGAACTCGTCACCACCGAGGCGGGCAACCAGGTCGTCGGGTCGCATCGCCTCCCGGAGCCGGTTCGCGAGTTGCACGAGCAGCAGGTCGCCGACGGCGTGCCCGAGCCCATCGTTGACCACCTTGAACCGGTCGAGGTCGATGAACAGGACCCCGATCTGGTCCCCATGGTTCAGAGCGGCCTCGAGCCGGGCGAGGAGCAGGGTGCGGTTGGGCAGGTCGGTGAGCGCATCATGGGCCGCCGCGTGCGACAGCATCGCCTCGGACCGCTTGCGCTCGGTGATGTTCTCGACCTGCACCACGATTTTGGCGGCGACCCCACAGGCGCCGGCGAGCAGGGACGCGGACACGTGCCCCCAGCGCAGGCCGCCGTCCGGACGACGCAGGCGCACCTCCAGCCGGGTGCTGGGGGCCTCGGGCGTCAACCCCCGGAGCGCCGCCTCTAGCCGGGGTCGATCGAGCCGGTCGACCGCCGCGTCCAGCCGGGCATGGAGCAGGTCGGCCGGGGTCTCGCCCAAAAGGACGCCCAGCGACCGGTTCGCCTGCAACACCCTGAGCTCGCGGTCAGTGAGCGCCATGCCGATCGAGGCGTGCTCGAACGCGGTCGAGAACTGCTGCTCGGCCAGCCGGAGCCTGGCGCTCCCTCGCATCAACACGGCCCGGACGGCTACCGGGGCCAACGCGAAGACCGCGCAGAGGAACAGGATCTCCCCGACTGGTGCGGTCGTACCCGACGCGTCGAGCTGCGGCCAGAGCGCCGCGACCAGGGCCACGGGTACGGCGGTCGCGGGGATCCCGCGCAGCCCGTAGCGAACCGGACCGATGACGAGCACGAAAGCGCCGTACAGGGCCCCGGCTCCTGGTCGGGAGGCGAAGGCGACGGAGTAGGCAGCGAAGAGCGCGACATCGACCCCGGTCGACCACCTGCCGTAACGGCGGGCGCTCTCGATCGACGTCACCGTCGCGAGCCGGACGGCGAGGAGCAGGGACGCCACCGCGATGGCGGCGTTGACCAGCGCGGGGGCGAGCAGCGACTCGGAGATGAGCAGGAGCGTGACGAACCCGACCCCGCACAGGCAGGCGCGGAGGAGGGCGAGCACGGCTTCATACCGTGCCTCTGGCAGCCCGTCCGCCAACTTGACCACCAGACGGCGCCCCGTGAAGACCAACCGGCACCTCTCCCGTCAGGACCGCACGCCTGTCTCGCCGGTCTCTCACGACGGTATGTCCGAGATTCGGGCAGAACCATGGGCAGACGGAACCCCTAGGATCTAGTCAAGATGGATCAGTCTGGGCGCCGGAGACCCCGCAAGATTGCCTCCCCCAACGCCCGGGTCTCGCGCCGGTTGAGCTCGGCGCCGGCGGCCGCCCCGGCGAGCAGTGGCAGGAGCGAAAAGGTGCTGCGGCCGAGCCGGCGTAGGACGCGCTGTCGCAGCTGCTGCCTGGCGGCTGCGGACAGCACCGCCGACAGGGCCGGGCCCGTGCCCGCATCGTCCACTGCCCGCCGGCTCGACCAGGAGGTCAGGTAGGCGACGGCAACGGCACTGCGGGAACCCCTCGGGGTCCGGCCGTAGACGACGTGCAGCTCGGCGACGAGCTTCAGCTCGACGGTGATCACCGCCAGGGTGTGGGCGGTCAGCTGTGCCGGTGCGGTGAGCAACAGCGGGGGCGCCACCAGGGGCACGGCCATCACCACGCCCGCGGCCGCGCCGAGCGCTGCGGTGGCCACGGTCGCCTGGTGGATGAGGGCCCGGGCCAGGTCGTCCCCGGACAGGCCGCCGTGGTGCCCGCGGAGGGTCAGGAGGTCCCGGACGGGCAGGTGGGGCGCCACGTCGTCCACCAGCAGGTCCGCGAGCCGCCGACCGGAGTCAGCGGCCCGCGCACCCGCCACCCGCGCACCTGTGATCAGGTCGCGGGTGGGCATGACGTCAGGCGCACTCGCGGCAGATGAGCCGGCCGCCCTTGTCGGAGGCGAGCTGGCTGCGGTGGTGCACCAGGAAGCAGGACGAGCAGGTGAACTCGTCGCTCTGCTTCGGCAGCACCTTGACAGTGAGCTCCTCACCGGACAGGTCGGCGCCCGGCAGCTCGAGGGCTTCCGCCAGGTCGGTCTCGTCGACGTCGACGCTGCTCGACTGCGCCTCGGCGCGGCGCGCCTTCAGCTCCTCGAGGCTGTCCTCGCCCAGATCGTCCGCCTCAGAGCGGCGGGGTGTGTCGTAATCGGTCGCCATGGTGTTCGGGTTCTCCTTCGTTCGCATCCGGCGCGGTGACAACGCGCGGCGACGCCATCTTGTGCCCGCTCAGGCTGGGCGATTTCCTTGCGGGTGGAGCGGCAGAGGGTAGTCCCTCCTGCGTCGCAGACCTACCCCCAATAGGGATGATTTTCGCTTCAGGGGGCGGAAGTGGCGAGCATCACTCCCTGGACGCGCCGTAGGCACCCCACAGCAGGTCGGTCAGCAGGGCGCTGAGCTGCAGCCGTTCGCAGTCGCGGGACTCCAGCCAGCGGTCACCAGCGCCTTGCACCAGGCCAACGATCCCGGCGGCCCAGACCGCAGCCCGCAGGTCGTCGGGCTCCAGTCGCAGCTCGTGCGCGATGCCCGCGGCGAGCAGCTCCTGCAGGCGACGGACGAAGGTGCGCACGTGCCCGTGCACTGGCGCGGCCTCCTCGGACTGCACCAGAAACCGGTAGACCTGCGGCTCCGACTCCAGCACGGCGAGGTAGGTGTCGATCGTGCGCAGCACCCGCTCCCGCGGCGGCCCGCCGGCCGTCAGCGCCCCCACGAGGGCGTCGAGCAGCCGGTCGGTGTGGCGCTCGGCAAGGGCGGCGTACAGGCCGCCCTTGTCGCCGAAGTGGCGGTAGAGGATCGGTTTGGTGATGCCGGCCTCGGCGGCGATGGCGGCCATCGAGGCGCTCGCGCCGTCCCGCTGCACGACCGCATCCGCGGCCGCGAGCAGCGCATCGCGACGGCTGGTGCGGTCGTGCAGCAGGGAGGTCACGGGATCTGGTGCCCGGAGATGGCGCGGCTGATGATGAGGCGCTGGATCTCGCTGGTGCCCTCGAAGATGGTGTAGATCTTCGCGTCGCGGTGCCAGCGCTCCACGGGGTACTCGCGGGTGTAGCCGTTGCCGCCCAGGATCTGGATGGCCTTCTCGGTGACGTCCACGGCGGTCTCCCCGGCGAACAGCTTGCTCATCGAGCCCTCACCCGAGGTGAACGGCACGCCGTTGCGGCCCATCCAGGCAGCCCGCCACACCAGCAGCCGGGAGGCGTCGATCTTGGTCTTCATGTCGGCGAGCATGAACGCGATGCCCTGGTTCTGCACGATCGGGCGGCCGAACTGCTCGCGGGTCTTGGCGTAGTCCAGGGAGTACTCGTAGGCGGCCCGGGCGATGCCGACTGCCTGCGCACCCACCGAGGGGCGGGAGGACTCGAAGGTCGCCATGGCGGCCTGGCCGCCCTTCTCCCGGGTGCTCGCGATCGACTCGCCGCGGTCGAGGGCGGCCTTGCGCTCGCGGGCCTTCGCCAGCCGCGCGTCGAGCCGGTCCTTGCCGCCGAGCAGCTGGCTGCCGGGGATGCGGCAGTTGTCGAGGATGACCTCGGAGGTGTGCGACGCGCGGATGCCGTGCTTCTTGAACTTCTGGCCCTGCGACAGCCCGCGCTCCTTGGAGTCGGGCCCGAGGACGAACGAGGCCTGGCCGCGAGCCTTGAGGTCGGCGTCGACCGAGGCGACGACCACGTGGACGTCGGCGATGCCGCCGTTGGTGATCCAGGTCTTCACACCGTTGAGGACCCACTCGTCGGTCTTCTCGTCATAGACGGCGGTGGTCTTCATCGAGGAGACGTCGGAGCCGGCGTTCGGCTCGGAGACGGCGAGGGCGCACATCTTGATGTCGTCCGGGGTCCCGAAGCACTGCGGGGCCCACTCGCCGAGCTGCTCCGGCGTGCCGTTGGCGAGGATGCCCGCCAGGCCCAGGGTGGTGCCGACGATCGCGAGCCCGATCCCGGCGTCGCCCCAGAAGATCTCCTCCATCGTGATCGGCAGCGAGATGCCGGTCTCGTCGCCCCAGATGCTGGCGAAGAAGTCGAGGGAGTAGATGCCGGCCTTCGCGGCCTCCTGGATGATCGGGTACGGCGTCTCCTCCCGCTCGTCCCACTCGGACGCCGCGGGACGGATCACGTTGACGGAAAACTCGTGCAGCCACTTCTGCAGGGTTTTCTGGTCCTCGGTGAGCTCGAGGGTGAAGCCGGCCATCTATGCGCTCCTGGTGTTGGTGTCGTGGTGGGTGATTGAGCCGTGGGTGAAGGTGGGCTTGGTGCCCGGGAAGTACGGAGAGGCGGTGAGCTCGGAGCTCGGGAGGAACTGCGGGAAGCGGGAGTCGCGTTGCGAACGGTCGACCACGGTCTTCTCCTTCACCACCGAGTTGTACTGGTCGGCCAGCGCTTCGGGCGTGTTGGTGTTGAGGATCGCCTCGCGGCCCCAGATACGGGCGTGCTTGGCGACGCCCGGGATCGTGGAGTGCTCCGGGACGAGGCACTCCACCGCGATGGTGTTTTCGCTGACCGCCCAGATGCCGTCGCTGGTCGAGAGCACCAGCGACTGGTTGCCGAAGGTGTGGCCGGGGGTCGCGAGCAGCGCCACCCCCGGGCCGAGGAGCACGTCCCCGTCGATGGCCGCGATTGCCTCGGGGCGCAGGTCGCGGTAGGTCTCCGGTTGATACCAGGGCAGCTGCAACGGGTGCAGGTCGGCCATCGCGTCGAGCTCGTCGCGCTGCACGACCAGCGTCGCGTTGGGGAAGGCGGGCTCCGCCCCGATCCCGTCGCGCTGCGGCGTCGTGACGCCCACCCATCGCCGTACATCCTGGGTGTGCAGGTGGTCGAAGGCGACGTAGTCGACCTCTTCGGGCGCGATGCCGAGGGCGGCGAGGTTCTCGAGCACGGTGGCGTGCCGGGTGACGATCCGGTCGAGCACGAGGTTCGGGGTCTGGGCGTTGAGCCGCGCGAAGTAGGGCGTGTTCTGGCCGAGCTCGTGGTCGCTCGGCTCGAACACCAGGGTCTTCGTGACGCCGGCCTCGTCCCACCGGATGACCAGCATCCGGTTGGTGATGGAGAGGTACGGCGAAGGGGTGAGCGCAGCGCGCCACAGGCCGAAGCGCGTCGGGTAGGGCACGGTGATGAGGTCCTTGGTGACCACGCTCGTCGGGGTGCCCGTCGACAGGAAGTCGGTGCGGAACACCGCCGCGGCCTCGCGGACCTGCCGGAGCTGCACGCCGTACGGAGCCCGGTCGTCGACCGGGGAGAACGCGTCGATCCGGGTGCCGACGCCGGGAGCGTCGCGCAGATCTGACAGGGACATCAGCCACCTCCTGTTACCGGCGGTAACAGTGTCGCGTCGTCGCGGTCCGTGTCAAGCATCACCTTGACACGTGTTACCGGCGGTAACAGGGTGGGGGGATGGCAGCGGTGACAGTCGGCGAACTCGCGATCCACGGCAACCTGGTGCGCTACGCGCAGGCCGGGACGACGGGGCCGCTGGTCGTGCTGCTCCACGGCATCGCCTCGCGCGCCTCGCAGTGGCAGCAGGTCATGGCGGTGCTCGGCGAGCACTACCGGGTGATCGCCCCCGACCTGCTGGGACACGGGCTGTCGGCCAAGCCGCGCGGCGACTACTCGCTCGGCGCCCAGGCCTGCGGCGTGCGCGACCTGCTCGCCGCGCTGGGCCACGACCGCGTCACCCTGGTCGGGCACTCCCTCGGTGGCGGGATCGCGATGCAGTTCGCCTACCAGTTCCCGGAGCGGGTGGAGCGCCTGGCCCTCGTCAGCGCCGGTGGGCTCGGCCCGGAGGTGTCGCCGTTCCTGCGGGCCGCGACCCTGCCCGGGGCGGAGTGGGTGATCCCCATCATCGCCGGGTCCTGGGTCCGCAAGACCGGCCGCGGCCTCGACCGGCTCGTCGGCGGGCACCTCCCCGCGGGGCTGCGCGAGGCGCTGTTCGGCTTCGGCTCCCTCGGGGACCCGGCCACCCGGGACGCCTTCGTCCACACCGCCCGTTCGGTGATGGACATCCGGGGGCAGCGCGTGGACGGCCGGGACCGGCTCTACCTGGCCACCGACCTGCCGCTGCTCGTGGTGTGGGGCGAGCTGGACGCGATCATCCCGGTGGAGCACGGACGGGCGGTCTGCGCCGCGGTGCCCACCGCCCGGCTCGAGATCTTCGCCCGGTCAGGGCATTTCCCGCACCTCACCGAGCCGCTGCGGCTGGCCCAGGTCGTGCACGGCTGGGTCGGAAGCACCGACGCGGCCGACCTGCAGCGGCTCAGCCAACCCCGCGCCTAGCGTTCCCCTTCACCGGTCGGCCTGATAGGAAGCGGGCACCCAGACGACCGAGGAGCCTTCATGGATCTGCTCTACACCGCTGTCGCCACTGCTCGCGGAGGTCGGGAGGGTGAGGTCGTCAGCGACGACGGCGTCCTGGACCTGCTGCTCGCCCATCCCAAGGTGCTCGGCGGGCCGGGGGGCGACGCCACCAACCCGGAGCAGCTGCTCGCCGCCGGCTGGTCAGCCTGCTTCCACTCTGCCCTCAAGCGGCTCGCGAAGCAGGACAAGGTCGACGTGACCGGGTCCTCGATCACCGCGCACGTCAGCCTGGGCATCGACGGCCAGCTCTTCGGACTGGCCGTGACCATCGCCGGCGCCTTCCCCACTCTCGACCCGGCGACCAGCCAGGCACTGATGGAGAAGGCCCATCAGGTGTGCCCGATCTCGCGGGCCACCCGCGGCAACATCGAGGTCACCCTCCAGGTCAGCTGAGGACCTGCTCGCCCTTCCCGAGGACCACCACCCCGGCGTCGGTGACGGTGAACCCGCGGGCCCGGTCCTCGGCGAGGTCGACGCCGACCCGGGCGCCGGGCCACACCACGACGTTCTTGTCGAGGATCGCGTTGCGCACGATGGCGCCGTTCCCGACGTCGACGCCGTGCATGAGGACACTCGCCTCGACCTGGGCCCTGGAGTGCACCCGCACCCCTGGCGACAGGATCGAGGTGCGGACGGTCCCACCGGAGACGATCACGCCTTGGCTGACCAGGGAGTCGATCGCCGTACCCACTCGTCCTGGCTCGTCGAAGACGAACTTGGCGGGGGGCAGCGACGGGGCGCTGGTGAGGATGGGCCACTGCCGGTTGTAGAGGTTGAACACCGGATGGATCGACACCAGGTCCATGTGCGCGTCGTAGTAGGAGTCGAGGGTCCCCACGTCGCGCCAGTAGCCACGGTCGCGGTCGGTGGAGCCGGGGACCTCGTTCTGGTCGAAGTCATAGACCTGCGCGCCCCCCTTCTCGACGAGCATCGGGATGATGTTGCCGCCCATGTCGTGCACCGAGCCCTCGTCGCCGGCATCGACCTTCACCGCCTCGAGGAGCGCCTCGGTGGTGAAGACGTAGTTGCCCATCGACGCGTAGACCATGTCCGGGTCGTCGGGGAGGCCGGGCGGGTCGGTGGGCTTCTCCAGGAAACCGTCGATGCGGCGGCCGTCCGCGGTCTGGATGACCCCGAAGCCCTTGGCCTCCTTACGGGGCACCCGGATGCCCGCGACGGTCACGTCGGCGCCGCTCGCGATGTGCTGGTCGACCATCTGCCGCGGGTCCATCCGGTAGACGTGGTCCGCGCCGAAGACGACGACGTGGTCGGGTCTGTCGTCGTACACCAGGTTGAGGCTCTGGTGGATGGCGTCCGCGGATCCCTTGAACCACTGGGGACCGAGGCGCTGCTGCGCGGGCACCGCGGTGACGTAGTTGCCGAGCAGCGTCGACATCCGCCAGGTGGTGGTGATGTGCCGGTCGAGCGAGTGGCTCTTGTTCTGCGTGAGGACCACGATCCGCAGATAGCCGGCGTTGACGAGGTTGGAGAGCACGAAGTCCACGAGCCGGTAGATGCCGCCGAACGGCACCGCTGGCTTCGCACGGTCAGCTGTCAGAGGACTGAGGCGCTTTCCCTCCCCTCCTGCAAGGACGATTCCCAGGACCCGCGGCTCAGCCATGCCTTCATCCTGTCCCACTAGGTTGCCAGTTATGCGCATCGGGATACTGACACGTGAATGGCCCCCTGCGGTGTACGGCGGCGCGGGGGTCCATGTGGAGTACCTGGCGCGCGAGCTTTCGTCGCTCGTGGACGTCTCCGTGCACTCCTTCGGAGGGTCCGGCGCGGTCGTCCACTCCCCCGATCCCGCGCTGGTTTCGGCCAACACTGCGCTGCAGACGCTCTCGGTCAACCTGCGGATGGCCGCGGCCGTCGAGGGCTGCGACGTGCTGCACTCCCACACCTGGTACGCCGATATGGCTGGCCATCTGGGATCGCTGATGTGGGATGTGCCACACGTCGTCACGACCCACTCCCTCGAGCCGCACCGGCCGTGGAAGGCCGAGCAGCTCGGGGGCGGCTACCGGGTGTCGTCCTGGGCCGAGAAGGCTGCTCTGCACGACGCCGCCGCGGTGATCGCGGTGTCCGCCGGGATGCGGCTCGATGTGCTGGAGGCGTATCCCTCTTTGGACCCCTCGCGCGTGCGGGTGGTGCACAACGGCATCGACACCGTTGAGTACGCACCTGTTGAGGCAGTGGACGTGCTGGAGCGGTTGGGGATTTCTCTTTCCGAGCCCTATGCGTTGTTCGTGGGGCGGATCACGCATCAGAAAGGCGTGGAGCACCTACTCCGCTCTGCCCTGACCTGGCCGGGGCAACTCGTGTTCTGCGGCGGGGCACCGGACACTCCTGAGATCGCCGCTTCCGTCGCCGCTCTGGTGTCTTCTTTGCAGGCCGCGCGCCCGGGGGTGTTCTGGGTGCAGGACATGCTCCCCCGACCGGACGTGGTGCAGCTGCTCTCGCACGCCACCGTGTTCGTGTGCCCGTCGGTCTACGAGCCCCTCGGCATCGTCAACCTCGAGGCGATGGCCTGCGGCACCGCGGTCGTCGCCTCCCGGGTCGGGGGCATCCCTGAGGTCGTCGTGGACGGGGTCACCGGGACGCTGGTGGACCTGGGGCCGGGCTTCGAGGAGCGGCTCGCTGATGCAGTCTGCGCCTTGCTCTCGGACGCTTCTTTGGCTTCCGCGATGGGGGCGGCTGGACGTTCTCGAGCGGTGGCTTCCTTCGGCTGGGACGCGATCGCGGCGCAGACAGTGGAGGTCTACCGCTCCGTCCTCCTCTGACGCCTGGTCTCTCTCCTTGATGACAGTGGACGGAACCGGAAGGGGTCTCCGATGGGGTCGAAACGCCCCTTCCGCGTCCGTTGATCATGAACGGGAAGCTGCTTCGGGCAGGTCCGACGCTAGGTCTCGGCCAGTGCGGCGAGCGTTCGGAGCTGCTTGCGCATCATGACCGCGTCGCCGTACGCCAATGCCTGGCCCCGCAGTCCCCACGAGCCGGCGACGAGGGCCACCACGTAGCGGGAGCGACGGTCATCGATCCCGTTCACCTGGTAGGTCACCGCCAGCGGACCGAAGGCCCGCACTCCCCGCGCGTCGTCGAGCACCAACGTCAGCGAGTGCCCCGGCTCGAAGGCGACCAGCTCGAAGATGCGCATGACCCGCTGACCCACGGCGAGCACCTCGGCTCCCGGCGTCAGCGTGCGCGAGCTGCGCCGGCCCCTGTTGTCGAGCAGGTCATAGCTGTACGGCGCAACGCGCAGTTGGCAGAGCCACCGGAAAGCGACCGCCGCCGGTGCGTCGACGTCGATGCCGCGGTAGAGCGTCGTCCCGTCGAGCAGGTCCTGCGCCGGGTAGTCGGCGTCACGTTCCGCCTTCGTGGATCCCCACTCATGGGCCCAGCTCCGGAGCAGCACTTTTTGCCTTGGCGCTATCGGCTCACGAGCTCGGCCCGGGCTTGCTTGACCTGCAGTGGGGTGGCGGGGCTGGTCGTCTGGGCCGTCCCGATGACGTCCTGCGTCGCCCCGCCGTCCACCGTGAAGGTCCCCCGCCACGTGATGACGACGTACGGCCCGACTTTGCCTGTGTCGCGGTAGGAGTGGCTGACGTCCTGCGTGCCCTGCCTACCGGCACCACCGTTGAGCTCACGGGTGCCGTCGCCGAAGTACCAGTCGTAGGACTGCGGGATCGCGGTCACCGTCACGGAACGGCCGAGGATCTGGACCGGGTTGAGGACGTACCGCGCGGCCTCCGTCGAGTAGCCGGTCTCGTAGTTGACGAGGGTCGTGCCCCGGGGCTCGACGGTGACGGTGCCCTTGAGGACGAGCAGGTTCTTGAACTCGTCCGCGAGGATGCCGCCGATGACGGCCACCGGCGGCAGGCCCGCCTCGGAGGGGCCGAGGCAGTAGGCGCCCGGCGACTGCACCCAGCCCGGTGGGTCCAGTACCTCGCCGGTGGCCCGACTGACCGTGGCCTTCCACCGCCAGTAGCTGATGAACCCGACGCCTGATGCCGCACACGAGTCCACGGCCGAGCCACACAGCGCCCCCGCACCCAGGCGGGTGTTGCCGGTGCACGTAGCCGCGTAGTCGTACACGTTGTACGTCCCCGACAGAGCAACCGGCCGCCCACCCGATCCTCCGCCTGCATGGTCACCCGATTGGCCAGCATCGACTGCTCCCACTTCGAAACTTCCACCGGCACCACTGGCAGTGACGCAACTCGGGTCTGCCTTGTGAATCTTGCAGAACTCCCCTGAACCCGGGTCCGCGAGCACCTCGGCGGAGACGGGCATGGTGAGGGCCAAGCCAAGGAAGGGAGCGACGACAAGGGCCACCAAGCGCCTCATGGGGTCGCCAACTTGACGCCGCTTACGGTCCACCCCACGGGCGTCCGCTTCACGGCAA
>JANOTZ010000197.1:0-14832 GCA_031416735.1 Frankiales bacterium
TGTCCTCACCCGCCGCAAGAACGAGAGCATCGTCATCGGCGAAGACATCGTCGTGACCGTGCTCGAGGTCAAAGGCGACCAGATCCGACTAGGCATCTCGGCCCCCCGCGACGTGCTCGTCTTCCGGGACGAGCTCCTCGCCAACCTGGTCGACAAACGTCCCAACCACCCAGCCGCGTGATCCCCCGGTTCCAGGAGAGCTTCGCGTGACCACCAAGCCGCTGTCTGACGAAGCGAGGAGCCTCGTCGAGACCCACCTGCCGATGGTGCGCCAGGTGCTCGCCGGGGTCGCGGCGCACTACCCCCGGCACGCGGACCGCGACGAGCTGGCGCAGGCAGCGGCGCTCGGGCTCGTGGAGGCGGCCGCCCGCTTCGATGCCGGACGGGGCGTCCCGTTCGACCGGTGGGCGGCGCTGCGGATCCGCGGCGCCATCGTGGACGCGGTGCGTGCCCTCGACTTCGCCCCCCGGTCGCTGCGCGCCGCCGCTCGGGAGCTGGAGGCGGCGCGGGTCGAGCTGGAAAACTCGCTCGGACGGTCAGCGTCCCTGGATGAGCTGGCGGCCTCACTGGGCGCCCCCGTCGCCGAGGTTGCCTCGCTGCAGGGACGCGTGCACGCCTCGTTGGTGCTGTCGCTGGACGCTCCGTGCGGCGAGGAGGACGGCGACCCGATGACCTTGGCCAGCGGACTCGTCGACCGGGCGCAGCAGCAGCCGGTGGAGGTGCTCGAGGAACGGGAACGGGCGAGCTACGTCCGCGACGCCCTTGCCTGCCTGCCCGAGCGGCTCAGGGAGGTCGTCGTCGGCTACTTCCTCGACGGGCAGTCCTCCCTGGAGCTGGCGCAACAGCTGGGGGTCACCGAGTCGCGGGTGTCACAGATGCGCACGGAGGCCCTGAAGCTCATGGCGGCAGGGATCGCCGCGCAGTACGAACCTGCCGCAGCCTCGGTGACCGCGGAGGGCAAGGCCGCCTATCGCCGAGCCGCGTACGCCGCCGCGCTGGCGACACGGAGCACCTACGCCAGCCGGATCAGCGGGCTGCCGTCGCCGCGCCCGGCGGTCGAGGACCGGGTACAGGTCGTCCTCGCCGGTTGATCTCCGCGTAGGCCGGTTGAACTCCCCGTAGGGTGGAGGAGTGAGCGACGAGACCCCTGCCGTGGTGGAGAGCACCCCCGTCGAGAGCGAGCCGTCGACGGGGAAGCCGGTGAAGCAACACCGCTCATTCCTGCACGAGTTGCCCTTCCTCGTGGTTATCGCCTTCGTGCTCGCGCTGCTCATCAAGCAGTTCCTGGTGCAGGCGTTCTACATCCCATCCGGGTCGATGGAGCAGACGCTGCTCATCGGGGACCGGGTGCTGGTGAACAAGATCCCGTACATCTACCGCGGTCCGGAGCGCGGCGAGATCGTGGTGTTCAACGGTCTCGACAACTTCGACGAAGGCGTCACGTTCGCCCAGCCGGCGAACCCGGTCGCCAAGGTGCTCCACAAGATCAGCAGCACCATCGGCCTGGGGGCGCCGGACGAGAAGGACTACATCAAGCGCGTCATCGGCGTCGCGGGGGACCGCGTCATGTGCTGCGACGCCAAGGGCCTGGTGGTGGTCACCCCGGCGGGTGAGGCTCCCATCGCACTCGAGGAGCCGTACCTCTTCGAGAACGACACGAACGCGACCCGCTACTTCTGCCAGGCCGTCGTGGAGGGCGCGGCGCCCGGCGCCCAGAGTTGCCCGCCCGGCTCACCCGGCGTGCTCGTCCCGACGGGTCGGCTCTGGGTGATGGGAGACCATCGCGCCAACTCCTCCGACTCCCGGTTCCACCTCAGCGACTCCCATCAGGGAACGGTGCCGGAGGACAAGGTCGTCGGGAGGGCGTTCTCGATCGTCTACCCCTTCGGTCGGGCCGGCTTCCTGAAGGTGCCGTCCAGCTTCGACAGCCTCGCCCTGCCCGCGGCGCCGTACGCACTCGGGTTTGTGGGTGCGCTTCCCCTCGTTGCCCTGCGCCGGCGCCTGCGGCGCTGATCTGGCGGCGCTGATCGCGCGCTCGGTCAGCGCGAAGGCGCGTTGAGGAGCGACTGAGCGGCGCGCTCGAGGTGCTCCCAGATGGCCGCGCGGGCCTCGTCCGAGACCTCGAGCGTGAGCAGCGCGGCCCGCATGTGGTCGAGCCAGGCGTCGCGTTCCCGTGCGCCGATGACCCAGTCGGCGTGCCGCATCCGCAGGCGCGGGTGGCCGCGGTTGTCGGAGTAGGTCGTCGGACCGCCCCAGTACTGCATGAGGAACAGGCTCAGGCGGTCACGGGCGGCGGTGAGGTCCTCGTCCGGGTACAGCGGTCGCAGGATCGGGTCGGTCGCCACGCCGTCGTAGAACCGGTCGACGAGCTGGCGGAAGACCGGTTCACCGCCGACAGCGTCGTAGAGCTCCATGAGGACAAGGTTAGGTGCCGACCGCCTTGGTCTCGGTGATCCCGACATTACGGACCGCCCGCTGGGGGACACCGATCGCGACGTCGTGCGCGTCGAAAGCCGCGATGAGGCGCTCGCGCAGCTCGCGTTCGACCGCCCACTGCTCCAGCGGTGCCGTCTTCACGGCGATGCGCAGCAGCAGGCCGTCCGCGCCGATCGACTCGAGCCCCCACACCTCGGGATCTTCGAGGACCTTGGGCCCGAAGACCTCGTCGTCGCGCAACGAGGCGGCTACCTCCAGGGCGAGGGCGCGCACCGAGGGGACGTCGGTCTGCAGGTCGAGGGGGACGTCGAGCAGAGCGCGGGCCCAGCCCTGGCTCTTGTTGCCGACCCGGGCGATCTCGCCGTTGCGGATGTGCCAGACGGTGCCGTCGACGTCGCGCACGCGGGTGGTGCGCAGGGTTACCCCCTCGACCGTGCCGGTGGCGGGGCCGGCGTCGATGACGTCCCCGACGCCGTACTGGTCCTCCAGCAGCATGAACATGCCGGTGAGGAAGTCCTTCACCAGGTTCTGCGCGCCGAAGCCGACCGCCACCCCGACGATGCCGGCGCTCGCGACGATGGGGGTGAGGTCCAGCCCCAGCTCGGACAAGATCATCACCGTGGCGATCACGCCGACTGTGAACGAGGCGATGCTGCGCAGCACGGACCCGAGGGTCTCGGCTCGTTGCTGGCGGCGTTCCGACAGCAACGCGGTCGCCTCGAAGACCGTGCCGCGGGCTCGTTCCCGAAGCGGGCGGAGCATCACCGGGACGCTGCCGCCGACCGCGGTCTGGATCATCCGCTTGACCGCCCGGTGCAGCAGCGCGCGCGCCACCAGGGCGAGCAGGAGGATGAGCAGGACCCGTCCGCCACCCGTGGCAAGGTCGGAACCCTGCTTGTCGAACCACTCCCGGATCGCTTCCATCCCTCGACAGTAGGAGGGCGACGTGGCGCACCTTGATCCGGTCGGGCAAGATGCTCATCGGGAGGACCACGTGGCCGCACCGACACATCCCGTACGGGTAGCCCCCGTGCGCCCGCATCCCGTCCAGGCCCTGGTGCTGAACGCCAGCTTCGAGCCCCTGTGCGTCGTCTCCGGACGGCGCGCAGTCGTGCTGCTCCTCACCGACAAGGCCGTCCCGGTGACCAACGGCGACGAGACGCTGCACAGCGAGCGGGCCAGCGTCGTCGTACCGTCCGTCGTCCGGCTCACCCATTACGTGCGGGTGCCCTTCCGGGCCGCCGTCCCGCTGACGCGCAAGGCGGTGTTCGCGCGGGACGGGGGCCGGTGCGTCTACTGCGCCGCGCCCGCGACGAGCCTCGACCACGTCGTGCCCCGCAGCCGCGGTGGTCCGCACACCTGGGACAACGTGGTGTCGGCCTGCGCCCGCTGCAACCATGTGAAGGCCGACCGGGAGATCGCCGACCTCGGCTGGCGGCTCCGGCACGTGCCGGTCGCGCCGAGCGGCGCCGCCTGGCGCATCGTCGGTGCCAAGCGGGTCGATCCGCGGTGGCGTCCGTTCCTCAGCGTTGAGGGGGATGACGACGAGGCCCTGTGGGGCACCCCCGCATGAGCTTGCCCACCGACGGCACGCTGCTCACCCGGCTCCGGCCCCCGGGGCCCGGTGACGACGAGTTGCGGGCCGCCTGGCGGGTTGATCCCTGCTCGCCCTTCGACGACTGGTCCGGTCCGCCACCCCCCAACCTCCCGTCGGGTCTGCGCCTGCCGCCGCCGCACGACCGGGCCGAGCTGATGGTGACCGATGGCGACGACGAGTCGATCGGCACTGTGGGGTGGCACCCGGTGCTGTACGGCCCCAACCTGGGCTCGCAGGCGCTCGACATCGGGATCTCGCTCCGACCGTTCGCGCAGGGTCGGGGGCACGGGACCCGCGCGCAGCGGATGCTCGCGCGCTATCTGTTCGCCACCACCGCGGTTCACCGCGTGCAGGCCTCCACCGACGTCCGCAACGTCGCGGAACAGAAGGCTCTCGAGCGGGCCGGGTTCCGTCGCGAAGGCATCCTGCGCGGCGCGCAGTGGCGGCAGAGCAACTGGCACGACCTGGTTTCCTATGCCCGGCTGCGTGAGGACGACTGATCTGGGGCAGGCTCATCGGGGTGACCCTGCATGCGTTGGCCGCTGCCCATGGCGTCTCGACGTCCTACGAGGACTGGGCGGGGCAGCCGGTGCAGGTGGCGACCGCGGCGGTCATCGCCGCGCTGGACGCCCTGGAGGTGGAGGCCTCCACCGACGAGGAGGTGCAGCGGTCGTTGCACCTCGCGCAGGAAGCGGCCTGGTCGGAGCTGGCCCCTCCGGTGCTGGTGCTCCGGGAGGGTGAGCCCGCGTTCTTCGAGTGCGTGACGGCCGGGCAGGTGCGGCTGACCGTGGTCCTCGAGGACGGGACCTCCACGGAGGTGGCCGGCCCAGCTGAGGAGGTCGCCCGCCGCGGGGACCAGGTGCGGCAGCGGATCGCCCTGCCGGAGCTGCCGCTTGGCTACCACCGGATCGAGGTGTGGACCCCCGAGGCGACGGCGACGACGGTGCTGATCGTGGCGCCGACAAAGGTGCCGGTGCCCGAGGGTCGGCAGTGGGGGTGGCAGCTGCAGCTGTATGCCCTCCGGTCGGCCGGCTCCTGGGGGATCGGCGACTACGCCGACCTGCGCACCGTGGTGGCCGCTGCCGCCGCGGACGGGGCCGGGGCGGTCCTCGTCAACCCGCTGCACGCCGAGACGCCCGTGCTGCCCCTGCTCGACTCGCCGTACTCGCCGTCGTCGAGGCTGTTCCGGTCGGCGTTGCACCTGCGGCTCGAGGACTGCCCGGAGTGGGACCCGGCGCTGGCGGCGCTCAAGCCCGTGACCGACCCGGAGCGCATCGACCGGAATGCGGCGTGGAGCGCGAAAGTTGCTGCGCTGCAGGCGATGTGGCCCGTCCATCGGGCCGGCGCGCTAGCGGAGTTCCGCGCCGACCGTGGCGAGCCGCTCGAGAAGTTCGCGGCGTTCTGCGCGCTGGCCGAGGTGCACGGGCCGGACTGGCGGACCTGGCCCGAAGACAACCCGGTCGAGGAACGGGTCTCCTTCTGGTGCTGGGTGCAACTGCTCGTCGACGAGCAGTTGGTCGGCATCGGAGCAGGCCTGGCCATCGGGGTGATCCACGACCTGGCCGTCGGGGTCGACGGCGGGGGTGCCGACGCCTGGGCGATGCAGGACGTGCTGGCCCTCGGCACCACGGTCGGTGCGCCGCCGGACTCGTGCAACCAGAAGGGGCAGGACTGGGGGCTGCCGCCGTGGCGCCCGGACCGGCTGCGGGAGCAGGCCTACCTGCCGTTCCGCACCATGGTGCAAGGCGTCCTGCGGCACGCCGGCGGCATCCGGATCGACCACGTCATGGGGCTCTCGCGGCTGTGGTGGGTGCCGGCCGGGGCGGACGCCTCGCAAGGGACCTACGTGGCCTACGACGCCGAGGCCCTGTTGGGCGTGCTCGCCCTCGAGGCGGTCCGGGCGGGCGCGATCGTGGTGGGGGAGGACCTGGGCACCGTCGAGCCGGCGGTGCGGGAGGCGCTCGACGCGCGGGACATGCTGGGTAGTGCCGTCCTGTGGTTCCAGCAGACGGGCGACGGCTGGTTCCTGCCCCCGGCCCACTGGCGACGGGACGCGCTCGCCTCGGTGACCACCCACGACCTCCCGACCGCGGCCGGCTGGCTCGTCGCGGAGCACGTCCGGGTCCGGCACGAGCTGGGCCTGCTCGCCGGCTCCCTGGAGCAGGAGCAGGAGCAAGCCGCCCGCGAACGCGAGCTGCTGCTCGCGATGCTGCTGCACGAGGGGCTGCTCGACCCGGACGACCTGGTCCTGTCCCTGCACCGGGCGCTGGTGGCCTCGCCCTGCCGACTGGTCCTGGCCGCCTACGGCGACGCGGTCGGCGACCTGCGCCAGCCCAACCTGCCCGGGACGGTCGACCAGTACCCCAACTGGCAGCTCCCGGTGGCCGACGCCTCCGGCCGTCCGCTCGGCCTGGAGGAGCTGCTCGCCCACCCCGGCGTGCGGCGGCTCACAGCCCTCCTTCAGCAGGTTCGGTAGGGCGGTTCGCTACCGTGGGCACTCGCCCATCCGCACGACAGACGAGGGAGCTCGTGAGCCGCGCCGTGACACGCCTCACCACCGCCGGTCTGACCGGTCTGGTGACGGTCTTCCTGACGGCCGCACCGGCCTTCGCCGACAACCCGCTGGGGCCCTCTGAAGGGCACGACCCGGGCCAGGGCCTGGGCACCGTGGAGGCGCTGCTGACCTACGCCGTCCTGCCGCTCGCCATCGGCCTCGTCATCTTCGCGCTCGTGATGCTGCCGGGCGCCAAAGCCAACCGCTACCGCCCCAACAAGCCGTGGAACGCGGCTTCGGTCTGGTTCGCGGGCCCGGCCGACCCGGTGGCAGCGGTGCAGTCCGCTGAGCTCGGCGACGTCGTGAGAGGTGGAGCAAGTGGCAACTGGTAACCCGCGCGACGAGGGCCTCTCGGTCAGTCAGCAGGAACGCATCGAGCACGCAGTCTCCCTGTGCCGTAAGGAGAATGGCCTCGACGTGTCGGTCTTCGTCGGCGACCTCAAGCTCGACGAGCTGTCCGGTTTCCGGGTGGCGGCGGACACGCTGCATGCTGCCCTCGGCGACCGTGCGCACAGCGCTGTCCTGGTCGTGGTCGCTCCCGGCCAGCGCCGGGTGGAGATCGTCACCGGCCCGGCCGCTCGCCGTCGGGTGCCCGACCGGGTCGCGGCCCTCGCGGTGCTCTCGATGACGAGTGCGTTCAGCGGCGGAGACCTGGCCGGCGGCATCATTGACGCCCTGCGCCAGCTCGCCGATGCCGCGGGTCGACGGCCCGCGATCGCCGAGCCCGAGCACGCCGGCACGGCCGTCGCCGCCCACCACTAGAGCCACCACCAGTCCGGCCACCACATCGGCCACGCAGGCCCACGAGACCCTGGTACGACGGAAGGTCCGCACCGAGCCGGTGCGGACCTTCCGTCGTACGCGCAGGAATCAGTGGGCGGCGGCGTCCCGGGCCCGGGCGCGCAAGGCGCGGACCACGCCGTCGCGACCTTCGCGCAGCAGGCGCTCGAGGGCGGCGGGGACCGGCCCGCCGGCGAGGTAGGCGTCGGTGCGCTCCACCACGGCCGGCGACACGAGCAGCGTCGGATAGAGACCGACGACGGCGTTCTGGGCCATCTCGGCGGTGCGGGTGGCCCAGAGGTCGGCGAGGGAGGTGAAGTACGGCTCGAGGTAGGGCTCGAGCAGGGCGACGTGCTCGGGGTTGACGAACCCGCCGATGACCGCGGCCTGGACCGCGTTGGGGAGCTCGTCGGTCTCGACCAGTGACGCCCACGCCTGCGCCTTGGCCTCGGCGGTCGGTCGGGCCGCCTTGCAGGCGGCGGCATGCCGCTGACCCGCGGCGGTCGGGTCGGCCGCAACCTCCGCGTCGATCTCGTCCAGGTCGGCGCGGCCCAGCGCGACGAGCCGGTGCAGCAGGTGCCAGCGCAGCTCGGCGTCGACGGCCAGGCCGGGGACAGCGGACTTTCCGGCCAGAAGGCCCTCCAGCAAGGCGATCTGCTCCTCGGTGGAGGCGAGCGACCCGAGGGTGCGGGTCCAGGCGAGCTGCAGGTCGCTGCCCGGCTCGGCCGCGCGGACCGCAGCCAGGGCGGAGGCGGCCAGCGACGCCCGGCCCGTCGGTGCCCAGGTGGGGTCGGCGAACAGCGTGAGGGCCGCCTGTGCCTGCCGGAGCAGAGACTGCACAACGCCTATGTCGTCCTCGCCGCCGATGCCGTGCTGCACGAGCGCGACGTAGTCGCGGGCCGGCATCTCGGCGTCACGGGTCATGTCCCAGGCTGCGGCCCAGCACAGCGCGCGGGGAAGCGACTCGGTGAAGTCGCCGATGTGCTTGACCAGGATCGTGAGGGAGGCCTCGTCGAGGCGGATCTTGGCGTAGGTCAGGTCGTCGTCGTTCACCAGGACCAGTGCGGGCTGGGGGCGGCCGAGCAGACCGGGCACGTCGGTCTTGGCGCCGACCACGTCGAGCTCCACGCGGTGCGTGCGCACCAACTTCCCGTCGACCAGGTCGTAGAACCCGACCGCGACCCGGTGCGAGCGCAGGGTCGGCCACTCCTCGGGCGCCTCCTGCACGATCGAAAAGGCCGTGAAGGTGCCGTCAGGACCGGTCTCGAAGGCGGCGCGCAGGGTGTTGACGCCCGCCGTCTCCAGCCACTCCGTGGACCAGCTGGACAGGTCGCGTCCGCTGGCGGCCTCGAGCTCCACGAGCAGGTCGCGCAGCTCGGTGTTGGCGAACTCGTGCTTGACGAAATAGCTCCGCAGGCCGGCCAGAAACGCGTCCTGCCCGACCCACGCCACGAGCTGCTTGAGGACCGAAGCCCCCTTGGCGTAGGTGATCCCGTCGAAGTTGACCTTGACGTCCTCCATGTCGCTGATGTCCGCGGCGATGGGGTGCGTGGACGGCAGCTGGTCCTGCCGGTAGGCCCAGGTCTTCTCGCTGTTGGCGAAGGTGGTCCATCCGCCCTTGTAGCGGGTGGCCCCGACCTGACAGAGCACGGACATGTACGTCGCAAAGCTCTCGTTGAGCCACAGGTCGTCCCACCAGCGCATCGTCACGAGGTCGCCGAACCACATGTGCGCCATCTCGTGCAGGATCGTCTCCGCGCGCCGCTCATAGGCCGCGTCGGTGACCTTGGACCGGAAGACGTAGTCCTCCAGGAACGTCACCGCACCGGCGTTCTCCATCGCGCCGGCGTTGAATTCGGGCACGAACAGTTGGTCGTACTTGCCGAACGGGTAGCGGTAGGCGAAGACCCGGTGATAGAAGTCGAAGCCCTGCTTGGTGACGGTGAACAGGTCGTCGGGGTCGAGGTGCTGCGCCAGGGATCCGCGGCAGTAGAGGCCGAGCTCGATGCCGTCGTGCTGGTCGTGCACGTGGTGGTAGGGCCCGGCGATGAGGGCCGTGATGTAGGTCGACATCCGCGGGGTCTCGACGAACCGCCAGGTTCCCGGCTCACTCTCGTCGGGACGGTCGGCGACCGTCCCGTTGCTCACGACCACCCAGTCGCGGGGAGCGCGGACGACGAAGCGGAACACGGCCTTGAGGTCGGGCTGGTCGAAGCAGCCGTAGACGCGATGCGCCTCGAACGTCTCGAACTGGCTGTAGAGGTAGACCCCACCGTCGACCGGATCGACGAACCGGTGCAGGCCCTCGCCGGTGCGCATGTAGGCCATCTCGGCCTCGATGACGAGCTCGTTGTCGGCCGCCAGCCCGGTGAGCTGCAGACGGTTGCCGTCGAAGTCGGTCACCGGAAGGCCGTTGAGGGTGGCGCCGAGCAGGATCGGGGCGGTGAGGTCGAGGTGGGTCGAGGCCCCCACCTCGCTGCAGCTGAAGCGGACGATGCTGCGCGAGCGGAAGGTGGTGTCGCCCGGCTTTTCCCCTGACCCGTCGGTGACGTCGAGCTCTACGTCGTACGAGGTCACCGTGAGCAGGCGAGCGCGCTCACGCGCCTCGTCGCGGTGCAGGTTGTTCTCGCTCACAGGGGTGGTGCCTCTCGATCCACGGATGCTCCGGATCATCCTTCCACGGTTGACCGTCGGCGGCCCTGAGGAGACGACGAATCACACCGGAACTCGGACGACCAGGTCCTGGCTCGAGCCGCAGTCACCCCGGCCGTCGCAGTTGCTCGTGGTGAGCCAGATCGCCCTGCCACCGGGCTCGGTGACCGCGCTGCGGAGCCGACCGTAGGTCCCTCGGTAGCGGGCCACGGGGGTGCCGGCCTGGGCGCCTGACAGCGGCACGTCCCACAGCCGTTCGCCGCGCAGGGCCGCGACGTGCAGCTCGCCTCCTGCGAAGGCGACGCCTGACGGGGAGGCTTCGCTGGTGGCCCAGACCACCTGCGGGGAGGTGTATCTCCCGCCACCCGTGCCGCGACCCTCGATGAGGGGCCAGCCGTAGTTAGCGCCCCGGGAGATCAGGTTGACCTCGTCGAAGGTGTTCTGGCCGAACTCGCTGGCCCACAGCCGGCCCGCGGCGTCGAAGGCGAGGCCCTGCACGTTGCGGTGCCCGACGGTCCAGACCGGAGATCGGAACGGGTTGCCTGCGGCGGCGCCGCCGGTCGGCTTGATCCGCAGGATCTTTCCGCCGAGGGAGCCGGTGTCCTGCGCCCGGCTCGGATCGCCGGCGTCGCCCGTCCCGGCGTACAGCATCCCGTCGGGGCCGAAGGCGAGCCGTCCGCCGTTGTGGTTGCCGGCCTTGGGGATGCCGCGGAGTAGCACCTGCTGCTGGGCGGGCGCCGACAGCAGGAAGCGGACGATGCGGTTGTCGGTGGCGGCCGTGTAGTAGGCGTAGACCCACCGGTCGCCGGTGTAGGTGCGGGACACCGCCAGGCCGAGCAGCCCTCCCTCGCCACCGGGCTGAACGCCCGGGACGGTGGCCACCTGCGTGCGCCGCCCGTCCGGGAAAACCCGATGGATGCGGGCGGTGTCGCGCTCGCCCACGAGGGCGCTGCCGTCGGGCAGGAAGGCCAGCCCCCAGGGGACCTGTAACCCGGACGTCAGGACCCGCGGGACGACCGCTGCGGGAGCCGCACTCGGGGTCGGCGCCACGGCGGGGGCTGTGGCGGTTGCTGTGGCGGTGGCTGGGGTGGCCGTGGTCGGGTCGGTCCGAGGGGAGGCACTGCCGGTGCAGCCCGCGAGCAGCACCGTCGCGGTCAGCAACGAGATCGTCGTACGAGCGTGCATGGTCCGCACCTCCCCGGGATACGGTCCCAGCATGACTGATGCTCGCGACAGCTTCTTCATCGACGGCAGTTGGGTGCCCGCGTTCGGCCGCGCGCCGATTCCGGTGATCAACCCCGAGACCGAGGAGCCGATCGGCTCGGTGCCCGCGGGCACGGCCGAGGACGTCGACGCGGCCGTTGCCGCGGCCCGCGCCGCCTTCGCGTCCTGGGCTGCCACCCCGGTGCCCGACCGGGCGGCGCTGCTCAGCGCGACCGCCGACGCACTGGAGGCCCGCAAGGACGAGATCGCCCGGCTGATCTCCACCGAGATGGGCACGCCGTACTCCTTCAGCCAGTTCGTGCAGGCCGGCAACCCGGTGCTGGTGCTGCGGACCTACGTCGACCTGCTGGAGACCTATTCCTTCGAGGAGCAGGTCGCCAACTCCCTCGTGGTCCGCGAGCCGATCGGGGTCGTGGCGGCGATCACGCCGTGGAACTACCCGCTGCACCAGGTTGTCGCGAAGGTCGCCGCGGCGCTCGCCGCCGGGTGCACGGTGGTGCTCAAGCCGTCGGAGGTCGCGCCGCTGTCGGCGTTCGTGCTGGCCGAGGTGTTCGCCGCGGTCGGCCTGCCGGCCGGCGTGTTCAACCTGGTCACCGGCGTCGGGGCGGTGGTGGGCGAGGCGCTCGCCGCGCATCCGGACGTCGACATGGTGTCCTTCACCGGCTCCACCGCTGCCGGGCGCCGGGTCAGCGAGGTCGCGGCCGCGACCGTGAAGAAGGTGTCCCTGGAGCTCGGCGGAAAGAGCGCCTTCGTGGTGCTCGACGACGCCGACTTCGAGCAGGCCGTCAAGGTCGGGCTGTCGATGTGCTTCATCAACGGCGGCCAGACCTGCACGGCCTGGACCCGCCTCCTGGTGCCCGCCGATCGTCAGGCCGAGGTTGTCGAGCTCGCTCGCGCTGGTACGGCGAAGTACACCGTCGGTGGCCCTTTCGAGGAGGGCACGCGGATCGGTCCGCTGGCCAACGCCGGACAGCTCAAGAAGGTCCGCGCCTACATCGAGCAGGCCGTGGCCGACGGCGCCACCCTGGTGACCGGGGGAGCGGAGCCGGTCCGCGAGACGGGCTACTTCGTCGCCCCGACAGTGTTCGCCGACGTCCGCCCCGGGTCCGCGTTGGAGCAGGAGGAGGTCTTCGGACCGGTGCTCGCCATCGTCCCCTACAGCGACGAGGACGAGGCCGTCGCGATCGCCAACGGCACGCCGTACGGGCTGTCGGGTGGGGTTTTCTCGGGCGACCAGGACCGGGCGGTGGCGCTCGCCCGCCGGCTCCGCACCGGGATGGTCGACATCAACGGCGGGCGCTTCAACCCGCTGGCGCCCTTCTGTGGCTACAAGCAGAGCGGCAACGGCCGAGAGCTCGGTGTCTTCGGCCTCGAGGAGTTCCTCGAGATCAAGTCCCTCCAGCTCTGACCCGCACCCCCTGACCCACCCCCTGACCCGCACCCCCTGACCCGCGGGCGATCTACCTCTTGTTGTTGGCCCGTCACGCTCAGCGCCTGACAACAAGAGGAAGATCGTCGGGAGGGGGCGTGCTCTCAGGCGACGATCCGCATGACCTGACCGGTGGCGTCGTGCTCCGCGCCGCCCAGCACCTCCGCCAGTCCGTGCAGCCAGCGCTGACCCGTCCAGGCACAGGCCAGGGCGTCGAGGCAGTCGTCCAGGCTCGCCTGGGACGGCGCCTCGGTCGGCAGCTCCCCGAACACCTTGGCCAGCAGCTGCAGCCTCGCGAGGGCTCCGGCCGCGGACCTCTTGCGAGGGAGTGGGTGGCCGGCCAGGCGGGCGAACGAGACCTCCGGGTGCACCTCGATGACCTCCCGGCCGGGGTGCGCGCGCAGGGCCCGGTCGACCTCAGCGATCTTGGGAAGGATCCCGAAGCACTGCGCCGACAGCGAGCGACCGTCGACGGCGACCGAGAGTGCCTTGGCCTCGGCATAGGTCGCGGCACCGCGGGCCGCGCGGACCGGTGCGGTGAAGACCGACGACGCCTGCCCGGGAAGCGCGGCCCGAGCCTGTTCGTCGCACGCCCGTCGCCCCCGATCGGGCAGCCCGATCGGGATGTCCACCGCGACCACGTCGGTGGGATGTGCCAGGAAGTCGCCGGCGGTGCTGAAGAACCACCAGGTCACCCCCGATGGGCCGACCTCGGCTCCCACCCAACCGCCCTTGCAGCCGTCCACGCCCAGAACAGTTCCCATGACGGCACCCTGGCAGAATGCACGGTCATGCGCGTCCACCTGGGTTCTGACCATGCCGGCTTCGAGCTGAAGGAGGCGCTGAAGGCCCACCTCGTCGAGCTCGGTCACGAGCCGGTCGACCACGGCCCGCTGGAGTACGTCGCCACCGACGACTACCCGCCGTTCTGCTTCGCCGCGGCCGAGGGGGTCGTCGCCGACCCGGGCAGCCTCGGTGTCGTCATCGGTGGCAGCGGCAACGGCGAGCAGATGGCCGCCAACAAGGTGAAGGGCGCACGGTGCGCCCTGGCCCACAGCGTCGAGACCGCGCAGCTGGCCCGCCAGCACAACGACGCCAACCTGGTCAGCGTCGGCGCGCGGATGCACGACCTCGACACCGCGCTGTCGTTGGTCCGGGCCTTCGTCACGGAGCCGTTCAGCGGCGACCCGCGGCACCTGCGCAGGATCGCCATGCTCACCGACTACGAGAACCGTGCCTGAGACCTACGAGAACCGTGCCTGAGGGTCACACGATCCACCGGCTCGCCCGCGACCACAGCGCCCTGCTCAACGGCCACGCGGTCTCGCTGGCCAGCCCGCAAGGGCGGTTCGCCGAAGGTGCCGGGCTGCTGACCGGCCGGGTCTGCGAGCGGGTCGAGCCGTACGGCAAGCACCTGTTCTACCGGTTCGCCGGCGACCGGCTGTTGCACATTCACCTTGGCCTGTATGGGAAGTGGACCACCGGCACAGGTCCGCCGCCGGAGCCTCGGGGCGCTCTGCGGCTGCGGATGGTCAGCGGCGACTCGTGGTTCGACCTGCGCGGGCCGTCGGCCTGCGAGGTCCACACCCCGGCCGACCGGCAACGGGTGCTCGACCGCCTCGGCCCCGACCCGCTGCGCAAGGACGCCGATGCGGAGCGGGCCTGGTCCCGGATCAGCCGCAGCACGACCTCGCTCGGCCAGCTGCTCATGGACCAAAAGGTCCTCGCCGGCGTCGGCAACGTCTATCGCGCCGAGGCGCTGTTCCGGGCAGGCCTGTCGCCCTTCACCCCCGGCCGCGAGTTGCCCCGCGCCGGCTGGGATGCGCTCTGGGCGGACGTCCGCACCCTCATGCAGGCCGGTGTCCGCGCCAACCGCATCGTCACCACCGTGCCCGCCGATCGCGAACGTCGGTCCGGTACGGCGACCCGTGAGGACGCCCACTACGTCTACCGGCGGGCCGGGCTGCCCTGCCGTCGGTGCGGCACCGAGGTCCGCACCCAGGTGATGGCCGGCCGCAACCTGTTCTGGTGCCCCACCGACCAGCGCTGACCCCCGCTTGCGTCTGTCCCCGCTTGCGTCTGCCCCGGCCAGGGTCTGACGTGGCCAGATCGGCAGACGCAACGGCCCAGCCGGCGCCGACCCCAGCCGGCGCCGACCCC
>JANOTZ010000198.1:0-1501 GCA_031416735.1 Frankiales bacterium
GGGGCGGTCGGGGCCGGCCCCCCGCGCTCGCTCTGGCACTGGTCCGCGTCTGCGGGGCGGCGCACGACGTCGGGGGGGACGATGTCGTGCGCTTTCCGTGGGTTTTTGGTGCGCTCGGCTCCGAGCCTGCCGGCGTGGTCCACCGTCAGCACACCGCCGCCGAGCTTCGTGGTGCGTGCGCCATCGAGCCCTTCCTGGTCGTAGTGCCCCGGGACACGTTCCTCGTCCGTTCTGGAGGGCTGGGTCGTCCTCGTCGGCTCGGGCGCCGATCCGCTGCCGTGTCCACCCGGGCGGGTGTGTGGTGATCACGATCGCGGCGCTGTCCGGTGGCGGCGGAGCGGCCGGCTACTACCTGCAGAAGGAGGCCGGCTGCGAGCACGCACATGGCCAGCCTGGGCGGGACGGGGTTGGGTACTACGTCAACGGTCTCGACGCCCCCGGGCAGTGGCTGGGTCGCGGCGCTACCGCCCTGGGCCTGACCGGTGCGCTCACCGCCGGGCAGGGCGGTCCGGTGCTGCGGGGGCTGCTGGAGGGCCGGTTCGCCGGCGAACAGTTGGTCCGGCCGGTGTGGCGCTACCCCGACGGGCCGGGCGGCAGGGTCGACCATCGCCGCAGTGGCTTCGATGCCACGTTCAGCGCCCCGAAGTCCGTCAGCGTGCTGATGGCGCTCGGGAGCCCGCAGGTCCAGGAGCAGGTCCGGTCCGCGCATCGGGCCGCGGTCGGCGACGCGGTCGGGCTGTTGGAGCAGCTCGCCGCCCGGGCCGCCCGAGGGCATCAAGGTGACGGTCAACGCGCCCCGCGGATCGCCACGTCCGGGCTGATCGCGGCCGCGTTCGAGCACTCAACGAGCCGGGCGTCCGATCCGCAGCTGCACACCCACGTGGTGATCGCGAACCTCACCCGAGGCGTCGACGGCCGCTGGTCGGCCCTGGACAGCCGGACGTTGCACCGGGAAGCCACCACCGCCAGCTACCTCTACCAACACCGACTCCGTGCAGAGCTCACCGGCCGGCTCGGCGTGGGCTGGACCGACGTCGAGAAGGGCGTCGCGGAGATCACCGGCATCCCGCAGCAGGTCCGGCGGTTGTTCAGCACCAGGCGGGTCCAGATCGAGCAGCACCTCGCCAACCACCAGCCCGACAGCCCCAAGAGCAGGGGTCGGGCCCGGACGGTCGCGGCGAAGGCGGCGTGCCTGATCACCCGCCCCGCCAAGCAACACCTAACCGTCACGACCCTGCGGGATCGGTGGGCCGGGCAAGCCACGGCGGTCGGCTTCGGCCCCGAAGCCC
Organism: Frankiales bacterium; assembly: GCA_031416735.1. Classification (GTDB taxonomy): domain Bacteria; phylum Actinomycetota; class Actinomycetes; order Mycobacteriales; family SCTD01; genus RYN-111. Next base: position 1,290 of record JANOTZ010000198.1, read on the forward strand.
TCAAGAAGCTGCTCACCCAGCGGCACGAGCCCGCCGCGGTCGACACCGGCCGCCTGGTTCGGGACGTGCTCAGCTGTGACGGGGTCACGAGAGAGACCGCGACCTTCACCCAAGGCACCGTGCTGCGGGAGCTGTGCAGCCGACTGCCGGCCGGCGCCCCGGTCAGCACTACCGAGCTGCTGACCCTGGCCAGCAAACTGGTCGCGACACCG
>JANOTZ010000199.1:0-16483 GCA_031416735.1 Frankiales bacterium
GTCGCGGCCTGGCCCATCTCCAAGATGGTCGCCCGCAGCTCGACGGGCACGACGCTGGCGGGATAGCGGCGGTGGCGACCTTGGCGATGTGGACGGCGTAGTCACCGACCCGCTCGAGGTCCGAGCTCATCCGCAGCGCCGTGACGATCGCGCGGAGGTCGGTGGCGACCGGCTGCTGCCGGGCCAGGAGCTGCACGGCGACATCGTCGAGCTGGCGGTAGAGGGCGTTGACCTGCTCATCCGCGACGATGACCGCCTCGGCGGCCTCCAGGTCCGCGTCGAGCAGGGCGGTCGTCGCCTTGCTGACGGCGGAGCCGACCAGCCGGCTCATCTCGATCAGGCCGTCGCCGACCTCGGCAAGTTGCTCGTGGTAGCTGTCGCGCACGGTGGAGTCCTTCCAGGTGGTGAGAGATCAGCCGAAGCGGCCGGTGATGTAGTCCTCTGTGCGCTTCTCGCGGGGGTTGCTGAAGATTCTCTCCGTCGCGTCGATCTCGACGAGCCGGCCCGGCTCGCCAGGACCCTCGATGGTGAAGAACCCGGTGGTGTCGGAGACGCGAGCAGCCTGCTGCATGTTGTGCGTCACGATGACGATCGTGTAGCGGTCCTTGAGGTCGGTCATCAGGTCCTCGATGGCCAACGTCGAGATCGGGTCAAGTGCCGAGCACGGCTCGTCCATGAGCAGCACCTGCGGCTCGACCGCGATGGCCCGGGCGATGCAGAGCCGCTGCTGCTGCCCGCCGGACAGGCCGGCGCCGGGCTTGCTCAGTCGGTCCTTCACCTCGGTCCACAGGTTGGCCCCCCGCAGCGAGCGCTCGACGGCCTCGTCGAGACGCTGCCTTCCCTTGATGCCGTTGAGTTTCAGGCCCGCGGCGACGTTGTCGTAGATGGACATGGTCGGGAAGGGGTTGGGCCGTTGGAACACCATCCCGATGGTCCGGCGGACGGCGACAGCGTCCACCCCTTCGGCGTACAGGTCCTCGTTGTCGAGCATGACCGTGCCCTCGACGCGGGCGCCGGGGATGACCTCGTGCATGCGGTTGAGGGTGCGCAGAAAGGTGGACTTGCCGCAGCCGGACGGGCCGATCAGCGCGGTCACGCTCTTGGGCTCGATGGTGAGCGACACGCCTTCGATGGCGTGCACGCTCCCGTAGTAGGCGGCGACGTTCGTCGCGACAATGCGCTTGGCCATGGTGCTCAGCCCTTCAGGCGGGTACGGCGGGCAACGAGCCGCGCGACGAGGTTGAGGATCAGGACGAGAAGCAACAGCGTCAGCGCGCCGGCCCAGGCACGGTCGATAGCCGTCTGCTGGGGCTGCCCAGCCTGCGCGAACACGAAGCTCGGCAGTCCGGCCTGCTGGCCCTTGAGCGGGTTGAGGTTGATCGAGTCGAAGTTCAGGGCGGTGAGCAGCAGCGGCGCCGTCTCGCCGGTGACCCGGGCGATGGCCAGCACCACCCCGGTCGTGATGCCGGAGGCGGCCGTCGGCAGCACCACCTTGGTGACGGTTTTCCATCGCGGCACACCGAGGGCGAGTGAGGCCTCGCGTAACGAGTCCGGCACCAGGCTCAGCACGACCTCGGTCGTGCGGACCACCGTCGGCAGCATCAAGATGGCGAGCGAGAGGGAAGCCGCGAGACCGCTGAAACCCTGGCCCAGGGCCAGCACCCAGAAGGTGAAGACGAACAGGCCGGCGACGATGCTCGGCACGCCCGTCATCACGTCGGTGACGAACTGGACCGCGGACACAAGCCGGCCGCGGCCGTGCTCGACGACGTAGATAGCGGCGAGCAGGCCGATCGGGATGGCGATCAGGCTGGCGAGTCCCACCTGCTCCAGCGTCCCCATGATCGCGTGATAGGCACCACCGTCGGCGTCCCGCGGTCCGATGCCCCGCATCGAATGGGTGAGGAAGTTGGCGTCGAACCGGGCCGCACCGTTCTTCACGACGAGGGCGACTACCGCCACCAGCGGCACCAGTGCGAGCAGGAACGAGCCCCACGCGAGGGTGGTGAACAGCCGGTCGACCGCGGCCCGGCGGCCCTGGACGACCAGGACCGCGGTCGGTGCGAGCACGAGATAGGCGAGGGCCGAGAACACCGCGGTCAGCCCGATGCCGGAGCTGCCCGTGAGTGCCGCGGCACCGGGGCCGACGAGGACGGCCACGACCCCGAGACCCGACAGGACGGAGGTCGACAGCGAGCGGGTCGGGCGGACGCTGCTCGTGAGCGAGGCGGTGGTCATGCGAGCCGCTTCCGGGCCGAGCGGACCACGATGCCGCGGGCGACGGCGTTCACCGCGAAGGTGATGACGAACAGCACCAGGCCGGTGGCGATGAGGGCGCCACGGCCGCTTTCGGCGTACTCGCCGAATTTCGCGGCGATGTTGGCGGCGATGGTGTTGCCGCCGGGGCCGAGGATCTTGGCGGTGAGGGCGGGGGTGGTGCCGAGCACCAGCGCCACCGCGATGGTCTCGCCGAGAGCACGCCCGAGCCCGAGCATGATGGCGCTCACGATGCCCGGCGCGCTCGGCGGCAGGACCGCGGTCCGGATCGCCTCCCAGCGGGTGGCCCCGAGTGCGAGCGCCGCCTCGGTCAGCGCCGTGGGGATCTGCAGCAGCACCTCGCGGGTCAGCGCGGCGATGATCGGCAGCACCATGATGGCGAGGACCAGGCTGGCCAGCAGGATCGACTTGCCGTACCGGTCGCCGGTGTCGCCGAAGAACGGGATGAAGCCGAGGTTGTCGTGCAGGTCCTTGTTGAACGGCTGCAGGTGCCGGTTCAGGAACGCCACGCCCCACAGCCCGTAGACGACCGACGGCACCGCGGCCAGCAGGTCGACCAGGCCGCCGAGGAAGCCGGCGAGCCGGCGCGGGGCGTACTGCGTCACGAAGATCGCGACGCCGAGGGCGACGGGCACCGCGAGGAACATCGCGACCACGCTGGTGAGCACTGTGCCGAAGGCGAGGACCGCGATGCCGAAGCTCGGGCTGTCGGCCTCGGGCAGGAACTCCTTGGTGGTCAGGAAGTTGCTGGTGTTGTCACGCAGAGCGGGAATGGCTTGTACGACGAGGAACGCGCCGATCGCCACGATGGTGAGGACGAGAAAGACGCCCGACGCGCCGGTCAACGCGAAGAACACCCGGTCGCCGCGCCGACTGGACTCACCGCCGATGTGCGAGGGCTCCGGGACCGTCGCAGCGACGGGCCCCACGGCGGGTGCGGTCATGAGGGTCCTTCCGGGCGGGTCTGCTGCTGAGGGTGCCGGTCGCGGCTGGGGGCCGGGTGCTCCGTGACGGCCGAACGCCGCGGGCACCACCCTCTCAGGAGCGGGGCCCGCGGCGGAAGACCGGGGTGGGTAGTTAGCTCAGCGCGGCGATGGCCGCCGTCACCTTGTCGGCGAGGGCGCTGGGCAGCGGGGCGAAGCCGGCATCCTCGGCCGAGTCCTGTCCGGCACCGACGGCGTAGGTGAGGAACGACTTCACCAGGGCCTGCTTGGTGGCGTCCTTGCCCTTGGAGCAGACGATCTCGTAGGACACCGCGGTGATCGGGTAGGCGCCCTTCGTGGTGCTGGCGAAGTCGTACTTCACCGTGAGGTCGTTGCCGCTGTCGGGGAGGGTTGCGCCACCGAGCGCGGTGGACACGTTCGCGGCGGTCAGCTCGCTGAACTCACCGGCGCCGTTCTTCACCTTGGCGGCCTGCAGGCCGGAGGCGTCGACGAACGACACCTCGACGTAGCTCACGCCGCCCTCGGTGCTGGTGACCGCCTGGGTGACGCCGTCGCTCTTGGCTGCGCCCTGGACGCTGGCGGGCCACTTGAGCTCCTTGCCCGTGCCGAGCGTCCAGGCAGGGCCGGCGGTGGCGGCGAGGAACTTCGACAGCACGTCGGTGGTGCCGGAGGAGTCCTCACGGTGGACCGGGGTGATGGCGGTGGAAGGCAGCGTGGCGGAGGGGTTGTCCGCCTTGATCGCGGCGTCGTTCCACGTGCTGATCTTGCCCTCGAAGATGCCGGCGATGGTCGCCGGGGACAGCTGCAGGTCCTTGACGTCCTTGAGGTTGTAGGCGATCGCGACGCCACCGGCGGTGATCGGCAGGTGGAGGGCCGGGCTGCCGCAGTTGGCGTCAGCCGCCTTCCGCTCCTCGTCCTTCATGACCGAGTCCGAACCGGCGAAGTCCACGGTGCCGGAGCCGAACTGCTTGATGCCGGCGCCGGAGCCGATGCCCTGGTAGTCGACGTTCGCGTCGGTGCAGGCGGCGGTGTAGTCCTTGATCCACTGCGCGACGATGTTCTTCTGGAAGGTCGAACCCGCGCCCTTGAGGTCGCCGGGTGCACAGGCGATGTCCGAACCGGATCCGTCGCCGCTCGCGGTGTTGTTGTCGCTGCCACAGGCGCTGAGCGTCAAGGCGCTGACAAGCACCAGTCCGGCCACCTGGCCGGTGCGGGAGAGCTTCATGCAGTGGTCCTCCGATGTAGGGCCCCGGTCGGCCCGAGGTCAATTCAGACGCTAAGGCCGGGAGATGACCGGTCTGCGGGGTGAAGGTGGACGGCAGGTGAACGACAGGCCAACCTCGTGATCTTGCTCCTGTGCCGGTGACCCACGTTCAGCGGGGCCACCAGCGCGTCACTGGTCGAGCTTGTAGCCCAGGCCCCGGACGGTGAGCAGGTGCTGGGGTGACGCCGGGTCCGGCTCGATCTTGGACCGCAGCCGCTTCACGTGGACGTCCAGGGTCTTGGTGTCCCCGACGTAGACGCTGCCCCACACCCGGTCGATGATCTGCCCGCGGGTGAGCACCCGGCCGACGTTGCGGAGCAGCAGCTCGAGCAGGTCGAACTCCTTGAGCGGGAGCTGCACCGGCTCGCCGTCCACGGTCACCAGGTGGCGGTCGACGTCCATCCGCACCGGGCCTGCCTCCAGGATCGCGTCCTCCTCGACGGTGGTTGCGCCGTGCCGGCGCAGGACCGCGCGGATCCGGGCCACCAGCTCGCGGTGGCTGAAGGGCTTGGTGACGTAGTCGTCGGCACCGAGCTCGAGGCCCACGACCTTGTCGACCTCGCTGTCCCGGGCGGTCAGCATGATGACGGGGACGTCGGAGCGGGTCCGCAGCTCGCGGCAGACCTCGGTGCCGGACAGGCCCGGGAGCATCAGGTCCAGCAGCACCAGATCGGCCCCCTCGCGGTCGAAGGCCGCCAGTCCGGCCGGGCCCGTGTCGGCGACCGACACCTCGAAGCCCTCCTTGCGCAGCATGTAGGCGAGCGGCTCGGAGATCGAGTCCTCGTCCTCGACGACCAGGACACGGGTCATGTGGGGGTCTCCTCAAGAGGTGGGGCGGCCGGAAGGCGCAGGGTGAAGGTGGAGCCGTAGCCCTCGGTGCTGCGCACCGAGACGGTGCCGCCGTGGTTGCTGGCGATGTGCTTGACGATGGCGAGCCCGAGACCGGTGCCGCCCGTCGCGCGGGACCGGGCCGGGTCGGCCCGGTAGAACCGCTCGAAGACCCGCTCGGTGTCCTTCGGCGCGATGCCGATGCCCTCGTCCACCACGTTGACCTCGACGCTCGGGCCCTCGGTGTCCTGCACGACCCGGGCGCCGATGACGACGCGGGCACCGTCGGGGCTGTAGTTCACGGCGTTCTCGAGCAGGTTGCCCAAGGCGGTGGTCAGCTGGGCCTCGTTCCCGCGGACGTGCACGCCGTGGTCCCCGCTGCGCACCACCGAGATGCCGCGCGCCTGGGCCGACGTGCGCACCCGGTCGACCGCCTCGGCCATCGCCCGGTCCAACCGGACCCGGAGGTGCTCGGGCTGCCGCTCGGCGCCTTCGAGCCGGGACAGTGCCACCAGGTCCTGCACGAGCGCCCCGAGCCGCTTCGACTCCTTCAGCGAGCGGGTCGCAAACCCCCGCACCGCCTTCGGGTCGTCGGCGGCGTCCTGCAGCGCCTCGCTCAACAGCCCGAGCGCGGCCGCGGGGGTCTTCAGCTCGTGGGACACGTTCGCGACGAAGTCCCGCCGCACGTCCTCGAGCCGCCGCGCGTCGGTGACGTCTTCCAGGAGTACGGCGACAGCACCGTCTCCGAGCGGCGCGAGCCTCGCCCGGTAGACGGCCGGCTGCCGGCCGGGGCGCACGAGGGGCGACTCCAGCTCCGCGTCGTACGGACGGCTGTGCACCCGGGTGTCCCGGACCAGCCGGCGCAGCTGCGGCAGGGCCGCGAGCACCCCGTCGTGGACCAGCCCGAGCTCACGGGCCACCCGGTTACCGACGAGGACCTTCTCGGCGACGTCGACGACCAGGACCGCCACGGGCAACGCGTCGAGGATCTCGCCGGCGCCGGCCTTGTCGAGGTGCCGGACCGGTGCGGCCGGTCGGCGCGAGGCGGTCGCCAGCAGCAGGCCGAGACCGATCCCACCGAGACCGGCCGCGACCGTGACGACGAGCTCAGCGGTGCCCACCGGCTCGATGCTAGGCCTGGGACCACGTGTTCCTGCCGTCCGCGGGTGATGTTGGTACGCCGTTCACGTCCCCGCCACTCGACGTCGTCGGAGCAGGAAAGTGGTTGCGGTGGCCGCCACTGTCACGCCGAGGGCGGCGAAACCGGCGGTCCTGCGGCTCCTGCCGTCGCCTCCCTGGTTACTGGCCGCGGGGCTCGGTGGGGCGCTGGTCGTGGTGACCGCCGTAGGCGTAGGCGTAGGCGTAGGGGCTGACGGGGACGGTGACGGACTGACGGTTGGTGCCGCCGTGGCGGGGCGGGCCTTCGCCCTCGGTCGGGGCCGCGACCCGGCCACGCTGACTGGAGTCGAGTCCTGGTTGTTGGCCTGGCTCTCGTCCTGGATGCCGTAGTCCTGGGTGATCTTCGCGGTCAGATCATGCAGGACGCTGCCTGGTTCCGCGCTCCGCAGGATCTGCAGGTAGATCGGCTGCTGGTACTTCGTGTTCGGGTAGTCCGCATAGCCGGGGCGCCAGCAGAACGTGGTGACCGACGATTGCATGACCATGTGGGTCGCGTCCCCGGAGGTCCACCAGGAGCCGGGCTGGTCGAGCATCTTCTTCGCGTTGAACCGGGTCCGGCGGGGTGCCCACACCTCGACCCGCTCATGCACCATGGAACCGCCGTCTGCTGCGGCCGAGTTGGCCTGGCAGCCCCAGGTGACTGTCGTGCGCGTTTCGCCACCTGGCGCGACCGCTGGCGGCTTCGCCAGGTGCACCCACATGTCCGGCTGCGGGACGCTCGCGGCGGCAAACGCCTGGGTCGCGGCGAAGGACGCGGCGAGCAGTCCGAGGAGCAGGCCGGACGCGACGCATGCAAATCGGTTCTTGATCACGTTCCTGCCTCGGCTGTCGGGAGTGGACGCCTGAAGCAGGGCTGGCCGTTGTCGAGCACCAATTCACTCCGGTGGGGACGGCTCAGTGGGCGCCGGGGCGGAGCATGGCGGGGTGCAGCAGCTGGGCGTCGCCGCGGCGATACAACGCCGCGGGCCGGCCGCCCTCCGGGCCGGGGGCGGAGTCGCGGCCGACCGGCACGAGAAACCCTGGGGTGCCGGTGGTCTTGCGATGGAAGTTGCGCGGGTCCAGCGGCACGCCCCAGACCGCCTCGTAGACCCGGCGCAGGTCCGCGACGGTGAACTCCTCGCCGCAGAACGCCGCGGCGACGGGGGAGTACTCGAGCTTGGCGCGGGCCCGCTCCACCCCGGCCGCGAGCACCGCGGCGTGGTCGAAGGCGAGCCGGTCCGGTTCGACGGCGCGGACCGGCACCCAGGCGACCCAGGACGCGCCGGTGCCCGGGGTCGGCGCCGGCAGGTCGGGGGCGAAGACGAGATAAGGCACCGACACCACCCTCATCCGGGGGTCCCGACGGGGGTCCCCGAAAGCCCCGAGCTGCTCCATGTGGGCGGCAGATCGCCGTACCCCGGTCTCCTGCTCGAGCCGACGGACAGCGGCTGCCTCGAGATCCTCGTCGACCTGCACGAAGCCACCGGGCAGCGCCAGCCGGCCGCGGAACGGGTGGGTCTCGCGTTCGACGAGCAGCACCGACAGGACACCCTCGCGGACCGTCAGGAGCACGACGTCCACGGTGACCGCGAAGGGCGGGTGGACAGACGGATCGTATGCCCGGAGGAACTCCTTCTCGTCCACGCCGCGAACGTATCCCCCGTGTGGCAGCGTGGGGCAGGTGCCTGAGCTGCCCGAGGTCGCGTCGCTCGTCGCGTTCCTGCGCGAGCACGCCGTCGGTCGGGTTGTCGCGCGGGTCGACGTGCCGGGCATCCACGTCCTGAAGACCTACGACCCACCGGTCACGTCCCTCGCCGGCCTCGAGATCACCGGTGTGACGCGGCACGGCAAGTTCCTCGACCTGGACGTCAGCGGCCTGCACCTGGTCACCCACCTGGCTCGCGCCGGATGGCTGCACTGGCGACCCTCCCTGCCGCCCGCGCCGCCACGGATGGGCAAGGGCCCGATCGGGATCCGGGTGCACCTCGACGACGGGTCGGGCTTCGACCTCACCGAGGCGGGCACCCAGAAACGCCTTGCGGTGTACGTCGTCCGGGACCCCTCCTCGGAGATCGCCGGCGTCGCCCGGCTGGGCGTCGACCCGCTGTCGCCGGCTTTCACCGTGGAGGTACTCGCCGGGTTGCTCGCCGGGGTGCGCGCCCAGGTGAAGGGTGTCCTCACCGACCAGACCCTGATCGCCGGTCTCGGCAACGCCTACAGCGACGAGGTGCTGTGGGAGGTGGGGATGTCGCCCTTCAAACCGGCCGGAAACCTCACGCCCGCCGAGGTTCTCGCCCTGCACGGGGCGATCGTGGCCACGTTGACGTCGGCCCTGGAACGGGCCACGGGTCTGGCGGCGGGCGAGTTGAAGGCGGAGAAGAAGTCCGCGCTCAACGTCCACGGCCGGACCGGTCTGCCCTGCCCCCGGTGCGGCGACGACGTGCGCGAGGTGTCGTTCGCGACCACGTCCCTGCAGTACTGCGCGACCTGCCAGACCGACGGCAAGCCACTGGCCGACCGCCGGATGTCCCGCCTCCTGAAGTAAGGCCTACTAACGTCGGCGGAACCACCCCGGCCAGGAGGATCTGTGACCCACCCGCAACCCTGGCGTCTGCTCGCGCTCCCCCCGCTCCCGCACGACCTGCTCGAGGTGCTGTTCGGCGACCCGCGCCTGGAGATCGTCACGCCGGCCGTGCGCACCCAGGAGGAGGTCGTGGCCCTGCTGCCCGACGTGGACCTGGTCCTCGGCGACTGGTCCCCCCAGCTGCGGGTCGAGGACCCCGGCCTGCGGGTGGTCTTCGTCCAGCAGCCGAGTGCGGGGGTCGACGGCATCGACGTACCGGCTTGCACGGTGGCCGGGGTGCCGGTCGCCAACTGCGCCGGGGCCAACGCGACCTCGGTGGCCGAGTGGTGTGTCAGCGCCACCTTCGCGCTGCTGCGCAAGACCGTCGAGGCCGACCAGGCGGTACGCCGGAACGAGTGGCCGCAGACCTCGCTCGGCGGGCGCGAGCTGGCCGGCCAGAAGGTCGGCGTCATCGGGATGGGCGCCATCGGGACCAAGACGGCGCAGCTGTTCGACGCCTTGGGCTGCCGGGTGACCTACTGGTCGCGGAGCCGGCACGACGACGCGCCGGTGCCGTATGAGGAGCTCGACGAGCTGGTCGCCACCAGCGACGTGGTGGTCCTCGTCATCGCCCTCGGGAAGGAGACCCGGCGGCTGATCGACGCCACCCGGATCGCCCGGATGAAGCAGGGTGCGCTCCTCATCAACGCCGCCCGCGGGGGGATCGTCGACGACGGCGCCTTGGTGGAGGCCCTTACGGAGAACCGGATCTCGGCAGCCACCGACGTGTTCTCCGTCGAGCCCCTCCCCGCCGACAGCCCCCTGCGGGACGCACCGCACCTGCTGCTCTCGCCGCACATGGCCGGGTCCAGCGTCGAGGCTGCGATGCGCATCGTCGGGCAGGCGAAGGCCAACCTGATGCGGGTCCTCGACGGTGAGCCCGTGCTCGACCTGGTCAACGACGCCAGCCCGATCGTGTGTCGCCGCTCCTAGTTTTTTCCGGGAAGTACGAAACGATGCGCTCGTGACGTTGGTCGTGGCCCACCGCGGTTCGTCGGGCAGCCATGCCGAACACACGCTTGCGGCGTACGAGAGAGCCGTTGAGGAGGGCGCCGACGCGCTCGAGTGCGATATCCGGATGACCCGCGACGGGGTGCTGGTGTGCGTGCACGACCGCCGGGTCGACCGGACCTCCGACGGCCGCGGCTCGGTCTCCACCCTCGAGCTGGCCGAGCTGGCCGAGCTCGACTTCGCGTCCTGGAAGGCCAATCAGGGCGACCAGCTGCTCGAGGCGAGCTGGGAGGATTTCGACCTGGACCAGGGCCGGGTCCTCACCCTCGAACGGCTGGTGCAGCTCGCGTGCGCCTACGACCGGCGGGTCGAGCTGCACATCGAGACCAAGCACCCCACCCGGTACGGCGGTCTCGTGGAGCGGGCCCTGATCGACCTGCTGGAGCGCTACTCCCTCACCAAGCCGCCGTCGCACGAGGAGTCGGAGGTGACGGTGATGAGCTTCGCGCCGACGTCCCTGCGCCGGATCCACGTGATGGCGCCGGACCTGCCGACCGTCTACCTGATGGCGCGCGTCCCGCTGCGGTTCCGCGACGGCACCCTGCCCCCCAGGATCCCGATCACCGGACCCTCCCTGGAGGTGCTCAAAGCACATCCCCGGTACGTCGAACGGGTGCACGCCCAGGGCGGCCGCGTGCACGTGTGGACGGTGGACAGCGAGGAGGACATCGCCTTCGTCCTCGGGCTCGGAGTGGACGCCGTCATCAGCAACCACCCGCGGCGGGTGCTGCGACAACTCCACCGCGCCTGACCGCACTACCTGCCTGACCGCACTACGCTGCCCGCGCATGAGCAGCCGTCGCAAGAACGCCAAGCCGGAGAAGGCAGCCCGCACCCCCTTCGTCGCCCGCCCCTTCGCGGGCCGCGCCGACGAGACCGAGTGGGTCGCGCTGCGTGAGGTCGTCCCCGCCGCCACCGCGCCCCTGAAGGTCAAGGGCTCCGACGTGCCCGTCACCCTGTCGACGGTGCTGCCGATGGCCTGGCCCGGCATGGTGACCGGCGACGGCCGCCGGTTCCTCGGCCTGCAGGTCGCGACCCGTTCCGGCGACGCGAGCCGCGACCTCGCCTCGGTGCTCGAGCAGGTGCTCATCGCCGGGCCCGGCAGCTCGATCGCGCCGGTCGACCTGCCCGGCCCCGGGCCGCGCCTGCAGGACCTGCTCGACGACGCCCCGCTCGAGATCACGCTGCACGCCGGTTTCGACTACTGGCTCGAGGGCGCGGAGGACAGCGACGGCTCGATCGCCGCGTCGATGGAACAGGCCAACGCCTCCGTCGTACCGACCGCCCGGGTGTGCGGTGTCCAGAGCGCCTACTGGTGCCGGATGCGCCAGCGCTCGCACCTGCGCTGGGTCATGCCCGAGGACGAGGAGCCGCTGCTCGACGCGCTGGCCCGGATGGCGGTCACCGGTGGCCTGTCCCTCGGTGACGGCACCCGGTATGTCGGTTCCTTCCGCGCCCACGGCCTGCTCGTCCCCGTCTGGGACCTGCCGCTCGAGTCCGAGGCCACCGACCTCGAGGAGCCGGCTGCTGCGTTCCGCGCGCGCCTCGACGAGGCCCTGACCGGTGGGGCGCTGGGCTCTGACGAGCGACGGGCCCGGGCCGGCCTGCTCAGCCGCCAGCTCACCCTCCGCTGACCGTCACCCGCCCCCCGTTGCGTCTGCTCGGCCAGGCGGCCGACATGTCCCCGTGAGCAGACGCAAGGAGGGTGGGCGTCAGGGGGCGGAGCGTCGCCGCCAGGTGAGGGCCGAACCGGCGGTGGACAGGACGAGCGCAGCCCCCTCGAACCAGGCCGCCGCCGTGGCGCCCTCGACCGCCCAGGTCTCCTGGAAGCAGCCGTCGAAGCCGTAGATCGGGAGGCACCGGTAGCGGCTGTAGACGAGTACGGCGAGCGCCCCGGCGGCGAACCCGGTGGTCGCCAGCCATACCAGCAGATGGGGACGCAGGAGCAGCGCCAGGGCGAGCACGAACGCCATCGCCGACTGCGCGTAGAACTGGTCCGACAGGGCGAGCGGGTGGCTGCCGAGCCCCTCGTAGTTGCCGACGATCCGCAGGTGGACCACGGCGACGCCGATCAGGGCGAGGGATGTGAGGACGCGCAGCAAGGGGTTCACGAAGATCGTTCGCCTCCCGGTCTCGAGCGGTTCAGATCAGCGGGTCACGCAGCACCGGACACGACATGCAGCGCGGGCCACCCCGGCCGCTGCCGAGCTTGCTGCCGGCGATGCGCACCACCTCGACGCCGGCGGCTTCGAGGGCGTGGTTGGTGACGACGTTGCGCTCGTACGCGACGACGAGACCCGGGGCCAGCGCGAGGGTGTTGTTGCCGTCGTCCCACTGCTCGCGTTCGGCGGTGACCGGGTCGAGTCCGGTGTCGACGACGAGCAGCTCCGCGAGCTCCATCGCCTTCGCGGCGGCGATGAGGAAGGGCTCCGGTCCGCTGATGTCCGCGCCGTCCGATCGCGGCGTCACGGTCCATGCCTGCAGGGTGTCCGCGACGGCCGGGAACATCACCACCTTGTCGACGTCGACCATGGTGCAGATCGTGTCGAGGTGCATGGTGGCCCGTTCCTGGGCGATCGGCACAGCGAGGACGATCCGGGCCACTCCGCTCGCGAAGGCCCGGAGCGCGAACGCCTCGACCCCGGCCGGGGTGGTCCGCTGACCGACGCCGACAGCCACCACCCCGGGAGCCAGGAGCAGGACGTCGCCACCTTCGAACCACGCCTCCTCGCGGGAACCGCCGTACAGCAGTGGGGTGCCCGCGAAGCGGGGGTGGTGGGTGTAGATCGCCCGGGTGAGTGAGGCCTCGCGCTGGCGGGCCCGCATGCTCGGGCTGGTGACGGCGACGTGGTCAGCCACCCACACCGACGAGTCGCGGGTGAACAGCAGGTTCGGCAGAGGGGGTACGACGAACTCCGCCGGGCCGGCCAGTCGGGCCACCACCCCCTCCGCGCCGGTGCGCGGCAGCTCGTCGTGGGTCAACCCGGCCGCGAGGTGCTCGGCGAGCTCGTCGCTGGGCTGGTCCATCAGCCAGGTCCGTAGCGTCGCGGCGAGGGTCGGGCCGACGACGGTCGGCGCGACCGCGGTGTTGATGACGTCCTCCCGGCTCTGCGGCTGGTCGAGCGTTTCGGAGAGCAGCTGCTGGAGGTACAGCACCTCGACGCCGCGGTCGCGGAGGGCCTGTGCGAAGGCATCGTGCTCCTCCTGCGCCCGGCCCACCCACGGGACGCCGTCGAAGAGCAGGTCGGCGTTGTTGCGGGGCGTCAGGCGTTGCAGCTCCGCGCCCGGCCGGTGGAGCAGCACGGTGCGCAGCCGCCCGACCTCACTTGTCACGCCCACCGTCATGGGCGGAGCCTATGTCCGGCCGCTCAACGGGCACACACCTGCGGTCCGGTCACGAAATCGTCACAATCGGCCACATCGCAGTACCCTCCCGGAGTGCGTGTCTTCCTGACCGGGGCAACCGGTTTCATCGGCGGTGAGGTCGCGCGGCTCCTGCGTGAGCGCGGCGACGAGGTGCGCGCGCTCGTCCGCACCCCGTCGAAAGCCGCCGCGCTCGAGGCCCACGGCTGCGAGCTGGTCCAGGGCGACCTCTCCGACGAGGCTGCGCTCCGCACCGCGATGAAGGGTTGCGAAGCGGTCATCCACGGCGCCGCGATCTACGAGATCGGGGTCACCAACACCCGGGCCGAGGAGCTTGTGGACGCGAACGTGCGCGGCACCGAGCGGGTCCTCGGGGCGGCCCTTGCGGCGGGGGTGAGCAAGGCGGTCTACGTCAGCACCGTCGCGGTCTTCGGCAACACCCGCGGGGAGGTCGCCGACGAGACCTGGGCCCGGCCGGAGGGCCTGGGCTACACGAGCGTTTACGAGCAGACCAAGGCGGAGGCGCACGCCCGGGCCAAGGAGATCGGCGCCCAGGGCCTGGCCCTGGTGACCGTGCAGCCCGGCGTCGTCTACGGCCCGGGTGACACCAGCGAGGTCGGTGGGTTGTTCACCCGGATGCTCAAGGGCCAGCTGCCGTTGCTGCCCTTCCCGGACCTCGGGGTCACCCCGGTGCACCGCGACGATGTCGCGGCCGGGATCGTGCTGGCGCTCGACAAGGGCGACCCGGGCGAGTCCTACGTCCTCGCCGGCGAGCCGACGCGGATGCGCGACCTGATGGCCGAGCTGGCCCGGGTGGCCGGCCGCAAGCCACCCCGGGCCGCGCTTCCTACGGTGCTGGTGAAGGGCCTCGTGCCGTTCGGCCGCCTGGTCGGCCCGTTGCTCGGCTTCCCGCCCAACCTGCGCGAGCTCGTCGCCTCCTCGGACGGGGTGACGTTCTGGGCGTCCAGCGACAAGGCGCAGCGCGAGCTCGGCTGGGTCTACCGCCCGCTCCCTGACGGCCTCGCGACGATCGCCGCCGCGGCCCGCTTGTGAGCGTCCCGGTCCAGCAGGAAGGCCCGCGGCTCGTCACAGTCCCCGCCGGGCAGGACGTCCCACTGGTGACCGTCCCGGCCGCCCCGGATGCCCAAGACGGGACCGTCCCGGCGCAGCAGGGTGCCCATCTCCTGATGCCGTTGCGCCGCCTCGAGAACCCGGTCGACCGTCCGGTGGTCCCTCGGCTGCTCAACCTCGAGCCGCCGCTCGATGCCGGGCTGGCGGCGTGGGCCGTCCAGGTCCGGTCCGCCTCGGAGGCGTGCCTGCTCGTCGACGACCAGGGTCGGGTGGCGGCCATGAGCATCGGGTGCGGTCTGCTCCTCGACGCCGAGCCCGTACGCACGGTCGGGAGCGTGTTGCTCGACCTCATCGCCCTCGTCGACTTCAGCGCCGCCGCCGTCCCGCTCCATGACCCGGAGCTGCAGCTGCCGCCGTTGCGGGCGCTCAGGAGTGGCGGCATGGCCCGCGGACTGGTGCGGCGGCGGAGGTCGCATGGGGGCCTCGCGACGTACGACGTCGTCGGCGTCCCCCTGGCCGGCGGGGCCGGCGCCCTCGCCTTCCTCACCGAGATCTGACCGGCTGACCGTAGGGTCTTCTCCGACATCTGCGTCCGACACGCCCCGCGGGTCTGAGGCAAACATCGGACAAGGCGAGTCCGTCCGGGCCGGGCTGCGACGAGCCGGGGCAAGGCGGGGTCAGTTCGGGCGGGTCAGGCCGATCGCCTGGGCCAGCACGTCCTTGGCCGACCGGCCCAGGACCTGGGCTGCCGCGAGCACGTCCTCCCACTCCGGGTTGACGTTGACCGGCCGGCCGTCGAGCCAGGCCGTCTTCACGCGTACGAGCTGACCGTCGACGTCCACCGAGGACTCAGTGCGGTCGAGCGCGAGCTTGCCCACGGTGACCTCCCGCAGCCCGATGCTGCTGGTCTCGCGGAACACGACCGCCCGCACCGAGGGCAGCGCGACCGCCGTACACAGCACCGAAAGCGTGTGCGCGGGCCGGCCCTTCTTCATGAGGATCGGGGTCAGCCAGGCGTCGCTCGCGCCGGCCGCGAGCAGCTGCGTGAGCACCTGCGGCCACAGCCGCGGGTCGAGGTCGTCGACGTTGGTCTCCAGCACCGTCTCCCCCGTCTCCACCGGCACCGCGACCGTCGGCTCGCCGAGCACCAGGCGCAGCACGTTCGCGACCTCCGCCGGATCGCGCCCCCCGGCACCCATCCCGACGCGCCCGACCGACAGCGTCGGGAGCGGCCCCCAGTCCGTGACGAGTGTCGCCAGCAGCGCCGCGCCGGTCGGGGTCGTGGCCTCGTACGGCGAAAGGCCGGCCTGCACGGGCTTGCCGGCGAGCAGGGCGAGGACCGCGGGGGCGGGGACGGGGATCGGACCGTGCGCCCCGCGGGTCGCCCCCGAGCCGAGCGCGAGCGGTGAGCAGTGCAGGGCGGTGAGGCCGAGATGGGCGAAGCCGGCGGTGACGCCCACCACGTCGGCGAGGGCGTCGTGGGCACCCACCTCGTGGAAGTGCACCTCCTCGACGGGCACCCGGTGGATGGCCGCTTCGGCGGCGGCGAGACGGGCGAAAACCGCCAGCGTCGTCTCGGGTGCATCGATGCCCTCGATCAGCGCTCGCACGTCGGCCCAGGTCCGGCTCGTCGCGTCCCCGTCGGGCACCTGCACGTCGACCTTGGTTGCGCCGAGACCGCCGCGGGTCACCGAGCTCACCGCGAGCTCGATGCCGAGCCCCAGCTGGTCGATCGCGTCGTTGAGGACCTCGAGCGGGACACCGACGTCGACGAGAGCACCGAGCAGCATGTCGCCGCTGGCCCCGGCCTGGCCGTCGATCCAGCCGATCACGGGCAGCCGCCGACCGGGTGGCACGAGGACCGAGGACGGGGGATCACTTGGCGGCCCGGCGGGCCACCCGGGCGGCGAACACGCCGGCCCCGAAACCGTTGTCGATGTTGAC
>JANOTZ010000200.1:0-3132 GCA_031416735.1 Frankiales bacterium
CGCCCCAGTCACCGCCACCGGAGTCACCCGCACCACCGCCCCAGTCACCGCCACCGGAGTCACCCGCACCACCGCCCCAGTCACCGCCGCCCGAACCACCAGCGCTGTCCTCGGATTCACCGCCGTCCGGCTCACCGTGGCCGGGTTCGTCGCCACCCGCGCCGAAGCCACCGAAACCGCCACCGAAGCCTCCGGTCAGGAGGGCGCCGAGCATGAACGGCTCCCAGAACGGCATCGAGTACCACCCACCGGGGACGTTCTGCCCGCCCACGTTGCCGCCGCTGAAGTAATGCTGGCGTCCCGGCCGATAATCCGGCGACCCGTCGTAGGCCTGTCCCCCGAGCACGACCTGCTGCTCCGTCCGGAGCTGCGGCCCGTCCCCGGGAACGGGCGCGATCTCCGGCCCCGGGTCGAACCCGAGCTCCCGGCGGGCGGTGCGCGCTGCGGTCAGTCCCTCGACCGCGGTACGGCGGGCCGCCGCGAACTCGGCCGGACCGTCGGCGGTGGCCAGGGTCGCGCCGCAGGCGTTGTAGCGCTCCGCGGCATCGGCCAGCGCCTGCCTGGCCACCACGTTGTCACCGGGGTCGAGGGTCGCGACGTCGGACCCGAGCCGGTTGTAGAGCTGCTCCACATCCGCCCGCAGCCCCTCGTTCAGCCGCTTCTTGCGGTTCCGCGAGGACCGGATCACCAACGCCGTCGCGCCACCGCCGGCCAGCAGCAGCCCACCCAGCAGGAAGGTCCCACCGTTGCCCCCGCTCTCACCGCCGGCGGTCTCCTCACCGGCCGTTGCCCCGCGACTCACCTGCTGGGCCAGTCGCTCCTGATACGACGTCACGAACGCGGTCAGGTTGTCTTTGGTGAACTTCTGCCCCTTCGTCTCGGTCAACTCGGCGGTCAGCGCTCCGGCGACATCGACGCCTCGCGCCGCCACCCCGCTGCCACGGCCCACCCCGAACTTCTCGTTGGCGGTGATGACGAGTACGACGGCGTCGGGGTCACCGAGGGCCCGACCGATCTCGACGGCTCGCTGCCTGGCCGCCTCGGGGGACGCGGCGGCGGAGGCCGGCAGCACTGCGAGGTCGAGCTTGGGGTCACTTCCCTGCAGCTCCGCGGTCAGCGTCGCGACGTCGACCAGGTCGAGCCCCTTGGACTGGAAGACCGGGCTGGTCCGCAGGGCCGCGGCCACCTGCTCGGCGGTCTCGGCTTTCGCCGTACCGGTGAAGGGGAGCAGGAACAGGGGGACCAGGAGAACTGCGCGCCTCATGTCGGCATAGTGCCCCACAAAGGAGCTCCGGCGAGAGGTCAGGCGGCGGCGATGAAGCCCATCACGCTGTCGGCTATCAGCTGTACGGCGATCGCCGACAGCAGCAGGCCGGCGATCCGGGTCAGCAGGACGATGCCGGACTCCCGGAGGATCCGGGTGATGAAGACGCTGAAGAACATCGAGAGGAACACGACGAGGTGGACGGCGAGGATGCCCGCCGCGATCGACACGTGTTCGGCTGTCCCATCGGACTTCTGCACGAAAACGATGGTCGCCACGATGGCGCCGGGCCCGGCGAGCAGCGGCGTCCCGAGGGGCACCAGCGCAACATTGACGTTGTCGACCTCGCTCGGGTCCTCCTGCTTGTCGGTCAGCAGCTCCAGGGCCACGATCGTCAGCAGCAGGCCCCCGGCGCCTTGCAGCGCAGGGATCCCGATGCCGAGGTAGGAGAGGATCTGCTGGCCGAGCACCGCGAACAGCGAGATGACCCCGAGGGACACCAGCACCGCCTGCAACGCCAGCTTGCGGCGCTTCTTGTTGGTCCGCCCACCGGTCAGCCCGAGGAACAGCGGCACGTTGCCGACCGGGTCCATGATCACGGAGAGGGTGACGAACACCGCCCCGAACAGGGCCCCGTCGAAGTAACTGCTCACAGCACCTTCACCCCTGTCGCCCGCTCCACGAGCGCGCCGTACACGCCCTCGGAAGTCAGGTTGTCGCCGAGCCTGCTCGTCTTGTTGTCGCCGTGGAAGTCGCTCGAACCCGTCGTGAGCAGCCCCAGCTCGTCGGCGAGCCGACGCAGATGCTCGCGGGCCTCCGGGGTGTGGTCGGGGTGGTCCACCTCGATCCCGTCCAGGCCCGCCGCGGCCAAGTCGGCGATGACCTGGTCCCCGACGGTGTGGCCCCGTGAGGTCGCAGCAGGGTGCGCGAACACCGAGACGCCGCCGGCCGCGGCGACCAGGCCGACCGCCTCCACGACGTCGAGCTCGAGTTTGGGGCCCCAGTACCTGCCGTGGGTGCCGAGCCACTCCGGGGTGAACGCGTCCGCGACCGACGCGATCAGCCCGCCCTCCACGAGGGCCTGCGCGATGTGCGGCCGCCCGACGGTGCCGGCGGCCAGGTCGCTGACCTGCTCCCAGGAGACGGGAAGGCCGTCGGCGACGAGCAGGCCCACCATCCGCTCGGCCCGGTGGAGCCGGCTCTCGCGCAGCTCCCGCAACTTGTCGGCCAACGGCTCGTGCGTCGGGTCGAACAGGTAGGCCAGCAGGTGCAGGCTGATGCCGTCGCGGCTGCACGAGATCTCGGCGCCACGGACCAGGCTCAGCCCGACAGGCAGAGCGGCGGCGGCGACATCCCAACCGTCGGTGGTGTCGTGATCGGTGAGGGCCAGCACATCGAGCCCAGCAGCGACGGCCTCCCGCACCAGCGCATCCGGCAGCGTGGTGCCGTCGCTGGCGGTGGAGTGCGTATGGAGGTCGATGCGGGCGGACACCCCCGTCAGGCTAGTCGCGGATGATCTGACGGTGCCCGGCTCAGGCCAGTCGTGGGGGCCCTCAGGGCAGGCGCGGAGAAGGCGCTCCGACCGGGAGCTCGATCGCGGCGTAGGCGGCCTCGCGCAGGTCGTGCAGCTCCACGTGCTCGAGCAGCACGAGCTCGGCAGCCGGTGGCCACAGCACGGCCCAGAGCCAGACGCCCGCGGCCTCGCCCACGAAGGCGACACGGTCCTCCGCGGAGTCGCTGCGCCAGAGCGGGGTCGGGGGCCCGGCGGACAGGATCTTGGCGTCGCGGGCACTGTCGATGTCCGCGCGGGGGTCGATCCCGACGATGCCGGCGATCCGGGCGCCGAGGCCGGTGCCCGGCTCCTCGGC
>JANOTZ010000201.1:0-2251 GCA_031416735.1 Frankiales bacterium
GTGCCGACCGGATGCCCGTCGACCACATGACTGCAGCGGGCCAGTACGTCGGTGAAGCGCTGGTCCCGTCCGACCCGTACCGCGGCGAGCGCCTCGGCCAGGGTGGTCGCCTCGACGATGTCCTCGGCCACGCCGGCGGCGGCCTTCACGGCGGCGAAGTAACGGACGATCACCTCACCAGTGTGCGGTATTCTCTGGACTTCACGAGGCAATGGCGCCTCTCCCCGGCTTCCCCGCCGACCAGGAGGTACGCCCACATGGCCCGGTTGCTGCTCCTCACCAACGCGTTGACCCCGTCCGCCGAGGTGCTGCCCGCCCTCGGACTGCTCGGCCACAGCGTCCGCGTCGCGCCCCTCGAGGTGTCCGCTCTCCTCGACGAGACCGGCGACCACACCTCGGACGCGATCCTGGTCGATGCCCGTCGCGACATCATCTCGGCCCGCTCGCTGTGCCGGTTGCTGCGCACCACCGGCGTCAGCGCCCCCGTCTTCGCGGTCCTCACCGAGGGTGGCCTGGTCGCCCTGACGGCCGAGTGGGGCGTCGACGACGTACTGCTCGACACGTCCGGCCCGTCCGAGGTGGAGGCCCGCCTGCGACTCGCCACGGGACGGGTCGCTGCGGTCACCCCTGAGGGTGCAGGCGAGCCTGGCGTCGTACGCGCTGGAGAGCTGACCATCGACGAGGGCACCTACACGTGCAAGCTGCGCGGTCGGGTGCTGGACCTCACGTTCAAGGAGTTCGAGCTGCTGAAGTATCTCGCGCAGCACCCGGGGCGGGTGTTCACGCGGGCGCAGCTGCTGCAGGAGGTGTGGGGCTACGACTACTACGGGGGCACGCGCACCGTCGACGTGCACGTGCGGCGGCTGCGCGCCAAGCTCGGCGCCGAGCACGAGCAGCTGATCGGGACCGTCCGGCACGTCGGCTACAAGTTCGTCACGCAGCCGATCGCCGCGCTCCGCGAGGACGCCGCTGTCCTGGACTCGGTCGACCTCAACCGCTGAGCTCCGTGGGCAGGCCGTCGGGCATGTCCTCGGGATCCCACTCCTCCACGTCGAGGTCCTCCTCCGTCGCCACCTTCGGGTACGGCGTGACGACCCCCGTAGGCGCCCGCTCCCACCAGAGCTCGAACAGCTCCTTGGCGGCCCTCACGAAGCCGGCGTCGCGGCTCCAGACGCCCCGCGTTCCCCAGCGGGTGCCCGCCACCAGGCCCACTCTTTGCCCGTCCAGCAGCCAGACGTTCGGATGCGGCTCCTCGGTGCTGCGTACCTCCGACCCCGGCTGTTGCCTGCGGGCGAGATGGTCCAGGTCCACGTCGGTCCCGACGACGAGCAGCCGGGCGGGGCACCCGATCAGCGACTGCGACGACCGCCACCCGGCCAGGTCTGTGGCGAGGGCGACCTGGTCATGCGAGGTGCGCCCCTTGCTGCGCGGCCAGCCGCCGCAGACGTCCTCGCGCCTGATCGGAGGTTCGAGCTCGTGATAGGGCCGGCCTCGCTCCTCCCGCCGCTTGGCGGCCGCCTCGAGCAAGGCCGTCGCCTCAGCGGCCCGGGCACATCGTTCGCGCCACTCCTTGTCCCGCGCCTCGCTGAGCCGGGCGAGCGCCTCGGGAGCCTCCGGGCTCAGGAAGATGACGCTCGGCCTTCGCCCTGCCACCCGCTCGAGCAGACCCCGTCTGACCAGCCCTCGGACTGCCACGCTGATCGCCGAGAGCGCCATGCCCGTCGCGGCGGCCAGGTCGGTAGCCGTCACCTCTTCCTGGGCCACGACCACAGCGAGCAGGCGAGCCTCGAGCGCGCCGAGACCCAACGCACTGAAGCTTTCTTCGTCCATGGGCGTCAGCCTCGAGGCTGCTGGTGCCCTCCGGGTGCGCCGCATCCCTTTCTGTGGACGTGCCCGAGCCCTGTGGAGGAAGTCCTCGCGACGGTTGGGGCGGGGCGGCCTGGGGCCGGCCCAGGTCGCTCTGGCGGGCGGCCCGTGTAGTAGTTGGGCGTATACACAAAGATTCTGCGGCCAGACTCTTTGCATATACGGGGAACACGACATCCGGCACCCGGCGCCCGGCGGCTGACGCGCCACCTCCGCGACGGAGGCACGGCAGGGCTGGGTGGCGCGAGCAGGTGCGGTGGCGCGAGATGGGTAGCGTGGCGGCGTGACCGTGCCCGCCGTGCCCGCCGTGCCCGCCGTACAGGCGCACCTGTCGGCGAGCGATGTAGAGGTGGTCCGCGGGCTGGTCGAGGCCGTGACGGCGGCC
>JANOTZ010000202.1:0-6202 GCA_031416735.1 Frankiales bacterium
TGGGGGCGCAACGCAGGGAGGGGGCGCAACGCAGGGAGGGGGCGCAACGCGGGGAGGGGGCGCAACGCGGGGAGGGGACGCAAGGCAACCTGGGGGCTCAGAACACCATGGGGCAGTGGGCGACCCGCCCCGGCCAGCCGAAGGCCACCGACGCCGCGGCCAGCGAGCCAGGCGTGAGCTCGACGACCCAGCCGGCCGCCGCCCGGGCGCTCAACGACGTCCCACCGAGGTAGGCTGCCCCGAGCTCGCGGACGTCCAACCGCAGATCAGCAGGGTCAGTGGTAGCGGCGCAGACCGCACCGGACGGCCCACCCGACAGGCGCCAGCGGCCGGCGTTCCACGGGCAGCGGTGGTCCACCACGTCCAGCACCACGTCGAGGTCCGCCGCATAGCGACGCAGCGCCAAGGCCTCCGGGACCGACACCAGCCGCACCCACAGGCCGTCGCCTACCCGGGCCGCCGCCCCTCGCGGCTCGGCCAGCAGGTGCAGCAGGGGCGAGTCGACCGGCAGGCCCCATGCGGTGGTCGTGCTCATCAGGTCCAGGTCGAGCAGGAACCGCCACAGCCGAGCCTCCGCGGCAGGTGTGGCGGCGACCAACTCGCGGACCGCGACGGTGCCGTCGGGGCCCGTCGATCCCCAGTGGTTCTTGGTCGAGTAGAGCGCGTACCCGTCTGACCCGTCGATGACGCAGCGCAGCCCGGAGGCCCCTGAGCGCCGGTGCTCCGGGTCGTGCAGCCGGTAGTCCCACCATGCGCCGGGCCGGGCATACCAGCCGGGACGGGAGTCCCGCACGGCGTCGAACACCGGGCCGAGCAGGTCGCCGGTCGGGGTTTCCAGGCGCAGCCCGGAGACGTCCACGCGGACCGTGAACGGCGCCCCTCGCCGTACCTCGACCGCGTGGCTCCAGGAGGCGGGCCCGTAGCCGAACCGCTGGTAGATCGCCCCCTCGGACGCCCAGAGCGCCGCCACCGGCCGACCGGCTTCACGGAGGTCGGTGAGCTGGCGCGCCATCATCGCGGTGAGGACCCCGCGGCGGTGGTGAGTCGGGGCGACGCTCACCCAGGTGACCCCCGCGACCGGCGCGACGACACCTGGCAGGCTCATCTGCAGGTCGAACCAGCCGGCCGTGGCGACAGGCTTGCCGTCCTCGAACGCCCCGAGCGTCAGGGCCGGGTCGACGAGGGGCACCTCGACTGCCACGTCCTCGGGGTGCGGATCGCTCCCGAACGCCAGCTCCAGCGAGGCATGGGCGGCGACGAGCTCGGCGGCGAGGAACGGGCGAAGGTCGGTCATCTGGCGCAGTCTGACGCCCCCAGCAACCCTTGCCCAGCGGATTGCGACCCCGACAGAAAGGGACACGCGGGTACGCTCCACCCTGATGACCGTCGCCCTTGGCATGCGCAGAAGTGGGCCGGCCCGCGTGGCCGCGCTCGCTCTAGGAGCCGTGCCCACGTTCGTGACACGCCTGCGCCGGCACCCCCCTCCGGAGCAGGTCGCCCTCGCCTGGCTGGTGCTTTCGGCGATCCTGGCCACGATCGCCGGCGCGCTCTGGTCCACCTGGGTGTTCCCGCCGGTGGTGCTCGCTCTGCCGCTCATGTTCGGCGGGTTGCTGCTTGCCCGCACTGCGCTGCGCCGGCTCCTCGTGGTTGTCGCCGCCTGCCTGCTGTACGACGTCCTCGGTGTCGACGTCGAGATCCGCCCCGGTGGGATCGCGGTCATCCTGGTCACCGGCCTGATCGCCTATGAGTTCGCCCGCTCCCGCGAGGAGACCGGGCTGGGCGGTCTGCGGGGCGACTCAGTCCTGGTCGAGCTGCTCATGCGCCTGGAACGGCAGGGCAACTTGCCGGAGCTGCCCGCGCCCTGGCGGGCCGAGTCCGTCGTCAAGGCCGCCGGTGGGGGCCAGTTCGCGGGGGACTTCGTCGTGTCGGCGATCACCGACAAGGGCGGCCTCGAGGTCACCTTGGTGGACGTCAGCGGCAAGGGCGTCGACGCCGGCACCCGGTCGCTCCTGTTGCTGGGCGCCCTCGGTGGGCTGCTCGGGGCCAAGGAGCCGCAGGACTTCCTCGCAGCCGCCAACTCCTACCTGGTCCGCCAGGACTGGGAGGAGGGCTTCGCCACGGCCGTGCATCTCAGCATCGACCTGGTCACGGGGGAGTTCGCGGTCGGCTCGGCCGGGCACCCGCCGGCCGCACACTTCGACGCCGGCAGCGGCCGCTGGGACCTGGTCGAAGCGAGTGGGCCCGCGCTCGGGCTGCTGCCCGACATCACCTACGAGGAGCAGACCGGGGTGCTTCGACCCGGGGACGCCCTGTTGCTCTACACCGACGGCCTGGTCGAGGTCCCCGGACGGGATCTGTCGGTCGGCATCGACAAGCTGCTCGGTGAGGCGGAGCGGCTCGTCACCCGAGGCTTCGCCGGTGGCGGCGCACTGCTCGTCGACGCGGTGTCCGAGGGCAGCTCCGACGACCGCGGCCTGGTCCTCCTCTGGCGCACCCACCAGTAGCCCGCACACCAGCCACCCATCAGGCGAGCTCTCGCGCGACAGGCCGTCGCTCGGTAGGGATCACCGCCGGCTGGTCCCGCAACGACCGCACCAGCTCGACGTACTCCGCCCGGTGCGCCAGCACCTGCCCCATCGCCTGCAGGTGCTCGGACTCCTGCTGCGTGTCGAGCACCGGCACGTCCGCCTCCACCAGCCGCCGGCACAGGTCGACCACCGCGACCTTCGACGCGCCGCTCTCCACGAAGAACATCGACTCGCCGCAGAACACCCGCCCCGACTGCACCCCGTACAGCCCGCCCACCAGCCGGTCGCCGTCCCACACTTCCAGGGAATGCGCCCCGCCTTCCTCGTGCAGCCCGACGTAGGCCGCCTTCATCGCCTCCGTGATCCAGGTTCCTTCCTTGCGGTCCGAGCACCGCTCGACCACCTCACCGAAGGCAGCGTCGACCGTGGTCTCCCAGCCGGTACGGCGGAGCAGCTGGCGCACCGTCCTCGGCACCACGAGCTGGTGGGTCAGGAGCAGCGCCCGCGGGTGCGGCGACACCCACGGCACCAGAGGCCCGTCGGGGGTCCCCGGGAGCAGGGGCACCGCACCGCGACGGGCCAATCGCCGTACCGACTTCTCGTGCGCCGCGGCATCCTCAACGGACGGCGGCCACGGGAACACCCCGTTGCGGTAGGCCGCCCGCAGCGTCGCCGGGTCCAGGACGCCCCCGAGGGCGACGAGCTCGCGGGGGGCCGCGGCCACGTCCAGCTCGTCGAAGAACTCGGCGGGGGAGGGCATCCACCAGTGTCACCAGATCGGAGCGGGCGACGGGAATCGAACCCGCACCATCAGTTTGGAAAACTGAGGCTCTGCCATTGAGCTACGCCCGCGGAGGACGCCGCCCTCTAGAGTGGGGCGACGCACGCGGGGCGTAGCGTAGTGGCTAGCGCGCCTGCTTTGGGAGCAGGAGACCGCGGGTTCGAGTCCCGCCGCCCCGACAGCACCCACCACCCCACCATGTCTGAGTACCACTTGAGAGGAACACACCTGTGCAGAGCTCGGTCGAGACCCTGAGCCCGACGAGGGTCAAGCTGACGGTGGAAGCCGGCTTCGACGAGCTCAAGCCCGAGCTGGACAAGGCCTACCGCACCATCGGCAAGCAGGTGAAGATCCAGGGGTTCCGCCCCGGCAAGGTGCCGCCGCGCATCCTGGACCAGCGGGTCGGCCGCGGTGTCGTCCTCGAGGAGGCCGTCAACGAGGCCATCCCGCGCTTGTACGGCGAAGCCGTCCAGTCGACCAAGGTCGCCCCGGTCGGACGTCCCGACGTCGAGGTCACGGAGCTGGACGACAACGTCAAGCTCTCGTTCACCGCTGAAGTGGATGTCCGCCCCGAGTTCGCCCTCCCCGCCTACGACTCGCTGATCGTCACCGTCGACGACGTCGTGGTGACCGACGAGGACATCACCGAGCAGCTCGACGGCCTGCGCGAGCGTTTCGCCTCGCTGTCCCCGGTCGAGCGGGCCGGCGTCGACGGCGACTACGTCACCCTCGACCTGGTCGCCACCGTCGACGGTGAGGACGTCCCCGGCGGCACCGCCCAGGGCCTGTCGTACGAGATCGGCTCCGGCACGCTGCTCGACGGCATCGACGAGGCCGTCCGTGGCGCCTCCGCCGGCGACGTGCGCGCCTTCCAGACCTCCCTCGTCGCCGGTGAGCTCGAGGGCAAGACCGCCGACGTCAACGTCACGGTCCGCGCGGTCAACGAGCGCACCCTGCCCGAGGCCACCGACGAGTGGGCCGAGACGGCCACCGGCATCGCGACGCTCGACGAGCTCAAGGCCGACATCCGCGTGCGGATCGACCGGGCGAAGAGCCTGCAGCAGGGCGTCGAGGCCCGCGACAAGGTCCTCGAGGAGCTGCTGGCCAAGATCGAGATCCCGCTCCCCGAGTCGGTGCTGGCCGCTGAGCTCGAGTGGCGTACCCAGACCACCGAGGACCAGCTGGCCCGCTCCGGCCAGACCAAGGAGGCGTTCCTCACCGAGCAGGGCAAGACCGCCGAGGAGTGGGCAGCCGAGCTCAAGGAAGGTGCCGAGCTGGCCGTCAAGACCCAGCTCGTCCTCGACGCGGTGGCCGACACCGAGGAGCTCGAGATCACCGACGCCGAGCTCAACGACCAGATCATGCGTCGGGCCGCCCGCGCCGGGATCGCCCCGCAGGAGTTCGCCACCCGCATCGTGCAGGGCGGGCAGCTCGCCGGTCTCGTCGCCGAGGTCCGTCGCGGCAAGGCGCTCGCCACCGTCATGGAGGCCGCGACCATCAACGACGCCTCCGGCAACACCCTGGACCTCGAGAAGCTCCGCGAGGACATGGACACCCCCGACGCCGGCGTAGAGACCGACGAGGACGGCCGGCCCTACCACGTGCACGGCGACGGCAGCGTCCACTACCTCGACGAGGACGACCACCAGCACTGAGCAGTCCCGGCCATCGTGGGGCCGCACCCGCACTGAGCAGTCCCGGCCCTCGTGGCCGCGCCGACGGCCGCCCGCACCTTCCCGGTGCCGGCGGCCGTCGCCGTACCCGCCCCTTGCAAGATCCACGGAACCCGCACAGCGTGCCCAGGGCCTCCCAGGGCTGAGCGCGTTCCGTGGATCATGCGGCTGCAGCGCGCTACTGCCATTCCGCCTACGGCGAACGACGGGCCTGAGTGGGGACCTCGGGCGGGGGACCGGGCTAGGGTCGGTGACAGACGCGGACCGGACCAGGTCCCGCGTGACCTCGAGGAAGGGCTCCCGCCGTGACCCGCACCGACTCCGGTCTGGTCGTGCCGAGCACACTCGGCACCGTCACCCCCACCGCCCGCTCGCAGGGCGGCAACATGGGGCTCGACGACCAGGTGTTCAACCGGCTGCTCAAGGAGCGCATCATCTTCATGGGCAGCCAGGTGGAGGACTCGATGGCCAACGCCATCTGCGCCCAGCTGCTGCTGCTCGCCGCGGAGGACCCCGACCGCGACATCTTCCTCTACATCAACAGCCCCGGCGGCTCGATCTCGGCCGGCATGGCGATCTACGACACCATGCAGTTCGTGGCCAACGACGTCGCGACCGTCGGCCTGGGCCTCGCGGCCAGCATGGGGCAGTTCCTGCTCTGCGCGGGGACCAAGGGCAAGCGCTACGCCACGCCGCACACGCGGATCATGATGCACCAGCCGAGCGGTGGGATCGGTGGCACCGCCGCCGACATCGCCATCCAGGCCGAGCAGATGCTGTACGTCAAGAAGCAGATGGCCGAGCGGATCGCCTTCCACTCCGGCCAGACCGAGGAACAGATCGAGATCGACTCCGACCGCGACCGCTGGTTCTCAGCCGCCGAGGCCGTCGACTACGGCTTCATCGACCACGTCATCGCCACGGCCAAGGACGTCCCGTCCGGCGCCGGCACCCGGGCCTAGGAGGACCAATGTTTCGTGACCCGGTGAACTACACCATCCCGATCGTCATCGAGCAGACCTCCCGCGGGGAGCGCTCCTTCGACATCTACAGCCGGCTGCTCAAGGAACGCATCATCTTCCTGGGCACCCCGATCGACGACGGCGTCGCCAACGTGATCATGGCCCAGCTGCTGCACCTGGAGTCCGAGGACCCCGACCGCGACATCTCGATCTACATCAACAGCCCCGGCGGCTCGTTCACCGCGCTGACGGCGATCT
>JANOTZ010000203.1:0-1976 GCA_031416735.1 Frankiales bacterium
GCTGCAGTGCAGCGAACGGTGGCTCTCCGGCAAGATCCGGGCCGGTGAGCTGCGCGCGACGCACCTGGGTCGCGCGGTCCGGATCAGCCGCGCGAACCTGCAGGCCTTCCTCGATGCTCAGCAGGCCTGGGTGCCACCAGCGCGTCGCGTCGCGTCCTGACCTCTATATAGGGGTTGTTCGGTCAGGGTCCGGTGCGCGCCGGATCAAGGCTGCGGTGAGTAGCGCGGCGACCTGCTCTGCGGGCAGTTGCGCGAGCAGCTCACCGAGCGACTGCACGTCGACGGCCTCGTTGGCCGCCCGCTGCGCCTGGGCGAGCACCTTGCGCTGCGCCTCGGCGTCGGGGTCCCACAGCTCACCGCGCTGCGCCGCGGCGAAGATGTCGTGATAGGCGCCGAGGTAGGACGCGACATCGTCGGTGTCGGTCAGCTCGCCGAGGTAGATCTCGGTGGTCGCCAGGTGCCGATGGCCCAGCCGCCGCTGCACGGTCCGCACCGGCACGCCGGCCGCGAGCAGCCAGGTGGCATGCGCATGCCTTAAGTCGTGCCAATGCAGCCAGGTCAGCCCTGCCCGCTCGAGTGCCGGCCGCCAGACGATCTCTCCCCACCACTGCCCGGACAGCCACGGCTCCCGCAGCGACGGCGGCACCCGGGGCTCGGGTCCACGCCGCCGTGGGGTGGCGTCGCCGCGCTCGGCAAGTCGCTTGGCGTGCCGGCGCTCGCGGTTGTACGTGGTGTTCGCGTACGTGCAGTGCGCGCACCGGCAGCCGAGGCTGAAGGTGTTGGAGCGCCCGTGCACGCCGGTGCGCACGGTGCCGTTCGCCCGGGTCCGCACGTACCGCTCCGGGCTGAGCGGCTCGGCGGCCAGCCGGGGCTGCCAACCCGCCTCGAACGCCGCGCGGGCCGCGTCGTCCTGCACGGATCGCCACGTGTGATGCTCCTCGCGCAGTCGGCCGCCGTGGAAGATCAGCTCGGTGGGGGACAGGCCGAGCCGGTCGATGTGCCCCCGCAACCGGGCGTGCACCGGAACGGACAGGTCGACCCGGCGGTCATCGACGCCCTTGGTGTAGTGCTTGCGCTCCACGACGTCGCCGCTGACCGAGTAGGCCTCGCCGGGCCAGACCACGACGGTCTGCACCTTCAGGTAGGGCTTGGTGCCGCGGTCGACCAGGTGCTCGGGGCGCAGGTCGGTGAGTTCCCCGAAGCGCAGACCGGTGTCGATGGCCAGGTCCAGCAGCAGCTGGGTCTCGGGTCCGTAGTCGTTGAACTCCCGGCGCAGTGCCGGCCACTGGTCGGGACGCAGCACCGGGCGCCGACGCGACAGCGCGGTCCGCTTCGGGGCGCGGGTGGCGGCGACCGGGTTGTGGGGCAGCCGCCCGTTGTCGACAGCGAACTGCAGGATCGAGCTCAGCGTGCTGCGGGTCGAGACCCGCATCCGCAGGCTGACGCCGGCCTTGACCTGCTCGTTCATCCAGGCGCCCACCGCGGCGCCGTCGATCTCCCGCAGCGGCCGGAAGCCGAACCGGGGGAGCAGGTGCGCGGAGCAGTGCGAGCGGTAGGCCTTGCGGGTGGTGGCCTCCAGGCTCGCCGACGCGAAGTAGTCCTCGACGAGCTGCGAGAAGCTGACCCGGCCGGCGGTCAGCGGGCTGGCCCCGCGGCGGTGTCCGACCTCGGCGCGCTGCCAGGCGTCAGTGGCGTCCTCGAAGGTCTCGAACGTCCCGACCGTGACGTCGACGCCGCCCAGCCGCGCCAGCGCGAGGTAGCGGATGCCTTGTCGGGCGCTGCGGCGCTTTCGCACCCGTCCCATGTCCGACCCCCTACGCTGGCACTATGACTGACCCGCAGGACCGGACCCAGGCGACCCCTGGCCCGTTCTTGTCCGCCCAGGGTAGCCGATTCTTGTCCGCTTTTTGTCCGCGTTCCAGGGTTATTCAGGGACCAACACGGTTCCTGTACGTTCACGGCGCACCCCCGCTGAC
>JANOTZ010000204.1:0-23337 GCA_031416735.1 Frankiales bacterium
CCGCCCCGAGCTGGTGCTTGCCCGCCTTGCGGCGGAAGGGCCACATCAGACGGTGACGGGCTCGGCCACGGCGTCGATGGAGTCGACGACGGAGTAGAGCAGCGCCAGGAGGACAGCCTTGACCGACTCGCGGTCCGTGGCGTCGCACGGGATGACCGCGACGTCCTCGTCGAGGCCGAGGGTGTCGCGCACGTGCTGCTCGTCGTCGGGGCTGACCCCGGCGGACCGGTTCAGGGCCACCACGAAGGGCACCCGGGCCATCTTGCGGAAGGCCGCGAGGATGCCGACG
Source organism: Frankiales bacterium (assembly GCA_031416735.1). Lineage (GTDB taxonomy): Bacteria > Actinomycetota > Actinomycetes > Mycobacteriales > SCTD01 > RYN-111. The sequence goes on from JANOTZ010000204.1 coordinate 290, forward strand.
GCCTCGTCGAGGGAGTCCTGACGGGAGGCGTCGACGAGCAGGATGTAGCCGAGCATCCCCTCGCCGAGGATCTCCCACATGAAGTCGAAACGGTCCTGGCCGGGGGTGCCGAACAGGTAGAGGACCAGGTCGCGGTCGATGGTGATGCGACCGAAGTCCATCGCGACCGTGGTCTCGGCCTTGCGGGACTTGGTGTGGTCGGTGATGTCCTTCTCGGTGGACAGGACCGTGATCTCGCTGATGGTGCGGATCAGCGTGGTCTTGCCCGCGGAGAACGGGCCCGTCACGACGATCTTGACCGCGGTGCCGCCGTGCTTGCGACGCCCTGGGGTACGCGTGCTCATCTACAAACCCCTCACGCCGGCGATGAGCCGCAGCAGCAGGCTCTTGTTGACTGACGGGTCACGATCGATCAGCGACGACGGTGCGGGTGCATGGTCGGGCTGAAGGGCGTGGGCTCCGTGGACGGCACCCACAGTGGCGGCCGGGGCCGTCGGAGCGGGGGACGCCACGCTGGCGGTGGCCGACATCGGTGCGGCGGCGGCCGCGGCGTACCGGGCCATCGCGGGGGTGGGTTCCTCGGCGTAGGCGGGCCTGCGGTCGGCGGTGAAGGGCTCGGGGCGCTCCGGGATGACCGGCTTGCGCGCCTCGGGAGCCGCGACCGGGGCAGGCTCACGAGGCGCCGGGGGCGCGGGGCTCTCGGAGACAGCGCGGCCTTCGAGGGCGGCGAGCAGCTGCTGGCGCTGCACGAGGGCGTTGGCGCCCTCGGAGCGCTCCCCCACCGCGACCAGGCCACGCTCGGCGAGCGCGGCGAGGACGGACATGACGACGTACGAGCCGGTGCCGGCCAGGTTGGTCAGGTCCCCGACGGTGCGGGTGCCGTCGACGAGGGACAGCAGGGTCCACTCCTCGCGGCTCAGGACGAGCTCGGCGGCGGGCGAGGGCGACAGCGACACCACGGCGGTGGCGGAGTGCACCTTCTCGGTCAGCGAGCCCCAGGTCTCCAGGCGTCGACGGCCCTCGGCGACGACGTCCTCGACGGCCAGGGTGGCTCCGAGGTCGTCCGGGTCGGCCTCGTCCATCACGAAGTCGAAGGCACCGTCGGGCCAGCGGAGCAGCTCGAAGACGGCGTCGGTGGCCTGCTCGACGGCGAGCTCGCGGGCCGCGGCCGTGTCGACCCGGCCGCTGTCGACCAGGGTCCTGCCCAGGCCGGCGCCCGGGGTGTCCAGGACCCGTTCGACCGCGTCGGCGAGGGTGTCGTCGTCGACGAGCCCGGCCCCGACCAGACGGCGTCCCAGTGCTTGGCAGGCCACGTCGCCGCGGCCGCCGATGACGGCGCCTTCGCGGACGAACACGACCCCGTGCTGCGCTTCGCGACGCAGGTGCAGCGCCCCGGTCTTCTTCGTGAAGCTCAAGAGCTGGAAGATGTCCGGGAGGCTGAACGCGTCGAGCGTTCCCTCAAGTCTCACGACGGTCCTGTCTTAGTCACGAGGCGGATCAGGACCAGGTCGGGTTGTCGGCTGGCATGACAGAACCACTAGGCGCGTACGACGTCCAGGCGGGCGAGTCGACCGGCTCCAGGGGCAGGGGCGGGACCGCGCTCAGCACCGCCTCGGGCACCTCAGCGACCGGGGCGTCCTGCGGCAGGTCCTCGGCGCGCAGCACGTCGGCCACGGTCGCGGCGGCGCGGCGCACCTCGTACAACATCATGCCGACCTTGGCACCCTTGGCCGCGACCGCGACCAGGACGGCCTCGTCGTCGGCGGAGACCAGGAACACGGTGCCGGCGTCGCCCTCGATGTAGACCTGCGACAGCTCACCGCGGCCGAGGCCCTGGGCGGCGCGCTCGCCGAGCGAGAGCAGTGCGGCGCTCATCGCGGCGACCCGGTCCTCATCCATCGATGGCGGCAGAGCGGACGCCATCGGGAGCCCGTCGAAGGAGACGACCGCGGCGGCCTCGATCTCGGGGGTCTGCGCGAGCAGCCCGTGAATGGCCCGGTCCAGCCGGTCCGAACGGCTTCCCGTGTGCAGGTCTGACATGACGCGCCCCTTCCACCGGCCAGGTGCGTACGCACGGCCTGCAGTTCCCTTCGGCCAATTCGTCCTGGGCCTTGAGTCCGGTTGCCGCGCATCACCCGTCGTGGCTACGACCTGGTCGCCGAGATCACGGGGCAGGCTGTCCAGTGGGTGGCCCCCCGGGGCTCCTGCTCAGGCGTCCGCGAGGGCTGCGCGCATCGCCTCGAGGGGCGCTGACAGACCGGTCATGAGCTCCACCTGGGCGGCCGCCTGGTGCAGCAGCATCGCGGAGCCGCCCACCACCACTCCCCCTGCGGCCGCGTAGACCGCCGCCAGCGGCGTGGGCCACGGGGCGTAGACGACGTCCAGCAGCACCGGCACCTGACCCTCCGGTGAGGACTCGGCCGCGAACGCGTCCAACGCCCCGGCCGGGGTGGTGTTGACGACCACCTCGGGCCAACGGTCCTCGATCTCCAGCGGGTGCATCGACCCGAGCCGCAGCTCCACGCCCACCGCGTCGGCCACCGGCTGCAACGCCCGTGCCCGCTCCTCCGAGCGGGCCAGCACCCGGACGTGGTGCGCCCCCAGCTCGTGCAGCGCCACCAGTGCGGAGGCGGCCGTGGCGCCGGCGCCGATCACCGCCGCCCGGGAAATCTTTTCCACGCCGGCCTCTCGCAGCGCCTCGACGATGCCGTGGACATCGGTGTTGTGGCCGAAGCGCCCACCATCTCGCAGTACAACGGTGTTGGCGGCGCCGGTGAGTGCGACCAGCGGCGACGAATCGGTCAGCAGGGGAAGGACTTGCTGCTTCAGCGGCATGGTGAGCGAGAGCCCCGCCCAGGACCCGTCGCAGGTGTCGAGGAAGGCGGCGAGGTCCCCCGGGCCGACCTGCAGAGCGTCGTACGACCAGTCGGTGAGGCCGAGCGCGGCGTAGGCCGCCCGGTGCAGCAGCGGGGAGAGCGAGTGCGCGATCGGCGAGCCGAGGACCGCCGCCCTCACCTAGAAGACGCCCTCGCGCTTGGCCTTCGCCTTGGCGGCGAGGAACTCGTCGTAGGACGCGGTGAACAGCGAGCGGCCCGACTTGTCGACCGCGACGAAGTAGATGAAGTTGCCCGGCGCCGGAGAGAGCGCCGCCTCGAGAGCTTCGAGGCCGGGCGAGTTGATGGGCGTCGGCGGCAAACCCTTGTTCTGGTAGGTGTTGTAGGGCGATTCGACCCCGATGTCGTCGAGCGTCAGCCGCAGCTTCTTGCGTTCGCGGACGTAGTTGACGGTCGAGTCGAACTGCAGCGGCATCCCCTTGGCGAGCCGGTTCAGGACCACGCGGGCGACCTTGGCCCGGTCACCGTCGAAAGCCGTCTCGGCCTCGACGAGCGAGGCGACGACCACCAGCTGGTAGGGCGTGAGGCCGAGCGCCCTGGCCCTGTTCTCGAGGTCGAGCTCCGCGGCTACCTCGGCGAACTTCTCGGTCATCATCGTCAGCGCATCGACCGCCGCGGTGCCGGGCTCGACGTCGTAGGTCGCCGGGAACAGGAACCCCTCAGGCCGGTTGCCTGCATAGGCGGGCAGCCCCAGCACAGCCGGATTCTTCAACGCAGCAAGGACATCTGCGGGCTTCACCTCGGTGAACCGACCGAACCGCTCGACCACCGTCGCGAGGGTGATGCCCTCGGGCAGGCTGATCCGGCCGCGGACCCGCGCCTTGGGATCGAGCAGTAGCGTGAGGGCCTGCGCGCCGGCCATCTGGAGCCGCAGCGAGTAGTAGCCGGGCTGGACGCTCCGGGACTTCTCGTTGGTCTTCGCCGCGTTGGTGAAGGCCTTGACGCTCTTCACCACTCCCTTGCTGACCAGCAGCGACCCGATGTCACCGGCGCTGTCGCCCGGCTGCACCTGCACGATGACAGTGCCTGAGCCGGTGCCGCTGTAGTCGGCGACGCCGAACGCGTTGGCGTAGAGCTTCTTGCCCCCCAGCCCGACCCCGGCGACGAGGGCGAGTACGACCGTCAGGACGATCAACAGCCCGACCGGCTTGGGCAGCCTGGTCGGCGGGCGGTGGATGTCTTCCTCCAGCAGGGTCACGCCGCTGATCTTAACGGCGCGTGTCGAGCACGCCCTGCAGCAGTGCGACCGCCGCCGCCTGGTCGATCACTGCCCGCGCCTGCTTGCCCTTCTTGCCCGACGCCCGCAGCGCCGCGGTCGCACTCACCGTCGTGAGTCGCTCATCCACCAGCTCAAGGGGTACGGCGATCAACTCGGCCAGCTTCTCGGCGAAGTCCCGGGCCATCTGGGCGCTGGCGCTCATCGCCTTGCCGGACATGCTCGTCGGCAACCCGACCACGACCAGCACCGCTTCGCGGTCGGCCACGATCTGGGCGACCCGCTCGACCCCCGGGGCCGGCACGGTCTCCACCGGGCTGGCCAGGATCCGGTACGGGTCGCTGGCGGCCACCCCGATCCGGACGGTGCCGACGTCGACCGCCACCACCACCCCCGGCACCCCCGGCACCGCCGGCCCCGTCACCCCCGGCACCGCCGGCCCCGTCACCGGCACCCCCGGCCCCGGCCCCGTCACCGGTGCCCCGCCCATGATCAACGGAACCGGAAGGGGCGTTCCGACCCAGGGGTGCGCCCCTTCTGATTCCGTTGATCATGGAGGGGGACAGCCTGGATGGTGCGGCAGCGGGCCACGGTGAAGGTCCCGGAGCGCGGGGTTGGGGTCACGGGGTGGCGGTGGCGACGCGGCCGACGAGGTGCTCGGCGAGCTCCAGGGCGCGCGGAATCCCGGCCGGGTTGGTGCCGCCGCCCTGCGCGATGTCGTCCTTGCCGCCACCCTTGCCGTCGACGGCCGTGGCCGCCTCGCGGAGCAGGTCGTTCGCTGAGAGCCCGCGGGCGCGGCCGGGCTCGTTGACGGCGGCGACCAGGGTGGCCCGCGTGCCGCCGGCGGCTACGACGACCGCACCTGGACCGGACAGCCGACCGAGGATGTCCAGGGCCAGCGAGCGCACCAGGTCACCGGACGTGCCGGCGGGGGCCTCGATCCCGACAAAGGACAGCCCGAACACGTCGCGCGCACCCGCGGCGAACGCCCCGGCCTGCTGGAGGACCGCGCCGGACTTCAGGGTGGCGAGCTCCTTCTCGGTCTCGCGCAGCTTGTCGATCACGGCCGCGACCCGCTCCGGCACCTCGTCCGAAGGCACCTTGAACGTCGTCGCGAGCTGCGACAGCAGCACGTGCTCCCGCGCCAGGTAGGCGTAGGCGTCCAGGCCCACGAGACCCTCGACCCGGCGTACGCCGGAACCGATGGAGCTCTCGCTCAGCAGCTTGACCATGCCGAGCTGCCCGGAGCGGGCCGCGTGGGTGCCGCCGCACAGCTCCCGGGCGTAGTCGCCGACCTCGACGACGCGCACCGCATCGCCGTACTTCTCGCCGAACAGGGCGATGGCCCCGATCCGGCGGGCCTCCTCCTGGGTGGTGACGAAGGCGCGCACTTCGAGGTCGGCGAGGGCGATCTCGTTGATCTCCTGCTCCACGTCGTGCAGCACCGACGGCGGCACCGCACCCGGCGAGGAGAAGTCGAAGCGGAAGCGGCCGGGGGCGTTGAGCGACCCGGCCTGCGCGGCCTGCTCCCCCAACGCAGACCGCAGCGCCTGGTGCACCAGGTGCGTCGCGGTGTGCGCGCGGGACACGGCGCGGCGCCGCTCCACATCCACAACGGCTTGTACGGCGGTCCCGACCGTCAGCTCTCCGGAGATCACGCGTCCCCGGTGGACGACGAGGTCGGGCAGGGCGCGCTGCACGTCCTCGACCTCGAGCACCGTGCCGTCGCCGAGCACGATCCGGCCGTGGTCGCCGAGCTGGCCACCGCCCTCGGCGTAGAACGGGGTGCGGTCCAGGACTACCTCGACCTGGGACCCCTCCCCCGCAGCGTTGGCGCTGATCCCGTCGACGAGAAGTCCGCGTAGGACGGCATCGCTCACCACTTCGCCGTACCCGGTGAAGGTGGTGGAGCCGGCCGTGTCGAGCAGCGAGCGGTAGGCGGAAACGTCGACGTGGCCGGTCTTCTTGGCCCGGCTGTCGGCCTTGGCGCGCTGGCGCTGCTCGTCCATGAGGGCGCGGAAGCCCTGCTCGTCGACGGTCAGGCCCTGCTCCGCCGCCATCTCCAGGGTGAGGTCGATCGGGAAGCCGTAGGTGTCGTGGAGCGCGAAGGCCTTCTGGCCGCTGAGCACCCCGCCGGCCTTGCGCGCCTCCGGTACGGAGGTGTCGAAGATGGTCGCGCCCTTGCTGATGGTCTCGAGAAACGACGCCTCCTCGCCCTGCGCGACGGCCTGGATCCGGCCGGCGTCGGTCACGAGGGAGGGGTACTGCGGGCCCATCGCGGCGATCGAGGCGTCGACGAGCTGACTGACGGTGGGCTCGAGCGCGCCGAGCAGCCGCATCGAGCGGATCGCGCGGCGCACGATGCGGCGGAGCACATAGCCGCGGCCCTCGTTGGCCGGGGTGATGCCGTCGCCCATCATCATCACGGCGGTGCGGGCATGGTCGGCGATCACCCGCAGCCGGATATCGGCGGCGTGGTCCTTGCCGTAAACCGCTCCGGTCAGCGTGCAGGCGCGGTCCAGGATCGCGCGGCTGGTGTCGATCTCATAGAGGTTGTCGACGCCCTGGAGCACGGCGGCCATCCGCTCCAGGCCCATGCCGGTGTCGACGCTCTGCTTGGGCAGCGGGCCCAGGATGTCGAAGTCGACCTTGGTGCGGACCTCGCTGAGCTGGTACTGCATGAAGACGAGGTTCCACAGCTCGAGGTAGCGCTCGCCGTTGACGGCTGGGCCGCCCTCCGCGCCGTAGGCCGGGCCGCGGTCGTAGTTGATCTCGCTGCACGGACCGCCGGGGCCGGGAACGCCCATGTGCCAGTAGTTCTCGCTCAGCCCGAGCCGCTGGATCCGGCTGTCGCTGACCCCGATCTTGCGCCACAGGTCATAGGCCTCGTCGTCGTCGGTGAAGACGGTGACCCAGAGCTTGTCCTCCTGCAGGCCGTAGCCCCCCTCTTGGGTCGAGCGGGTCATCAGCTCCCAGGCCAGGTCGATCGCCCCGGCCTTGAAGTAGTCGCCGAAGCTGAAGTTGCCGGCCATCTGGAAGAACGAGCCGTGCCGGGTGGTCTTGCCGACCTCGTCGATGTCGAGGGTGCGGACGCACTTCTGCACACTGGTCGCGCGGTTCCAGGGCGCCGGTTGCTCGCCCAGGAAGTAGGGCTTGAACGGCACCATGCCGGCGTTGACGAGCAGCAGGGTCGGGTCGTCGGCGATCAGGCTGGCGCTGGGCACGACGGTGTGGCCGTGCTTCTCGAAGTGGCCCAGGAACCTGGACCGGATCTCGTCGGAGCGCATCAGCCCGCCAGTTCGTCGTCGCCGATGTCGAGGCCGAGCCCTTCGCGCAGCTCCGCCTCGCGCTCGGCCATGCCCGCGCGCACCTCGGACCCGAAGTCGCGGATCGCGTCGCCGAGCCCACCGATCGCGCCGGCCAGGCCGCTCTGCATCCCGGCGGGGGTGAACTTGTTGGCGGTGGCCGTCAGCTTGCGCACGATCAGGACCCCCGCGGTCGCGCCGAGCGCGACGTAGAAAAGGCGCCGGGTCACTTCTTCGCTGCCTTCTTCTCCGCCTTGATCTCGGCCTTGACCCGCTTCTCGACGTCGTGCGCGTTGCGCTTGCCGGCCGCGCGCCGGACGCCGTAGGAGAAGGCCGCGACCTTCACGACGGGACTGCCGACGGTGGCCGCGAACAGGCTGGTGAGGGCGGACACGTTGCTGGTGATGGTCTGGACGTTGGCCGTGATCGAGTCGACCCGGACCAGCTCGGAGTTGACGTGGGTGACCGTGCCGGTCACCTCGCCGAGCAGCGGCACGGTCTTGTCGGTGATGCCCGCCACCAGCCGCTCGAGCTCACGGATGACCTTGGACAGCTTCACCACCAGGAAGACCAGCGCGACGGCCAGCACCACGATGGCGAAGGCCCCGGCGATGCCCAGAATGTCACCGACGTCGACCACTTAGTTCTCCTCGGGTATAGGTGATGCGGGGGTGCTTCTGGGACGGAAGCCTTGCGCAACGTCCTCAGGCTGTACTCGCCGGTCCCCGCGCAGTACCTCGCGCAGGCCCGCGAGCCGCTCTCGGGCGACGCGCTCGACCCCCAGGTCGCCCGGCGAGTAGTAGTCCCGCCCGACGACGGGGTCGGGCGCGTATTGCTGCGCGACGACCCGTCCCGGGAAATCGTGAGGGTAGCGGTAGCCGGTGTGTCCCAGCACCTGACTTCCCGGGTAGTGGCCGTCCCGCAGGTGCGGCGGCACGGTGCCGGTCAGGCCCCGCCGCACATCGGCGCTCGCCGCGTCGATCGCGAGGATCACCGCGTTGCTCTTGGGCGACAGCGCCAGGTGCACGGTGGCCTGCGCCAGGTTGAGGCGCGCCTCCGGCATCCCGATCAGCTCCAAGGCACTGGCCGCGGCGACAGCGGTGGTCAGGGCCGAGGGGTCGGCCATCCCGATGTCCTCACTCGCGCTGATCACCAGCCGCCTCGCGATGAACCTCGGGTCCTCCCCCGCCTCGATCATCCGCGCGAGGTAGTGCAGAGCCGCGTCGACGTCACTTCCCCTGATGCTTTTGATGAACGCGCTGATCACGTCGTAGTGCTGGTCGCCGTCCCGGTCATAGCGCACGGCGGCCCGGTCCACTGCCTGCTCGAGCCTCTCTAGGGTCACCCTTCCGTCGTACGACGAAGCCTCGAGGGCTGTGAGGGCGCGGCGCGCGTCTCCCCCGGAGAGCCGCACGAGGAACTCCATCGCGTCGTCGTCGACCGTCGCCTCGACGCCCCTTTCGTCATCGAGCGCTCTTTGCACGACCATGCGGATGTCGTCGTCGGTCAGCGGCTGCAGGGTGAGCAGCAGCGACCTGGACAGCAACGGGCTGATGATGGAGAAGAACGGGTTCTCGGTGGTCGCCGCGACCAGGGTCACCCAGCGGTTCTCGACGCTGGGCAGGAGCGCGTCCTGCTGGGTCTTGGAGAAGCGGTGCACCTCGTCGACGAACAGCACGGTCTGGGTGCCGGTCTCCCCCAGCGCGCGCTTGGCCTCCTCGACGACCTGCCGGACGTCCTTGACGCCGGCGGTGACCGCCGACAGCTCCCGCCACCTCCTCTGGGTGCTGCGCGCGATCGTCATCGCCATCGTCGTCTTGCCGGTGCCGGGCGGGCCCCACAGGATCAGGCTCAGCGGGGCGTCGCCCTCCACCAGCCGCCGGAGGGGCGCTCCGGGTCCGAGCAGGTGCTGCTGGCCGACGACCTCGTCGAGGGTGCGGGGGCGCATCCGGACCGCGAGGGGTGCGACCCGCGCGGCAGCGTCCTGCTCCGCTGCGTCGAACAGGCTGCTCTCCTGGGGTCGCTCCACGCCCCCGACCCTATGTGGGCTTCCTTTGCGCCGAGCCCCGATGCCCATGTGGGTTGCCGGGCGCCACACACTCACCCCTGAGTCGGCCGGGAGCCACGCTCAGCACACGCCTCCCACACCCTCCGCGGGTGTTGAGTGTGTGGCGAGCACGGCCAGCGCGGAGGGCGGCAGGCGGCAGGCGGGCACGGTCAGGCGGCTAGGAGCAAGCAGCTACGGACGAGGCCGAGGATGTGACCCGGGCGGCCCACGACGTCCTCCCACGTGAAGCGGAGCACCCGCCAGCCGAGGCGCTCGAGCTCGTTCATCCGGGCCCGGTCCTTGCGGTAGGCGTCCCTGTCGCTGTGGAAGGCGAACCCGTCCGCCTCCACCACCAGTCGCTGCTCCGGCCAGGCGAAGTCGACCCGGGCGACGACGTCGATGCCGTCCAGCACCTCGTACTGCGTCCTTGGCGCTGGTAGCTCTGACGTGAGCAGGAGTACCCGGAGCAGGCTCTCGAGCACCGAACCGGAGCGCGGGTCCAGGAGGCGCCCGACGTCCCTCAAGGCCCCGGCGTCACGCCCGCGGGCGCCGAGCAGCACGTCGGTGAGCACCGCCGTGGTCAGCAGGCGGGCGCGCAGGGCACTGTCTGCCGCGGCCACCGCATGCGGCAGGGCGAGGAGCCGGCTGAGGTCCGCGACGGTACGGCGCGGCGACGTCCACCGGAACCCGTCACGCTCGATCACCTCCTGAGGTGGGACCGGTCGCCGTACGACCTCCCACCCCTCGAGCGCCACGTGACTCCAATTGCGAGGCACCGTGACGCGGTGAACCCCCAGATCCTCCACGAGGGCGATGCCCCAGTGCCGCGCCGCCTCCTCGTGGCTCAGGACGGCTCTGGGCGCCAGCCTCAGGACGTCAGCAGCGGACAGCGGCACATCCACAGCGTCGCGGCTTCCCCGCCAGGCCGCTCCGCGCTGTCCACAGGCCCCCTTGTCCCGCATCGACCACTGCAGGTCGGACCGGGGCGCCGCCACACACTCAACGGGAGCGCGACCCTCGCTCACGCTCACCAATCCACTGCCAGGGCACCGAAACACACTGAGTGTGTGGGCCGGATCGGGTGGGGGCCGGATCGGGTGAGAGCGGGCGCGGGTGAGAGCGGGCGCGGCCGGGAGCGGGCGCGGCCGGGAGCGGGGAGGGGCCTTGGCGGCCTAGCCTGCCCGGGTGGCCCTGACCGTCCTCACCTCCGCCGCCGAGGTGCTGCTCGCCACCGACCACGACCCCTACGTCCGGAGCACGCTGCGCCGGGCGATGGTCTCCGGTTGGGCCGGGGAGGGCGCGGTGGCTTGGCGGGCCACCGACACCGAGGAGCACCGGCCCTACCTGATGACGCTCGGCACACCTGCGCAGGTGGCGAGGCTCGTCGAGGAGCTGCTGCCCGAGCGGCGCGACCAGACCCCCGTAACCCTGCCGCGCGGCACCGCTCCGCTGCTGCCGGCCTGGGTCGCCCTCGACGGCACCGACTGGGACTTCCGTTGGCTTCCCGCGCCCCCGCCGCAGCAGCCCGGCGAGGACCGCGTCGTCGAGGTCACCGGCACAGAGGTCGAGGCCCTGCTCCTGGCGGCTTCACCCACCGCGTCCGCCCGGCCCGGCGACCCCGAGGTACGGCGATGGGTGGGCGTCCGGGGACCGGCGGGCCTGCTGGCGTGTGGCGCTGACACCTCTGCGGTCACCGGGGTCGGACACCTGTCGTCGATCGCCGTACACCCCCTTGCCCGCAGGGAAGGGCTGGGGGCGGCCGTGACCGCGCGGCTCGCGCGGGACCTGTTCGCGGCGGGCTGCGACCTGGTGGTGCTGGGGATGTACGCCGACAACGCGGTCGGCCGGGCCCTTCATGACCACCTGGGCATGAGGGACGACCACCGCTTCACGAGCGGCCCGCTACAGGTCCGCAGCCGCTGGTGAACCCTTGCGTCCGCTCAGGTGGCCACGGGTGGGGCTCAGCCGAGCAGACGCAAGGGGGGTGGTGGGGTCAGACGGAGAGCTCCGGGGTGGCGTCGACGCCGGCTTCCCTGCGCTGCTCCGCCGTGATCGGCGCCGGGGCAGCGGTCAGCGGGTCGTAGCCGCCGCCGCTCTTGGGGAACGCGATGACCTCCCGGATGGAGGACATCCCCGACAGCAGGGCGCAGACACGGTCCCAGCCGAGGGCGATGCCGCCGTGCGGCGGGGCGCCGAAGGAGAACGCCTCGAGCAGGAACCCGAACTTCTCCTGGGCGTCCTCGGGCGAGAGGCCCATGACCGCGAAGACCCGTTCCTGCACGTCCTTGCGGTGGATCCGGATCGAGCCGCCGCCGATCTCGTTGCCGTTGCAGACGATGTCGTAGGCGTAGGCCAGCGCCGGGCCGGGGTCGGAGTCGAAGGTGTTGAGAAACTCGGGCTTGGGCGACGTGAAGGCGTGGTGTACGGCGGTCCAGGCGCCCGCACCGACGGCGACGTCGCCGGAGGCCACGGCGACCGAGGCCGGCTCGAACAGGGGGGCGTCGACGACCCAGACGAACGACCAGGCGGAGGCGTCGATGAGGTCGAGGCGCTTGGCGACCTCGACCCGGGCGGCGCCGAGCAGGGCGCGTGCCTCGCGGGCCTCACCGGCTGCGAAGAACACGCAGTCACCCGGCTTGGCGCCGACCTCCGTGGCGAGACCGGACAGCTCGGACTCGCTGAGGTTCTTGGCGACCGGGCCGGTGATGGTGCCGTCCTCCTGGAACAGCACGTAGGCGAGCCCGCGGGCGCCGCGCTGCTTGGCCCACTCCTGCCAGGCGTCGAGCTGCTTGCGGGGCTGCGAGGCCCCACCGGACATCACGACGGCGCCCACATAAGGAGCCTGGAAGACCCGGAACGGCGTCTCGCGGAAGTAGTCCGTCATCTCCACGAGCTCGAGGGCGTAGCGCAGGTCGGGCTTGTCGGAGCCGTAGCGGCGCATCGCGTCGGCGTAGGTGATCCGCGGGATCTCCCCGATGGTGTGCCCGATCAGCGACCACAGGGCCTGCAGCACCTCCTCGGCCAGCGCGATCACGTCGTCCTGGTCGACGAAGCTCATCTCGACGTCGAGCTGGGTGAACTCCGGCTGCCGGTCGGCGCGGAAGTCCTCATCGCGGTAGCAACGGGCGATCTGGAAGTACTTCTCGGTGCCGGCGACCATGAGCAGCTGCTTGAACAGCTGCGGGGACTGCGGCAGGGCGTACCAGGAACCGGGGCGGAGCCGGGCCGGCACGAGGAAGTCGCGGGCGCCCTCCGGGGTGGAGCGGGTCAGGGTCGGCGTCTCGATCTCGAGGAAGCCGTGGTCGTGCAGCACCGACCGGGCGGCGTGGTTGACGTCGGACCGCAGTTTCAGGGCCGCCGCCGGACCGGTGCGACGCAGGTCCAGGTAGCGGTACTTCAGCCGCGTCTCCTCCCCCACGTTGTCCTCGTCGAGCTGGAACGGCAGCGCGGCTGCGGCCGACAGCACCTCGAGCGAGGTCACGGTCACCTCGACCGCGCCGGTGGGCAGGTCCGGGTTCTCGTTGCCGGCCGGACGGTCCTGCACGGTGCCGACGACCTGGATGCAGTATTCGGTCCGCAGGTCGTGGGCCACCGAGTCGTGCAGCACGACCTGGACGATGCCGCTGCGGTCGCGCAGGTCCAGGAACGCGACCCCGCCGTGGTCCCGGCGGCGGGCCACCCAGCCGGCCAGGGTGACGGTCTCACCGGCGTGCTCGGCACGGAGAGTGCCGGCCTCGTGGGACCGGAAGTGGGTGCGCATCATGCGAGCTTCGCTTTCAGAGTGGTGGTCAAATCAGACAGGGGTACGGCGAGCTGCTCGCCACTGCGGAGGTCCTTGAGCTGTGCGACGCCGGCCTCGAGATCGCGGTCGCCCACGACCAGGGCGAAGGGCGCGCCGCTGCGGTCGGCGGCTTTCATCGCGCCCTTGAGGCCACGGTCGCCGTAGGCCAGGTCGGAGGCGATGCCGGCCCGCCGGAGCTCCCCGACGGTCTGCACCGCCCAGTCCTTCGCGGTCGCCCCGAGGGGGACGACGAAGACCGACAGCCCGTCGCCGACGGGAAGGTCGACGCCCTCGGCCTGCAGGGCAAGGAGGGTGCGCTCGATGCCCAGGGCCCAGCCGATCCCGGGCAGGTGCGGGCCACCGATGGACTCCGAGAGCCCGTCGTAGCGACCGCCGCCGCCGACCGCGGACTGCGCCCCCAGCCCGTCGTGGATGAACTCGAAGGTGGTGCGCATGTAGTAGTCGAGGCCACGGACCAGCCGCGGGGCCGGCTCGAAGGGGACCCCGAGGGCGTGCAGGTGCTCGGTGACCGCCTCGTGGTGGCCGCGGCAGTCCTCGCAGAGCCGCTCGGGCATCAACGGCGCGTCGGCCAGCTGGGCCTGCACGGCGTCGCGCTTGTCGTCGAGGACCCGCAGCGGGTTGACCAGGGCGCGGGCGCGGGTCGCCTCGTCGAGGTCGAGCCCGGCCAGGAACGAGGCGAGCTCCTCGCGGTAGGCGGGGCGGCAGGTCGGGTCGCCGAGCGAGGTGAGCAGCAGCCGGACGTCGGTGAGCCCGACCTGACGGAAGCCCTCCCAGGCAAGAGCCACGACCTCGGCGTCCAGCGCCGGGTCGACCACACCGATCGCCTCGATGCCGGACTGCTGGAACTGCCGGAACCGGCCCGCCTGCGGGCGTTCGGCGCGGAACATCGGACCGGCATAGCGGACCTTGACGGGCAGCTGGCCGTTCTGCAGGCCGTGCTCGAGGACGGCCCGGACAACGCCGGCGGTGCCCTCGGGGCGCAGCGTCAGCGACCGGTCGCCGCGGTCGGTGAAGGAGAACATCTCCTTGCTGACCACGTCGGTCGAGGCCCCGACGCCGCGGGCGAACAGGTCGGTGTCCTCGAAGATCGGCGCCTCGAGGTAGGAGTAGCCGGCCAGGACCGACGGCGCCAGCAGGCCGTCGCGGACGGAGAGGAACGCCGAGCCGGGCAGGACGTCGTAGGTGCCCTTGGGGGACGAGAACATCACAGTCCCCGGGAAGCCGGCGGAGAGGGAAGTTGCTGCAGGTAGGGGTTGGTCGCCCGCTCCCGGCCGATGGTGGTCGACGGCCCGTGCCCGGTGTGCACGACGGTCTCGTCGCGCAGCGGCAGGATCACCCGGGCCAGCGAGTCCTGCATCTGCTCCCAGGAACCGCCCGGCAGGTCGCAGCGGCCGATCGCGCCGGCGAACAGCACGTCGCCGGAGAACAGCGTCCCGTCGGTCTCGAAGACCACCGACCCGGGGGTGAGCCCGGGGGCGAAGTCGGTGCGGAACGTCAGGCCGGCCAGCTCGAGGGGCACCGACGGGTCGAGCAGCGCGACATCGCACGGCTCGGTCCACTCCAGGCGACCGCCGAAAAGCGATCGCGACTCGGGCGACAGGCCCTTCATCGGGTCGGCGAGGAGCTCGCGGTCGCCGGGGTGGATCCAGGCCGGGATGTCGCGGGCACCGCAGACCGGGGTCACCGAGAAGGTGTGGTCGAGGTGGCCGTGGGTCAGCAGCACCGCCACCGGCTGGAGCCGGTGCCGGCGCAGCAAGTCGTCGAGCTCGTTCTCGACGCCAATGCCCGGGTCGATGACGACACACTGCTCACCCTCGGCGGGCGCGACGACCCAGCAGTTGGTGTCGAAGGCTGCAGCGGGGAACCCGCGGACGAACACGGTCGTCGAACTCCTCAGGCGCAAGATGGGAAGGGCGCGCCCGACCCTACCGGCGCCGTCCCCCGCGCCCCCAACGAGATTGCCTAGACTCCGGCGGACCGCAACACACAGGTGGAGGAACAAGCGTGGCCAGCAGCAAGCGTGAGCGTGAGCTCGCCCGGATGCGCGCGGAGCGGCAGGTCGCCCGTCGCACCGCCGCCCAGACCCGTCGTCGTCAGCGGCAGCGGACCATCGCCGCCGTCATCGCGGGCATCGCCGTCCTCGCCCTCATCGGTGGCATCACCTACTCGATGCGCGGGGAGGACAAGGTGGCCGACACGCTGTCGAGCACTCCCAAGGGTCCCACGGTCGACTGCACCTACACCTCCGTGGGCGAGGCGTCCAAGAAGATCGCGGGCAAGCCGTCGACGAAGGCCCCGACGTCGCCCACCCCGGTGGTGGCGCTGGCGACCAACCAGGGCGCGATCGAGCTGACCCTCAACAGCGCCAAGGCGCCGTGCACGAGCAACAGCTTCACGTTCCTCACTGCGCAGAAGTACTTCGACGGCACCCCCTGCCACCGGCTCACCACCAAGGGCATCTTCGTGCTCCAGTGCGGTGACCCGAGCGGCTCGGGCAGCGGCGGCCCGGGCTACAACTTCCCGGACGAAAACCTCAAGGGCGCGACCTACCCCAAGGGCACGCTCGCGATGGCCAACGCCGGCGCGGGGACCAACGGCAGCCAGTTCTTCCTTGTCTATCAGGACACCCAGCTGCCCCCGGACTACACGCCGTTCGGCACCATCACCAAGGGCCTCGACGTGATCGACAAGATCGCCAAGGCCGGCAGCACTCCCGACGGCGACGGCAAGCCCAAGCTCGCCGTCAAGATCGAGACGGCCAGCCGCCAGAGCTGACAACCGGTACGGCGAAAGGTCGGCATCTCCCCGGAGGCGCCGGCCTTTCGCCGTACCCGAGATTCGCCGGAGTTGCGCAAGGGCGCGCTCACAGGCCCAGGTAGGTGCGGACCCGGTCCTCGAGGTGGCCGAGCTCGCCTTGGGTGAGGAGCCCCCTGCGGCGAAGCAGGCGCCCCCGGGCAACCGGTTGCAGGCCAGTGATGTCGGCGTAGGACTCGTCGTACCGGGTCAGCCCGACATCAGCCGTCAGCGGCAGGTGCGTCAGCGCCGGCCCAGGCGTTCCTGTGACCGGGAGGACGGCTACGTGCCCGAGACGGGCGTTGAGCACGTTGATACTGAGAACGACCGCCGGGTGTTCGCCGAAGCCGGGAAAGCGCACGTCCCACACCTCGCCCCGACAGGGCTCAGGGCTTGCCATGGACACCGGCGGGCATCGCCGCCGGGCCCGTCCCGTCCTCGGCCGCAAGGACTCCGATCGGGAGCGGGGGCTCAGCATCGCCGTAGAAGTCAGCCACGCTGCGCGCCATCCTCTCCTCCGAGGCGCGCCGATGGATCAACTGCAAGGCGGCCTTGACGATGTCGGTGCGTCCGCTCAGACCCAGGACCTCGGCATCGTCACGCAGCTGCGCGGCCAGCTCATGCCCGATGCGGGCCTGCCACACCTCGGTGGATCTCGTTGTCGCCGTCATCTGTATACAGTCTGTCGTACACCTTGGTTTGTCAACTCAACGACGCCGTCGACGTTAGCTCGTTACCCGGTAGGCGTCGTAGACGCCTTCGACGGCGCGCACCTGGGCGAGCAGGTGGCCCATGTGCTTGGGGTCGGCCATCTCGAAGGAGAAGCGCGAGACCGCAACCCGGTCGCGGGTGGTGGTCACCGTCGCCGACAAGATGTTGACGTGCGCGTCGGACAGCACGCGGGTGACGTCCGACAGCAGCCGGGTGCGGTCGAGGGCCTCGACCTGGATGTTGACGAGGAACAGCGAACCGGCCGTCGGCGCCCACTCGACCTCGAGCAACCGCGACGGGTCGGACAAGATGTCGCCGGAGTTGGTGCAGTCGCGCCGGTGCACCGAGACGCCCCGCCCGCGGGTCACGAAGCCGACGACATCGTCGCCCGGCACGGGGGTGCAGCACTTGGCGAGTTTGATCCAGACGTCCGCGACGCCCTTCACCACGACCCCCGGATCGCCGGCCGGACGGGGCCGCGACGCCCTGTGGGGGCGGCCGTCTCGGCCAGGTCCTCCACCGCGCCCTCGGCGCCGCCCATCGAGGCCATCACCCGCTGGACGACGGTCTGGGCGGAGATCCGGCCCTCACCGACCTCGACGTAGAGCGCCGTCACGTCGGTGAGCCGCATGTCCTTGGCCAGGTTGAGCAGGGCCTCGCCGCCGAGCAACCGCTGCAGCGGCAGGCCCGACTTGCGCATGGACCGGCTGATGGCGTCCTTGCCGCTCTCGACGGCGTCCTCGCGGCGTTCCTTGGCGAACCACTGGCGGATCTTGTTGCGGGCCCGCGGGCTCTTGACGAACTGCAGCCAGTCCTGGGAGGGGTGGGCAGCCTCGGCCTTGCTGGTGAAGATCTCGACGACGTCGCCGTTGTCGAGGGTCGACTCGAGCGGCACCAGCCGGCCGTTGACCCGCGCGCCGATGCAGCGGTGACCGACCTCGGTGTGCACGGCGTAGGCGAAGTCGACCGGGGTCGAGCTGGCCGGCAGGGCGATCACATCACCCTTGGGCGTGAAGACGAAGACCTCGGCGCTGTGCAGGTCGAAGCGCAGCGAATCGAGGAACTCCCCCGGGTCGGCGGCCTCCCTCTGCCAGTCGAGCAGCTGCCGCAGCCAGGCCATGTCGTCGCCGCGCTTGGACGCACCGGGCTGGGTGCCGTCCTTGTACTTCCAGTGCGCAGCGATGCCGTACTCCGCGCGCTTGTGCATCTCGACGGTCCGGATCTGGAGCTCCACCGGCTTGCCGTGCGGCCCGATCACCGAGGTGTGCAGCGACTGGTACATGTTGAACTTGGGCATCGCGATGTAGTCCTTGAACCGGCCGGGGACCGGGGACCACAGGGCGTGGATCGTGCCGAGCGCCGCATAGCAGTCGCGGACGTCGTCGACGAGGATCCGGATCCCGACCAGGTCGTAGATGTCGGCGAAGTCCCGGCCGCGGACGATCATCTTCTGGTAGATCGAGTAGTAGTGCTTGGGTCGGCCGGTGACGCCACCCTTGATCTTGGAGTCCTTGAGCTCGGCGCTGACCTTCTCGATGACCTCGGCCAGTTGGGTGTCCCGGGACGGTGCCCGCTCGGCGACGAGGCGCACGATCTCGTCGTACCGCTTGGGGTAGAGGGTGGCGAACGCGAGGTCCTCGAGCTCCCACTTGATGGTGTTCATGCCGAGGCGGTGGGCGAGCGGGGCGAAGATCTCCAGCGTCGTGGTGGCGATGCGCTCCTGCTTCTCCTGCTTGAGGTAGCGCAGGGTGCGCATGTTGTGCAGCCGGTCGGCGAGCTTGATGACCAGCACCCGCGGGTCGCGGGCCATCGCGACCACCATCTTGCGGATGGTCTCGGCCTCGGCGTGCTCGCCGTACTTGATCTTGTCGAGCTTGGTGACGCCGTCGACGAGCTGCGCGACGTCCGCGCCGAACTCCTCCTCGACATCTTCCAGGGTGTACGGCGTGTCCTCCACCGTGTCGTGCAGCAGCGCGGCGATGAGCGTGGTGGTGTCCATGCCCAGCTCGGCCAGGATGGTGGTCACCGCGAGCGGGTGCGTGATGTAGAGGTCGCCGCTGCGCCGCCGCTGGTCGCCGTGCTGCAGCTCCGCCACCTCATACGCCCGCACGACATCGCGGGTGTCGGCCTTCGGGTGGCTGGTGCGGACGGTGCGGAGCAGCGGCTCGAGCACCGGCGGAGTGGCGCCCACCTTGGACGGCGCCGTCATCCTCGCCAGGCGGGCCCGGACCCGGCGGCCGGTCGGCGGACCCGTCCCGGTGGTCTCGGCGCGGTCGTGGTCGTCGAAGTCCAGCGATGCTGGGGGCGCTTCCGGTGTTTGCGGGGTTTGCGGCAGACCGGAGCCCTGCTCGTCCAGAGCAGTCGGCGGTGGGCCGTCCGGTGCCAAAAGGGTCCCCTCGTCCTGGTGGTCGTCCTCAGTCTAGAGAACGGGCACGGCTCCGGTCAGTGTTCGGACTCAGGCGGTTATCAGGGCCTGTACGGCGATGCCCGGCAGCTGGGCCCGGCCGTCGAGGAACGTCAGCTCCAGCAGGACCGCGAACCCCACGACAGTCGCACCGCAGCGCTCGATCAGGTGGACGGTCGCTGCCGCCGTACCGCCGGTGGCAAGCACGTCGTCCACGACCAACACCCGGTCGCCAGGGGCCAGGGCGTCCTGATGGAGCGCCAGGGTGTTGCTGCCGTACTCGAGGTCGTAGGAGCGCTCGTGGACCTCGCGGGGCAGCTTCCCGGGTTTGCGCACCGGCACCACCCCGGCGCCCAGCAGGTAGGCGACCGGGGCCGCGAGCAGGAACCCGCGCGCCTCCATGCCGACGACCTTGTCGATGCTGCCGGGGGCGTGCGCGGCAACGATGCGGTCGATGACCTCCCGCAGGCCCGCCGGGTCGGCGAGCAAGGGCGTCACGTCCTTGAAGACGATGCCCGGCTTGGGGTAGTCCGGGACGTCGTGGATCAGGCTCGCAAGATCCATCGCGGTCAGCGCTTGCGCTTGCCGGCCTTACCGGAGGGCCGGCCGCCCTTCTTGCGCTTCGGCTGCGGGGCCGGTCGGCGGACGACCGTGGCCGGCCCTGCGGCGGGAGCGGCCGTCTCCGTGGACGCGACCTCGGCAACCACCGGCGTCGCGTAGGAAGAGCGCTGCGACAGGCGGACCGGTGCCGCGCCGCCCTTGGTGCGCCGGTCGATGACCCGCTGGTGCAGGGCCTTGAAGCGCGGCTCGCGCTCCTTGAGGTCGGCGAGCAGCGGGGTGGCGAGGAACAGGCTGGAGTAGGCACCGGAGCCGAGGCCGACGAACAGCGCCAGCGCGAGGTCCTTCAGGGTGCCGGCGCCCAGCAGGAAGGCCCCGACGAACAGCAGACCGGAGACCGGCAGCAGCGCGATCAGCGAGGTGTTGATCGAGCGCATGAAGGTCTGGTTGACGGCGAGCTCAGCCGCCTCGGAGTAGGTCTGGGTGCTCTGCTTCTCGATCGCCCGGGTGTTCTCCTCGACCTTGTCGAACACCACGATCGTGTCGTAGAGCGAGTAGCCGAGGACGGTCAACAGCGCGATGACCGTCGACGGCGTGACGACGAAGTAGGTGAGGGAGTAGACGCCGGCCGCGAGCACCAGGTCGTGGATCAGCGCGATGATCGCGGCCGCAGCCATCTTGGGCTCGAACCGGATCGAGATGTAGATGACAACCGCGATGAGGAACACCAGCAGGCCCTGCAAGGCCTTCTTGGTGACCTGATCGCCCCACGTGGCGCCCACCGACTTGCTGTCGATGGTTGCCGCGTCGACACCGAACTTCTTGGCCAGGGCCGCGACGACCTTGTTGCCCTGGTCCGCGGACAACGGCTCGGTCTCGATCCGGAGCTTGGTGTCCCCGCCGGAGGTCTTCACCGTCTGGACGATGGCCTCCTGGACGCCGAGTGACTCGACGAAGGCGCGGCTCTCCTTGATGTCGACGTTCGACGGTGCGGACACCGAGAAGATGTCGCCGCCCTTGAACTCGACGCCGACGTTGAAGCCCCGGAAGATCATGCTGCCCGCGGCGATGAGCACCAGGATCAGCGACGCGGCGTAGAACCTCTTGCGCGCCTTGATGAGCGGGAAGGTGGTGTTGCCGTGGTAGAGCCGGTTGACCAGCCCGGGCCGCTTCTGCAACGTCTCGGGCATGTCAGGCCTCCTGGACCGTGGTGGGGACGAGCGTCTTGCGGGGGGCGGTGCCGGAGGGCTCGCCGCCGTCGGGACCGTAGAAGCCGGTCAGCCGGCTGTGGGAGAACCAGCGGAAGCGGGACAGCCAGGTCAGCAGCGGGCGGGTGAACAGGAACACCACGACCACGTCGAGCAGGGTGGACAGGCCGAGGGTGAAGGCGAAGCCGCGGACCCCGCCGACCGAGACGAAGTACAAGATCACGGCGGCGAGCAGCGACACGGTGTCGGCGGACAGGATCGTCCGTCGGGCCCGGACCCAGGCCCGGTCGACCGCCGAGCGGGGGGTGCGGCCTTCCTTGATCTCGTCCTTGAGGCGTTCGAAGAACACCACGAAGGAGTCGGCGGTGATACCGACCGAGACGATGAGACCGGCGATGCCGGCGAGGCTCAGCGCGAACCCGATCTGGTCGCCGAGGACGACGATCGAGCCGTAGACGAGTCCGGCGCTGACGAGCAGCGAGGCGATCGTCACCAGGCCGAGGGCCCGGTAGTAGAGCAGCGAGTAGAGGACCACGGCGATGAGGCCGATGCCACCGGCGAGCAGGCCGCTGCGCAGCTGGTCCTCACCGAGGCTGGCCGAGACCACCTCGGCGTCACCGGCCTCGAACGACAGCGGGAGGGCGCCGAACTTCAGGTTGTTGGCGAGCTCCTGGCCCTGCTTGCGGGTGAACCCACCGGTGATCTGGGCGTCGCCGTTGATGACGCTCTTGATCGACGGGGCGCTGATGACCACGCCGTCGAGGACGATGGCGACCTGGTCGGTCGGCGGCGGCTGGTTGAAGGCCTCCTCGGTCAGCTTGGTCCACTTGTCCTGGCCGCTGCCCTTGAACTGCAGGTTGACCTGGACCTCGACACCGGTCGCCTGGTCGACTCCGACATTGGCGCCCTTGACGTCCTCGCCGACGACCTTCGCGACGGCCAGGCGGTACTTCGCCGAGCCGTCCCGGTCACACGCGACGATCTCCTGCTTGGGCAGGTCGGTCGCGCCACCGGCTCGGACCTTGGGGTTGGTGCAGTCCAGCGCCGCGAAGTTGGCCGGGGTGTACACCGCACCGCTGAGGACCAGGTCGGCGTCGTCCGGCGCGGTCGCTGCGGTCGGGCTCGGGGTCAGCGTGGGGGTGGGGCTCGGGGTGGCCGCCAGTAGGCCGCTGGAGATCGGCCGCTTGTTGGTCGTGGCCGTCGGCTTGGGGGTGCCGACCGCCGGGCTCGCGCGCGGGACCACGGTGGTCGTGCTGGTGGGCGTCGTCACCGGCTGCTGCACGCCCTGCAGCTCGACGACCCGCCGGAACTGCAGCTGCGCGGCCTTGGTGACGGTCGCGATGCTCTCGCGGTTGCCACCCGGGACCTGCACGACGATCTGGTCGCCCTCGATGACGACCTCGGCCTCGGACACGCCGGCGCCGTTGACCCGCTGCCGCAGGATGTCGACGGCCGCGGCGAGCTGGGCCGGGTTGGGTTTCTTCCCGCCTTCAGCCTCTGGCGTCAAGATGACCTGCGCCCCACCTTGCAGGTCCAGGCCGAGCTTGGGCTTGAGCCACGAGCTGCCCGAGCCGGCGAAGATCACCGTCGAGTAGAGGATCGCGAAGATCGCTGCGAGGACGCCGAGGTAGCGGCCGACGTGCAGCTGGCCGCGGGAGGTCTGGCCGGGACGTGCCACGAGGAGTTCTCTCCTGTCTCGAGCGGTCCTGGGGCGGACCGCGGGTGCTGCGCGTAGAAAGGCAGCGGCGGGTCGCTGTCCCCCTCCGCTGCGCTGAGGGGGAGTCTACGCAGCGCGCCGCCGGAAGAACGGCAACGCCACATAGGCCTTTCCGCTGTACGTCGGTCAGCCGGCGTCACCGAGGTCGAGCGGGAGCACGTCGGCGCGGCTGAGCGTGCTCGGTCCGGGCGACAGCCCGAGGTGCCGCCAGGCTGCGGGGGTGGCCACCCGGCCCCGGGGGGTGCGCACGATCAGGCCGCTGCGGACCAGGAACGGCTCGCAGACCTCCTCGACCGTCTCGGCCTCCTCGCTGACCGCGACGGCCAGGGTCGAGAGCCCGACGGGGCCGCCGTTGAAGCGGTGCACCAGGGCCTCCAGAACGGCCCGGTCGAG
>JANOTZ010000205.1:0-3967 GCA_031416735.1 Frankiales bacterium
GAACCAGCTCCACACCCACCCCCTCGAGCCCTGTGGACGGCCGTCTGGGGCGACCGTTACCTACTAGAGCCCGCTACCGCCCCCCAGGTTCGCACAAATTGTGGCGAACCGGACAGAGCCGTTCGGGCTCTCCTTGGCACCAACCCAGGAGGCCTTCCATGCGCCGCATCCCCCTTGCGCTGACCGCGATCGTCGCTGTGGTGGCCGTCGCGCTCCCCAGCCAGGCCGCTCCGGCGCCCCCGGTGCTGTCGAAGGCGCAGCCCACGGTGACCTGGCGCGGCGTCGTCGACCGTCCCGCCCCGGCCGACTGCGGCAGCCCCAACCTCGGCTGCGACCTCACGACGCTTGTCGTCAGTGCCCCCAAGGGCACCTGGATCACGGTGTCGCTCGACGAGGGAAGCAGCCACCTGCGGGTCACCAGCGGCGGGGCCTACGTGGGGTCGGGTGGGCAGAGCCTCAACGCCAACCCGGGCAACTCCCCGACCCCGACCACGACGTTTCGTCAGTTGGCGGCCGGTCGTGTCACCTACCAGGTGGCCGTGGGCCACCTGGCCGGAAACCCGAACGAGCCTGTCGCCTATACCGGTACGGCGAAGCTCGCCGGCAACGCCTTCGACCGGGCAGGGGACTGCGGTGTGACCTCAGGAGCGGAGTACCTGCAGGACGCCGACGAGGGCGAGCGCCTGCGACTGTCGGTGCAGCTCGTGACGGCGCCGGCGGATGTCGCCGAGGTCACGAAGGTCGTCGTACCCGCCCTGGTCGAGACCTACGGGCGGATCAAGGTCGCCCTGAAGGTCAGCGTGCGGGCGTTCCCGCTCAAGGACACCGGGACCTATCCCTACGAGCAGGTCCGCAAGGCCTATGGAGGAGTCCGGCCTGCGGGCATCGACGTCGTGCACGTCCTGACCGACAACTTCGCGGGTGGCTTCGCGGACTGCATCGGAGGCGTGGCCTACCCGGAGAAGGCCTTCTCCACGGGCAGTCTCCACTACAAGACCGAGGGCCTGGTCCCGGTGCCGACCGTGAAGGCCGCTGTGATCGTGGCCCACGAGATCGGTCACCTGCTCGGCGGCCAGCACCAGCAGGGCAACTGCGTGGAGGCCGCACCGCAGCAGGCACAGCAGCCGGCCTCGGACGGCAGTGTCGGGCCGTGCACGGTGATGTCACCGGGGGCGGCGATGGTCAGCGAGACCTTCTCGACGCTGGAGCGCGCGACGATCCGCAGCTATGTCCGGCGCTACGCCAAGGGCTGAGGCTCTACGGAAGGGACTGACGCGCTCCCCGAAGGGCTGAGGTCTGACGCGCTGGGCTGGGGCGCTCCCGACCTGCCGCGCTCCCGACCTGCCGCGTGATCTACCCCTCGTTGTGGTCGCCACGCTCAGTTGCCCCACAGGGAGAGGTAGATCATCGAGGAATCGGGTACGGCGGGACGGTGGCCGCACCGCGCGAGACCTCAGGGCTCGGTGAGCTGCTCCCCCCCTCATGATGAACGGAACCGGAAGGGCCGTTTCGCGGCCGTCAAAGACCCCTTCCGGGTCCGTTCACTCTCCCTGCAACTGGTGAGCGGTACTCAGGGCTCGGTGATGTCGGCGTGGAAGCGACGTTGCCGCACCACCTGTGGTCCGGTGTCGAGTCCACGACCCAGGCCGTCCGGACCCCAGCCCGCTGAGGTGAGGAACCCGGTGGTGGCGGCGTCGCTCTCGAACGCCCAGTGGACGGCGACGGTCTGACCGTCCCCGCGCCAGTGGTCCACCGACGCGGCGAGCAGTCGGGAGCCGTGGCCGCGCCGACCCCAACGCGGCTCGACGAGGAACGCGGTGAGCTCGACCGTGCTCAGGCCGTCGACGTCGGTGTCGGTCGCCGGCTCACTGGCCGCGAAACCGACGAGCTCGGCCTGCTCGCAGGCCACCAGCAGCCGGTGCCGAGGAGAGGGCGGTGCCTCGATCGCGTTGAGCCAGACGGCAGCGACCTGCTCGAGGGGGAGGGCCAGGGTCTCCGCCGGCAGCAGGTCGCGGTAGGCGGCCGCCCAGGTCGCCAGCTGCACCCGGGCGACCCGCTCGGCGTCTTCGGGCCGGGCGGGGCGCACGCTGACGTCGGCCATGCCCCGAGATTACTTGGGTGCGCGCGGACGCAACCCCGCCTTGGCCGGGCGTACCAAGGTGACCTCGTCGATGAGGGTCCCGTCGGGCTTGATGGCCCGCAGTCGCATGGTGGCCTTGCGGCCCGGCGCCATCGGGGTGACGTCCGCGACGAGCACGTTGTAGTCCTCCGTCGAGACCGCCGACCAGGTCGCCAGCTCGGGCACCTTGGCGCCGTTCTCGTCCACCACGTAGGACGCGGGGGAGAGGTTCACCGGATAGCCGGTCTGACCGCCACCGCCCGCGGTGATGTAGGTCGTCCCCTGCGTCGCGGGAGTCACCGTCGCACCGCTGGGAGCCATCGCGGTGACGTCCCCACCCTTGAGGGGGTGCGTCCGCTCGTAGCTGTGGTTGTGGCCGTTCACGACCAGATCCACGGCGAAGGTGTCGAAGATCGCCTCCCACCGGCTGCGGACGCCGCCGTCGGAGGAGTGCACGAGATTGCTGCAGTACATGCAGTTGTGGAACGCGACCACGATGAAGTCGACCCGCACGTCCTTGCGCAGCGTGGCCAGGGTGGTGCGCAGCCAGGTGTCCTGCCGGGCGCCGAGCCACCCCCGGTTGTGGGAGATCTCGAACGACGCGTCGTTGCCGTCGAGGCCGACCACCGCGACGTTGCCGTAGCGGAACCACCAGGTGTTGGGGGCACCCGGGACACCATTGCGCGGCAGCACGAAACGGCCGAGGAACCCGTCGTACCCCTGGGGTCCGAGGCCGGGCTCCATCTCGTGGTTGCCGACCGTCGGCATCCACGGCACGCCTTGCGTGCTGACGGGGAGGTTCTGGGTCATCCAGCGGTCCCAGACCCCGGCGTCGTAGGTCTGGTTCTCGCCGCCGGCGCCGGTGGAGTTGGCGTAGCAGAGGTCACCGGCGTGCACGTGGAACGCCGGCTTCACCGCGGCGATCCGGGCGGCCGTCGCGGCGGCGGTGGCGTTGACGCCCTGGTCGCCGAAGGCGGTGAAGCGGAAGGTCTTCAGCGGGTCGGTGGAGGCGGTCGTGAAGGTCCGGTCGGGGGTGCTGCCGCCGGTGTGCCGAAGCCGGTAGTGGTAGGTGGTGCCGGGCAGCAGGCGGGTCAGCCGGGCGTGGTGGTAGATCGTCGCGGTGCCCCGGACGGTGCGGGTCTCGACGGAGACCTTGCTGCCGTAGGCCTTGGACCGGCCGTACTCCAGCAGCGGGTTGCTGACGTTGCTCGCGGTGCTCCAGGAGACGGCCACCTCGGTCGAGGGGTCGGCGCCGAAGGTCAGGTGGGTGCCCGCCGGGGGGACGTCGGCATGGCCGGGCTTCACCCAGAGCAGGGGACTGGCGGCACCGGCGAGGGCGGCCCCCTTGACGAGGCTGCGGCGACCGATCGGGCGACGCAGCGCCTGGTCGAGGTCGGCCATGGACATGAGCGCGGTGCGACGTGGGTCGAGGTCGCCGAAGGGTGTCTGCACCTGGCGAGCCTGCCCTATCGGGCTGAGCGGCAGGTGTCCGCAAGGTGGACACCAGGTGATGGGTCACGATGGTGGCGTGGATCACCTCTCGCAGCGTCAAGCGCGCCGGGTCGCCTTGGCGGCCCAGGGCTTCGCCGATCCACTGCCCACCGGCGCCGTCGACGCCCGGCACCTGCGGCGCGTCCTCGGCCGCACCGCGCTGCTGCAGATCGACAGCGTCAACGTCTTCGCGCGGGCCCACCACCTGCCCGCCTTCAGCCGCCTCGGCCCCTGGCCTACCG
This sequence comes from Frankiales bacterium, assembly GCA_031416735.1. GTDB lineage: Bacteria > Actinomycetota > Actinomycetes > Mycobacteriales > SCTD01 > RYN-111. The sequence continues at coordinate 3,853 of JANOTZ010000205.1, forward strand.
CGCTGCTCGACGACCTGGCCTTCCGGCGACGCGAGCTCTTCGAGTACTGGGGCCACGAGGCGTCGTACCTCCCGATGACTCTGCATCCCTTGCTGCGCTGGAGAATGGCGCGCGC
>JANOTZ010000206.1:0-4537 GCA_031416735.1 Frankiales bacterium
AGCACCCGTCGTAGAGAAGCCCGAGCCCGCAGGGGCACCTCACCTGAGCCCCTTGCGGCGTCGCTCCGCGGGAGCCTCCCCCGGGTCACGCACCGGCTCGGCCGAGGCGTCGATCGCCTTCAGCGAGGCGAGTACGGCGTCGAGGGACCGTGCCGGGTAGAAGCCGGGAAGCGTCCGCAGCAGGAGTTCGCCGTACCGGGCGGTGGCGAGCCGCGGGTCCATCACGACCACCACCCCGCGGTCGGTGGTGGACCGGATCAGCCGGCCCGCGCCCTGGGCGAGCAGCACCGCGGCCGGCGGCAGTGTGACGTCCATGAAGCCGCGCTCCCCCGCCTCGGCGAGCCGCGCCTTCATCAGCGGGTCGTCGATGTGCGGGAACGGGATGCGGTCCAGGATCACCAGCTGGCACGCCGATCCGGCCACGTCGACGCCCTGCCAGAACGACCGGGTGCCGAACAGGCAGGTCCGCGCATCGGAAGCGAACCGGTGCGTCAGAGCGCCTGGGGTGTCCTCCCCTTGGAGAAGGACGGGTACGTCGGTCTTGAGCCGCACTGCGGTCGCGGCCCGCACCGCCGCGGCCGTCGAGGAGAACAGCGCCAGGGTGCGGCCGCCCGCAGCCTCGACGAGCTGCGCGCACAGCTCGTCCACCGCGGCCTGCCAGGCGGCGCCGGCCTTGCCGGGGTCAGGCAGGTCGCGGGCGATGTAGAGCTGGCCCTGCCGGGCGTAGTCGAAGGGGCTGCCGACATCGAGGTAGGACCAGCGCGACGGCGGACCCTCCTGCGCCAGCACCTCGTCGACGGCGGCCGCGTCGCGCGGGACGGGCGCCTTCTCGCCGTACTCAGATCCCGCCATCTCGGTGAGGCCGAGCTCGTGGGCGGTGTGCCGGAACGAGCCGCCGACCGTGAGGGTCGCGGAGGTCGCGATGACGGTGACCTCCCCGAAAAGCCTGCTGCTGACGGCGGCACCGACCGACAGCGGCGACACCCGCAGCACCCGGTCCGTCGTGGCGTAGACCGCCGACCGCACCCCAGGGTCGCGCAGCTCCCCGGCCGCCTCGGCGATGTCGGTGAGCCCGACCCGCACCTGGTCGCGGCGCGCCTGGGTGACCTCGTCCTCTGCCTTGGTCGCGCCGACCTCCACCGCGGCGGAGCCGAAGACCGACTCGACGACCCCGAGCGCATCGACCAGATGCGCTGGCAACGAAGGGATCCAGCCCGGCAACAGGCCCTGGACGACGCCTTCCAGCACAGCGTGGGCGTCCTCGAGCCGCTCCTGCATGGTGGCCCCGACGTAGGTCCGGCAGGCGGCCGCGGCGCGACGGGCGGCTGGGGAGCTCAGCTCGTGGGTGAGGGCGTCGGTGGCGGAGCTGACGAACTCGTGGGCCTCGTCGAGGATCACGGCGTCGTGCTCGGGCAGGACCGGCACGCCGTTGAAGGTGGCGATGGCGAGCAGCGCGTGGTTGGCGACCACGATGTCGGCCTGCTTGGCCTGCTCGCGGGCCTTCTCCGCGAAGCAGTCGACGCGGTCAGGGCACTTGCTGCCCAGGCATTCGCGGGCGGTGACGGAGATCTGCCGCCAGGCCCGGTCGTTGACCGGGAACGGCACCTCGTCGCGGTCGCCGGTCACCGCCGTCTCCGCCCACTCCCGCAGCTTCACGACCTGCTGCCCCATCATCGAGGTCGGGCCGTCCCACAACTCGTCCTGCTCAGGCTCGCGGGCCCCGGGTCCCTGGCTGAGCTGCTGCAGGCAGACGTAGTTGCTGCGCCCCTTCGCCAACGCGAACGTGGCCCGGCGGCCCAGCACCGGCTCGAGCGCGTCGACCAGCCGCGGCAAATCCTTGTCGACGAGCTGGGCCTGCAGCGCCTTGGTCGCGGTGGCCACCACCACCCGCTTGCCACTCGCGAGCGCCGGCACCAGGTAGCCGAGCGACTTACCGGTGCCCGTCCCGGCCTGCACCAGCAGGTGCTGCCGGGTCTTCAGCGCCTTCTCGACGGCCTCGGCCATCAGGTGCTGACCCTCGCGGACCTGCGCTCCGGGCACGGCGGAGAGCGCGACGTCGAGCAGTTCCCGGGCCTTACGCACCTTGTGAGGCTAGTCGGGGAGGTACGGCGGAAGCGGGGCTGTGGACGGTCAGTATCCGCTGGGGGTGGGGGCCGGGGACTGCGTCACCGGGACCTTCGGGAAGACCGCGACCCGGGTCTCGGCCTCGGGGCCGTGGGGGCGGCAGTCGGCGTTGACCGACGACACCGTCACGGTGATCTTGTAGTCCCCCGCGGTGCTGTAGGTGTGGGTGAAGGCGTTGGCGCTGGTGCGCTCATAGGTGCTGGGCTGCGGCTTGTAGGGACCCGGCTGGGCGGTGGGCGTCGGGTAGGTGCCGCACTTACGGGGGTTCCCCGTGCCAGCAAGGGAACTGCCGTCGCCCCAGTCGATGCCGTCGAAGTAGATGGTGCCGTCACCGTCGGTGGCCTTCAGCGTGATCGCAAACTTTGTGGCGGTGGTGCCGCGGTCATGGTTGATGGTCGCGGACAGCGCCATTCCGTCGTACAGCGTGGTGGCCTTGGGGTAGGTGTAGGTCTTGGTGGTGCCCGCTGTGGGGGACGCGGTGGGCGTGGCCGTCACCCGCGCGCTCGCCGTCGGACTCGGACTCGGAGTTTGAGTCGGTGTCGGAGTCGGTGTCGGAGTCGGCACGGGCGTGGACGTCACCGACGGCGAGGGGATCGCAATGTTCGGCAGGATCGGGCTGATGGCCTTGGTGGCGGGGTCGTCACCGGCGTTGACGAACGCGACCGCTCCGCCTCCGGCGAGCCCGGCGGACAGCACGAGAGCCACCATGACCACGACGCGCGGCTGCGCACGGAAAAGAGCTGGCAGCATCTGCCATCCACCCCAACCATCAACGCACGCGAGGCGTGCGGCCACCCCCTGTGACTGCTCAAGCATAGGCAACGTCGCCGCGGCCGCGGGGGGAGGCTAGAGCCGGGTCCGCAGCTCCGGCCAGGTCCCGGCGAAACCGGGGTGCAGCGACAGGCCCAGGACGCCGTCGACGGGCACCCACCGGACGTCGTTGCTCTCGCGGTCCAGCGCATGCACCGGCAGCTCGAGCTCGGCCCGGGCCAGGACCGTCGTGTAGGTCCAGCCGTCGTGGTCATCGAGCAGCTCGCCGACCACGGTCACGGTCGCGGTGTCGAGCCCGGTCTCCTCGGACGCCTCCCGCAGCGCGGTCTCCACCGCCGATTCGCGGGCCGTCCGGGCGCCGCCGGGGACGCCCCAGGTGTCGCCGTGGTGGCTCCAGTAGGCCCGGTGCTGCAGGAGGACCACCGGCCCCGGGGCGACGAGCAGCAGACCCGCGGCGCCGTAGACGCCCCAGTGCTTGTGGCCCTGCGCGCACTGCGCCCAGCCGTCGCCGTCCTTCATCTTTCGCATCCTACGAGCCGTGCCGCCCTTCTCCGCCGGCGAACCGCGCCGCACCCTGCGCGGCCTCGGTGAGCGACACCGCCCCGTGCTCCCACTCGTTCGCCATCGCCGCCTCGTGCGGCAGCCCCCACTGCTCCAGCACCGAGAGGCGGTCCTGACGCAGGCACAGCTGCGGGAGCGCCGCCAGCTCGTGGGCCAGCACGACGGCTGCTTCCAGCGCCCCACCGGCCGGGACCACCCGGTTGACCAGGCCGATCCGCCGCGCCTCCTCGGCACCTACCGGGCGGCCGGTGAGGATCAGGTCCAACGCCACGCTATGCCCGACGAGGCGGGGCAGCCGCACCGTCCCGCCGTCGATCAACGGCACCCCCCAGCGTCGGCAGAAGACCCCGAGGACGGCCGTCTCGGAGGCCACCCGGAGGTCGCACCACAGCGCCAGCTCCAGTCCCCCGGCGACCGCGTGCCCCTCGATGGCCGCGATCACCGGCTTCGACAGGTTCAGTCGGGTCGGGCCCATCGGCCCAGGCCCCTGACCCGGCTCGTGCAGGGCGATCTCCCCCGCCGCCACCGCCCGCAGGTCCGCGCCGGCACAGAAGTGCCCCTCGGAACCGGTGAGCACCCCGACGCTCAGGTCGTCGCGCCGCTCGAGCTCCTCGAAGGCCTGCAGGAGGGCGCGGGCATGCTCGCCATCCACCGCCCCTCTCGCCGCGGGGCGGTCCAGAACCACCACCCGGACCGGTCCGTCGTCACGCACGTGGACTGCCATACACGTCAGCATGCCCGACCGGGGTGAGCCACCGTTCACGCCGTACGGGAGGATGTGTGCCGACAACCCGCACCCCTGGAGGGCTCCACTCGTGAGTGACATCAACTTCGACGGCCGCGTCGCCATCGTGACCGGCGCCGGCGGCGGCATCGGCCGCACCTACGCACTCGACCTCGCCCGCCGCGGCGCCCAGGTGGTCGTCAACGACCTCGGTGGCAGCGTGGACGGCAAGGGCGGCGACGACGCGGCGGCCCAGAAGGTCGTCGACGAGATCAAGGCGGCCGGCGGCGAGGCCGTGGCCAACTACGACAGCGTGTCCACCCCCGAGGGCGGCGCGAACATCGTCAAGACCGCCGT
>JANOTZ010000207.1:0-3937 GCA_031416735.1 Frankiales bacterium
GGTTCGCGGCCCCCCGGCCCCGGCGCGACCTTGTCGGCCCGGGCTTCGTCGGTGACGTCCCCCCCCGCCCCCCCGATGCCGAGCTTCTCCTTGATCCGACGCTCGATGTCGTCGGCCAGCTCGGGGTTGTCGCGCAGGAAGGCCCGGGCGTTCTCCTTGCCCTGGCCGAGCTGGTCGCCCTCGTAGGTGTACCAGGCACCGGACTTGCGGACGAAGCCCTGGTCGACACCCATGTCGATGAGCGAGCCCTCGCGGGAAATGCCGATGCCGTAAAGGATGTCGAACTCCGCCTGCTTGAAGGGCGGCGCCAGCTTGTTCTTCACGACCTTGACGCGGGTGCGGTTGCCGACCGCATCGGTGCCGTCCTTGAGCGTCTCGATCCGGCGGATGTCCAGGCGGACGGAGGCGTAGAACTTCAGCGCCTTGCCACCCGTCGTTGTCTCCGGGCTTCCGAACATCACCCCGATTTTTTCGCGGAGCTGGTTGATGAAGATCACGGTGGTGCCGGTGTTGCTGATGGCACCGGTCATCTTGCGCAGCGCCTGGCTCATCAGGCGGGCCTGCAGACCGACGTGGCTGTCACCCATCTCGCCCTCGATCTCGGCGCGCGGGGTGAGGGCAGCGACCGAGTCGACGACCAGGATGTCGATGGCACCGGAGCGGATCAGCATGTCGGCGATCTCGAGCGCCTGCTCACCGGTGTCGGGCTGCGACACCAGCAGCGCGTCGGTGTCGACGCCCAGCTTCTTCGCGTATTCCGGGTCGAGGGCGTGCTCGGCGTCGATGAACGCCGCGATGCCCCCGGCGGCCTGCGCGTTGGCGATGACGTGCAGCGCCAGGCTGGTCTTACCGCTCGACTCGGGGCCGTAGAGCTCGACGACCCGCCCACGCGGCAGACCACCGATCCCCAGGGCCACGTCGAGGGCGATCGCTCCCGTGGGGATGACGCGGATCGCCGGCCGGGTGTCGTCGCCGAGGCGCATCACCGAGCCCTTGCCGAAGTTCTTGTCGATCTGAGCGAGGGCCATCTCGAGGGCCTTCTCGCGGTCCGGTGCGGCCACCAGTGTCTCCTTCATCCGTAGCGGGAGTTCCGATCTCCGACGGACGTTAGGTCCGGGCACCGACGTTTTTGATCGGCGACCCGGGGCCTGTGGACCGCCCGGAACCAGGCCACGGTATGTCGAACAACCGTTCGACGTCGACCCGACACGCCGACCGTCCCACGAGCCCTGCGCCAGGCCCTCGCAGACCTGCCGGCTTGCGCCGGGATGGCTCGCTTTCGCCGTACCAGGAGCTAGCGGTCGGCGAGGGGGGCGGCGGTGGCGTCGCAGACCGCGCGCCACACGCCCTTGACGTCGTCACCCTCGGCGAGAGCCTGCGCGACGGTCCGCGAGCCGAGCTCGGCCAGGACCATGTCGGTCGCGAAGGACCGGGCGTAGGCCACGCCGAAGCGCCGCTCCATCCGGTTCCAGAACTCCGTGAGACGCACGTCGGTCAGCGTAGGTGGGCCGCGGACTCGCCCACGAGCCGCCGGGGTCCGCGCTCCGGATCCACCTCGGGGGGCAGCAACCGGATCCCGGCGTGCAGCAGCGTCACGCCGGTCGGCCCGACCACCACCGGGTCGAGCAGCACCTCGGCCACCTCGGGCAGGTCCTCGGCCAGCCGAGCGACCCGGTGCAGCACGTCCTCCAGGGCGCCGACGTCCTGACCCTCGAGCAGCGCGAAGCCGCGGATCGACCGGACCAACTCGGCGGCGTCGAGGTCGGTGAGCGGCAGGGTGCGCACCATCGGGTCGGCCAGCAGGTCGGCCGCCACTCCCCCGAGCCGCAGGGAGATGAGCGGACCGACCGAGGGGTCCTGCACCAGGCGTACGACGGTCGACACCCCCGTCGGCGCCATCGGCTGGACCAGCAGGTCGCTCGGGCCGAGCAGCGACTGGATCGACGTCCACTCCGCGGCGAGCAGCTCCGGGCTGTCGACCCACATCCGCACCGCGCCCACATCGACCCGGTTGCGCCACCGGTCGTCGGGGTGCTTGAGCGCGACCGGCCAGCCGACCTGCTCGGCGGCGCTCATCGCGTCCTGCACGGTGGCGGCTCGCACGGTCGGCCAGGTCGTGAGCCCGTAGGCCGCGAGCAGCTCCGGTGCCTCGGGCACCCACGAGCCGTCGCGCGGCATCCGGTCGACCAGCTCCTTCGGTGGGGTCACCTCGAGGGCCGGGACCTCACCTTGCCGGTGGGACCGCCAGCCGGCATAGGCCACCGCCCGACCGAGCGCCAGGGCAGCGGACTCGGGCGAGGAGTACGACGGAACGGACCCACGTCCGGCAGCCTCCGCGCCGTCGGGGACCGCCAGCACCGGTGGGACCCCGTCGTGACCGAGGAAGGAGGCGAGCACCGGCACCTCGCTTGCGAGGGAGACCTCCACCAGTGCGGCGGCGAGAGCGTCGTCGTCGGTGTGCGGGGTGAGCAGGGCGATGAGGGCGTCGACCTCCCCGGAGTCCGCGACCAGGTGCAAGGCGTGACCGACGTGCTCGGCCGAGGCGAGCGGTCCCAGGTCGACGGGGTTGGCGGTCTCCGTCGTCCCGGACAGCGCCCGCAGCTGCTCCTGCAACCCCTCGCTCAGGGTGACGACGTCGAGGCCGGCGGACCGGCAGCTGTCGACCGCGAGCGCCGCCAGCGCACTGGACGTGCCGACCAGCCCGACCCTGGCCCCCTGCGGCAGGGGCTGCACCGCGAGCAACTGGGCGATCTCGAACAGCTGGGCCAGGGTGTCGACCCGGATCACCCCCGCCGACCGGAACATCGCGTCGACCGCGACATCGCCGGTGCCCCGGCCGCTCTTGAGGGCCACCACGGGCTTGACCTGGCTGACCTGACGGGCGATCCGCGCGAACTTGCGCGGGTTGCCGAATCCCTGCAGGTGCAGGCACACCACGTCGGTCCGGGGGTCCTCCAGCCAGTACTGCAGCAGGTCGTTGCCCGACACGTCCGCCCGGTCCCCGATCGACACGAACGTCGACAGCCCCAGGCTGCGCCGGTCGAGGGTCTGCAGCACGGTGCCGGCCAGCGCCCCCGACTGGCTGAACACCCCGACCCGGCCGGGTCCGGCCTGACCCGCCGCGAACGTCGCGTGCAGCGACACCTCCGGGTCGGTGTTCACCACGCCCATGGCATTGGGGCCGATCAGCCGCACGCCCCCGTCGCGGGCAGTGCGCACCACCTCGGCGAGGCGGGCGCGGCCCTGCTCGCCGGCGTCGGCGAAGCCGCCGGACACGACGACCAGCCCGCGGACCCGCTTCTCCACGCAGGCCCGCACCACCTCGAGAACCTGCACGGCGGGTACGGCGATCACCGCCAGATCGACGTCGCCGGGGACGTCCCGGACGTCGGCGTAGGCGGGCACCCCCTCGACCTGCGAGGCGGCCGGGTTGACCGGATGGACGGGGCCGGTGAACCCGTGGGCCCGCAGCGAGCGGAAGACCTCGTGGCCCGCGGTGCCCGGTTCACGGGAGGCGCCGATGACCGCAACCGCCTGGGGCGCAAGGATTCTCGCGACGCTCTGCGCCTCCGCTCGGTGCTCACGGGCCCGCGACACCGACACCGACGCGGGGGTCGGGCGGATCGGGTAGACCAGCTCGACGTAGCCGTCCTCCATGTGCCGCTCGACCTCATAGCCGGCGCTTCGGAACACCTCGAGCATCCGCCGGTTGCTGGGGAGGATCTGCGCGACGAACCGCTCGACGCCGCGCTCCTCCCCGGCCGCCGCCAGGTGCTCGAGCATCAACGGCCCCAGGCCCCGGCCCTGGTGGGCGTCCTCGACCACGACGGCGACCTCAGCGTCCGTCGTACCCGCTCTTCTGTCGTAGCGGACGACGGCGACCATCTCGTCGCGGAGCAGGGCGACGAGCGCGACCCGGGCGTCGTGGTCGACGGTG
>JANOTZ010000208.1:0-4568 GCA_031416735.1 Frankiales bacterium
TCCAGGGCCGCTGGACGCAGCACACCTACTGCCCGCCCCTGTTCGTCCCGCCCCCCGCCCCACCTGCGCCGATCCTGGTCGGAGCCCTCGGACCACAGATGACGGCGATGGCGGTCGAGGTCGCCGACGGCCTGCTGGTCCACCCGTTCTGCAGCGAGCGCTCGCTGGCCGAGCTGACCTTCCCGCAGGTGCCCGACGCGTTTCCCATCGTCGGCCAGGCGATCGTCGCGGTCGGGGTGACCGAGCAGGAGATCGCCGTGGCCCAGGAGGGCGCGCGGGGCCTGATCGCCTTCTACGCAAGCACTCCGGCCTATCGACGGGTCCTCGACGTGCACGGCTGGGGCGACCTGCAACCACGACTGCGCGACCTCACCCGCGAGGGTCGCTGGGCCGAGCTGCCGGGCGCGGTGCCCCAGGAAGTGGTGGACGCCATCGCCGTTGTCGGCTCGCCCCTCGAGGTCGCCGAGGGCCTGCGCCGACGGTTCGCCCGCTGCGACCGGGTGGCCCTCTCCACGCCGTACGACGTCTCGGTGGAAGCACTCCAGGAGCTCGCCGCTCTTGCCCGTTGACAAGAACACGTTCTAGGTTCGCGACCACACCGACGAAGGAGTCGCACGTGCCGATCCCCGCCCAGCGTGACGTGGAGCAGTCCGCCAAGCAGCTCGCTGCCTGGCTCGCACCGAGGGTGGACGCCGACGGCGACGTGACCCTGTCGGAGTTCCGCGGGCCCGGGGCGACCGGGTTCTCCAACGAGACCCTCATCGTCGACGCCGGGTGGCTGACGGGCGGTGTGGCGCAGCAGACCACGCTGGTCGTGCGGGTGGCGCCCACCGGCTACACCCTGTTCCCGGATGCGGCCTTCGCGGTCCAACAGGGACTGCTCACCACCCTCGGTTCCCGCACGTCGGTGCCGGTGCCGACCGTGCGGTGGCAGGAGTCCGACGCGGCGGTGCTCGGTGCCCCGTTCTTCGTCATGGAGTTCGTCGACGGGCTCGTGCCACCGGACAACCCGCCGTACCACGTCGCGGGGTGGCTGCACGACGTCACTCCCGCGGTGCGCGAGCGGATCTGGTGGGGCGCGATCGACACCATCGCCGAGCTCAACACCCTGGACCGTCAGGCCCTGGACCTGCCGCCGCTGCTGCAGGGACTGGCTGCCCAGATCGACTACTACGAGGGCTTTCTCGAGCAGGTGGAGCAGGACGAGGCGGTGCCGATGGCCCGCCGGGCGCTGGCCTGGATCAAGGACAACCTGCCGCCGGAGGAGCCGCTGGTCCTGTGCTGGGGGGACGCCCGGATCGGCAACATCCTGTATTCGCCGGAGGGGCAACGGCTGGCCGTCCTCGACTGGGAGATGGCCTGCCTGGGCTCGCCGTCGCAGGACGTCGCGTGGGCGTGGTTCCTGGACCGGCACCACAGCGAGGCGCTCGGGGTGCCCCGACTCGAAGGCTTTCCGTCGAAGGAGCAGACCCTCGCGCGCTATGAGTCGCGCAGCGGGCTGGCGGCCTCGACCTTCGACTTCTACGAGGTGTTCGCCGGGTTCCGGTTCTGCGTGATCATGGCCAGGCTCGCGGTCATCTTCAAGGACTGGGGGCTGCTCCCTGCCGACGACGGCATGGCCCAGGAGAACACCGTCACCCAGCTCACCGCGCGGGTCCTGGACGAGCGGTGCTGACCCCCCTGGACGACCTGCCCATCCACCAGGTCGCCGAGACGATGGCGACCGTCGGCACCTCCGACCGCAACTTCTATGACCGCTACTACTTCAACCTGCACGGCTGTGACGGGGAGTTCTTCCTCGCCGGGGGCATCGGCCAGTACCCCAACTTGGGTGTCACCGACGGCTTTGTCGCCGTGCACCACGGCACCACACAGACCGTCGTGCGGGCCTCGCGGCCGCTCGGGTCCGACCGGCTCGACACGACCGTCGGACCGCTGCGCGTCGAGGTCCTCGAAGGGCTCCGCCGTCTGCGCTTCGTCTGCGAGGAGACGTCCGGCTTCGCCCTCGACGTGACGTGGGAGGGGTGCATCCCGGCCTTCGAGGAGCCTCGGATGATCCTCGCGGCCCCGCACGGCCGCATCCTCATGAACACCATGCGTTTCCTGCAGACCGGCTCGTGGACAGGCACTCTGCTGCTCGACGGCCGCACGATCGAGGTGACCCCCGACCGGTTCTGGGGCAACCGCGACCGGTCCTGGGGCGTGCGGCCGGTGGGGGAGCCGGAGCCCGCGGGTGCGCCGACCATGGGCACCTCGGGCTTCTTCTGGAACTACTTCGTGGTGCGGTTTCCCGCGAGCACGGTGGTCTACCTGTGCCAGGAGGACGGCTTCGGCAGGCGCACCCTCGAGGAGGGCGTGCGGCTGTACCCGGATGGTCGGGTGGAGCACTTGGGTCGGCCGGAGCACGCCCTGCGCTTCGCCCCCGGCACCCGGATGGTGACGGGCGCGACGGTGACCTTCCGAGGCGGCCTGGTGCTCGAAGGCGAAGGGTTGCGTCCGGTGCACCTGGCCCGCGGCAGCGGCTCCGGCTTCGACGCCGACTGGCGGCACGGCATGTGGCAGGGCCCGGAACTGGTGGTGCAGCGGCACGACTTCGACAGCACCGCACCGGACATGGTCCCGATCCCCGGCGCGATCGTCGACCACGTCGCCCGGTTCACCAGCAACCAGGACGACGGCGAGGGGTACGGGCTGCTCGAGGTGATGACGATGGGCCCGCATCCTCAGTACTTCACCGCGTGGGACGACGTGGCCCCGTGAGGGTGCAACCTCCGGTCGAGCTGGTCGCGCCGGGGATCTGGTGCATCCCGACGGTCGTCCCCGACAACCCCATCGGCTGGACCCAGGCCTACGTCGTGGAGTCCTCCGACGGGCCGTACCTCATCGACACCGGCTGGAACGCCGACGCCGCCTGGGCCGACCTGACCGCCGGGCTGCTCGCCTGCGGCACCAGCGCCGCCGAGGTACAGGGCGTCGTCGTCACGCACCACCACCCGGACCACCTCGGCCTGGTCGGCCGGGTCCGCGAGGCCAGCGGCTGCTGGGTCGGGATGCACGAGGCCGACACCTCGCTGGTGCGGCGGCACCGCGAGATCCTGGCCGACGACCCCTTGGTGATGGCCAAGGACACCGAGGAGAAGCTGCGCGAGGCCGGTGCGTCGGCCTGCGACGTCGAGGACGTGCTGGCCGCCTCCGCGCAGCTGAAGATGCCGATGCCCGAGCTGCCCGACCGTCCGCTCGGGACCCAGAAGCTCCGGCTCGGGGACCGGCACCTGGAGCTGCTGCACACGCCCGGGCACACGCCCGGACACCTGTGCCTTCGGCTCGACGGCCGGCTTCTCACCGGAGACCACCTGCTCAAGACCATCAGTTCGCACGTCGGCCTCTACGGCTTCGAGGGTCCGGAAGGCGACCCCCTCGGCGACTTCTTCGCCTCCCTGCGGCTGCTCACCGACGCCGAGCCGATCGAGGTCCTGCCCGCCCACCGGGGACGTTTCCGGGGGGTCGACGCCCGGGTCGCTGAGCTGCTGGGCCACCACGACGAGCGGTTGGTGGAGATCAAGGAGGCGCTGTCCGCGGGGCCGGTGGCGCCGTGGGCGCTGTGCCGGGCGATGACTTGGAACCGGCCTTGGGACGAGCTGCCCAAGATGATGCTCCGGGCCGCCCTCGCCGAGACGATGGCCCACGTCCGGCACCTCGAGCGGCTGGGGCTGGTGGTCGTCGAGCCCGGCCGGCCGACGCAGGTACGGCTCGCCTGACCGCACGTGGTACTGGCGGAGCGCAGTGGGACCCGACACGATGCGGCGGCTTGTGCCCTCTACTTGGATTGCGAGACCGATGGCCGCGCGCTGGCGTCTGCTCCCTGTGCCCAGGAGCTCAGCGAGCTCAGCGACCGCCGGATCCGGTCGTTCGGAGGCACGGTGGTGTGGACCGGAAGGCAGGTCGTGTCGCTCGAGACCCAGGTCAGCCGGGGCTGGACCTGGACGCCCGCCGACGGAGGCCAGCAGCCGCGACATCGCCCTCGATGAGCATGATCCACGGAACGCGCACAGCGTGAAATCGCCACTATTTGGCTGTGCGGGTTCCGTGGATCTTGGGCGGGACGGGACGGGACGGGACCGAGAAGGTGGCCGGCGGGGTCTGAGCGCGCCTTTCGCCGTACCGGGAAAGCGCGACGGCGCCGCGTCCCTCATCGGAGGCACGGCGCCGTCGGGTCCATGGGGACGTCCTTGAGCTAGATCCGCTCGAGGATGACGCCCGGCGCCAGTGCGCCACCGGCGCACATCGTCAGCAGGGCGAACTGCTTGTCGGTGCGCTCCAGCTCGTGCAGTGCGGTGGTGATGAGCCGGGCGCCGGTGGAGCCGACCGGGTGGCCGAGGGCGATCGCGCCGCCGTTGACGTTGATCTTGTCCATCGGGATGTCGTGGACGCGCTGCCAGGACAGCACCACCGACGCGAAGGCCTCGTTGCACTCGAAGAGGTCGATGTCGGAGATCGACATCCCGGCCTTCTTGAGCACCGCGGTGGTCGCGTCGACGGGACCGTCGAGGTGGTAGTACGGGTCGGAG
>JANOTZ010000209.1:0-1791 GCA_031416735.1 Frankiales bacterium
TCTCCCCTTGGTGGAAGTGCAGTTGGCGAGCCAGGTCGTCGCTTCACAGTCAGCGTCGCGACCCCCGCCCGCGCCGGACCCTCCCACCGTCCTCCCCTGGTGCCGCGGCGGCAAGACCCCGCGTTGACTCACCAAGAATGCGCGCGTAGGGGTAGTCGTTGACTCATCTACGGATGCGCGCGTGGTGGGCGCGCCTACCGAGGCCCCGGAGGGGGTGCCGGTAGGTCCTGAACATGGGACTGACGATGGGGCAACGGAAGGCAGTCACGAAGGCCAACGCGACCCGTTACAAGCGGGCCAGCAAGGTCGACAAGGGCAAGATCCTGGACGAGTTGTGCGCGACCACGGGGTGGCACCGTAACCATGCGAGGAAGGCGCTCGTGGCGGCCTTGAAGCCGGCGCTGGTGCGACCTGCTCGGCGACCTCGGGCCGCGGTCTATGGGCCGGAAGTGCTGGCGGCGCTGCGGTTCTGCTGGGCGGTGCTGGGTGCCCCAACGGGCAAGCGGCTCGCGCCGGTGATGGTCGAGCTGGTCCCGACGTTGCGGCGTTTCGGGGAGCTCGACATCAGCGACGAGCTCGCCGCGCTGCTGGTCGTGATGTCGCCCGCGACGATGGACCGGCGGCTCGCGCCGGCGCGGGCCTCTATGGCCCTGCGAGGCCGCTCACACACCAAGCCGGGGTCGCTGCTCAAGAGCCAGATCCCGATCAGGACGTGGGCGCAGTGGGACGACGCGGTGCCGGGGTTCGTGGAGATCGACCTAGTCGGTCATGAGGGTGGCAACGCCGAGGGTGAGCACTGCTACACGCTCACGGTGACCGACATCGCGACCGGCTGGACGGAGAACCGGTCGGTCCAGAACAAGGCCCACAAGTGGGTCGTGGCGGCCTTGGAGGAGATCGCCAAGATCATGCCTTTCCCGCTGCTGGGGGTCGACAGCGACAACGGCTCGGAGTTCATCAACCACGCCCTGCTCGAGTGGTGCCAGCAGCGCAAGCTGACCTTCACCCGGTCCCGGCCGGGGAACAGCAACGACGGCGCGCACGTGGAGCAGAAGAACTGGGCGGTGGTCCGCACCGTCGTCGGCTATCACCGCTACGACACCCCAGCAGAGTTGCTGCTGCTCAACAGGATCTGGGTCCTGCAGTCCCTGATGACGAACTACTTCCTGCCGCAGCAGAAGCTCATCAGCAAGGTCCGGGACGGTGCGAAGGTCACCAAGAAGTACGACCGCCCGACCACCCCTTACCGCCGCGCCGAGACGCACAACGCGGTCACCGCGCAGGACAAGAACATCATGGAAGCCACCCTCGCCGAGGTGAACCCAGCCGCCGTTCAGCGCCAGATCCAGGCCCTCACCGCGGAGCTCTTGACCCTGACCACGAGCAAGGCCGCTGCCCGCTCAAAGCCTCAGATTCAGCCCACAACCACGCGCGCATCCGTTCATGAGTCAACGAAGAGGGCTACGCGCGCATCTTGACGTGAGTCACCGGGGACCCAGCCCGGTCTGGACCCGACCGTCCCTGGGGGGCATGCTCGGACCTGGAGGTGGCGGACATGACGACGACCGAACGACCGCTGAGCCCGCCTGCCCGGATCGCGGGGCCGGACGAGGGCATCACGCCGGAGGAGCTGGCACTCGCGGGGCGCAACCACTCGATCCCGCTGGAAGCCCTGCACTATGACGTGACCCCGCCGGGGCTGCACTACGTCCTGGTGCACTACGACATCCCCGAGGTCGCGCCCGACACCTGGCAGCTGTCGGTCGAAGGCATGGTCACGCGAGAGCTGTC
>JANOTZ010000210.1:0-20052 GCA_031416735.1 Frankiales bacterium
TGGACGACAAGTACAGCTGGGTGATGTCTCCGCGCTGGTACGACGGGAAGGACCACCTGCCGCTCGACACCGGTGGTGGCCCGCTCGCCCGGTTGTGGTCCACCGCGCTCGCCGGCCTCGTCGACATCGGTTACGTGAAGGCGACCGGGCACAGCGTCCAGATCAACCTCCCGAAGACGGCCCTGAAGGGTCCCGTCAGCTTCGAGTGGAAGATCCCGCAGTGGAGCAACACCCTGGAGCGCAACCGGGCTCGCAGCTATTTCCAGGCCTACGCGGCGGCGTGCGCCTTGCACTTCGCGGAGAAGGCGCTCGAGGAGATCCGGGCCGGCCGCACCAAGACCTGGGAGAAGTTCGACGTGCCGGACGAGGCCATCGGGTGCGGTTTCACCGAGGCCGTTCGCGGTGTGTTGTCGCACCACATGGTCATCAAGGACGGCAAGATCGCGAACTACCACCCCTACCCTCCGACGCCGTGGAACGCCAACCCCCGCGACGTCTACGGCACACCGGGGCCCTACGAGGACGCCGTACAGGATCAGCCTTTGTTTGAGGAGAACTCCCGCGACAACTTCAAGGGCATCGACATCATGCGCACCGTCCGCAGCTTCGACCCCTGCCTGCCCTGCGGCGTGCACATGTATCTCGGTGAGGGCAAGACGCTGAAGAAGGTGCACTCCCCGACGGTGGCCGTCTCGGGCGAGGAGTGAGCGCCTCGACCGAATCCACCTCGGTGGACCCGGCGACCTGCGGTGCCCGGATCGAGCAGCTGCTGGAGGCGAGCTCTGCCGCTGGACCGGTCGCCCGCGAACGCGCGGAGGAGCTCGTCCGGCTCGTCGTCGAGTTGTACGGCGCTGGGCTGGAGCGCATCCTCGAGCTGGCCCACGACTCCGGTGCCCTCGACGACGACCTGCTCGCGGCCTACGCAGCCGACGAGCTGGTGTCGAGCCTGCTCCTCGTGCACGGCCTACATCCGTATGGGGTGGAGGACCGGGTGGAGCGCGCATTGGAGGACGTGCGGCCCTATCTCGGCTCGCACGGCGGGGACGTGCGCCTGCTCGAGGTGACCGACGACGGTGTCGTGCGACTGCAACTGCTGGGGAGCTGCGATGGCTGCGCGTCGTCCGCGGTGACCCTGGAGCTGGCGGTCGAGGACGCCATCCGGGGAGCTGCGCCGGAGATCGTGCGCATCGACGTGGAGGAAGCCGCCAAGACCCCGGGCCTCATCCCGGTCTCGCAGCTCACCTCGCGGATCCGGTCGGCTGAACAGTCCGGCGACGTGACCTGGGCGGAAGCCGTTTCCCTCGACGACCTGCCGGTCGGGGGGCTGCACCGGATCACCGTCGCGGGCTCCGACATCCTGCTGTGCCGGCTGCTCTCGGGGGTCTATGCCTACCGGGATGTCTGTGCTGCCTGCGGATCCACCTTCGAGGGCGCGGGGCTGCAACGCTCCCCCGCGATCCCCGGGAGTGCGGTGCTCACCTGCCACAGCTGCTCCGCCCACTTCGATGTACGGCGGGCTGGTGCCGATCTGGATGTTCCTGAGCGGCACCTCGATCCGGTCCCGCTGCTCGACCGCGACGGCCTCATTGAGGTCGCCGTCAGGGCACCGGTTCCGGCATGAGCGCGCAGGCGCTGGCGGTCCTGTCCCGGATCCGGGCGGGACGGCCCGCGCCGTCGCCCTACGAGCGGTGCGAGATGTGCGCCGCCCCGATCGCCGAGGAGCACCAGCACGTCGTCAACGTGAGCAGCCGTTCGCTGCTCTGCGCCTGCCGCCCGTGCTTCCTGCTGTTCGCCGATGGCGATGCGGCGCTGGCCTACCGGGCTGTCCCGAGCCGCTACCTGTCGTTCGCGGACCTCCCGGCACCGGTGTGGGACGAGCTCGAGCTTCCCGTGGGCACGGCCTTCCTGTTCGTCAACTCAGCCCTCGAGCGGGTCGTCGCCTTCTATCCGGGGCCGGCAGGTGCCACCGAGTCCGAGCTCTCCTTGGAGGCATGGAGCAGGGTCACCAACGCGGTCCCCGGACTCGCTACCTTGACCCCCGATGTCGAGGCGCTGCTCGTGCACACCGCGGACCGGCAGGTCGAAGCCTTCCTCGTGCCGATCGACGTCTGCTACGAACTCGTCGGCCACCTGCGGCAGCTGTGGCGGGGCTTCGACGGCGGGCAGGACGTGCGCCGCCGTCTCGAGGAGTTCTTCAACCAGGTGCGGGCCAAGAGCCGCCCCGCGGACAGCGCATGACCAGCCTGACCTTCGAGGTGCTCGACGTCGTGCCGCAGGAGCACGCCGCCGCACCGCACCTGCTGTTCCGCCTGCGGATCAGCGAGACCAGCGGGGAGGTGGTGCATGCGCTTGCCCTGCGGTGTCAGTTGCGCATCGAGCCACAACGCCGTCCCTATGACGCAGAGGAACAGGCCGGCCTCACCGACCTGTTCGGCACGTCCGACCGCTACGGCACCACCCTCAAACCTTTCTTGTGGACCCACGCGGTGGCCATGATCCAAGGCTTCACGGGCAGCACCGAGGTGGACCTGCCCGTTGCGTGCACCTACGACTTCGACATCAGCGGGACGAAATACCTCCACGCCCTTCGCGACGGGGACATCCCCCTGATCCTGCTGTTCAGCGGCACCGTGTTCACCCGCGGGGAGACCGGTTTCGCAGTCGAGCAGCTGTCCTGGTCGTCGGAGGCACCGTGCCGCCTCCCGGTCAGCCGGTGGCGCACGCTGATGGACCTCTACTTCCCCGGCGGCGGCTGGATCCGGCTCAACCGCGAGGCCATCGATGCCCTGAGTCGCTACCGCTCTGCCCGGGGACTCACCACCTGGGAGGACACCGTCACGTCGCTGCTCCCGGTGGAGGTGACGACCCCATGAGCCTGACCGCAGCCCGGCAGGTGGCAGACGCTGTCCTCTACGAGGGATACCTGCTGTACCCGTACCGCTCCACCTCCTCAAAGAACCAGGTGCGCTGGCAGTTCGGCATCCTCGGACCGGCCGGCGCGGTGCAGGCCGGGGTCGGCGAGGAACCGTCGATGTCTGCGGAGGTGTTGCTGGAGCGCACGCCGGACGCCACGGTCGAGCTGGTCCTGCGGTTCCTGCAGGTCCAGTCCCGGGTCGTCGAGCGGCTCGCCGAGGACGGCACGTGGGAACCGGTCGACGAGCTGCTGGTGGCCGGCAGCAGGTGGATCCCCTTCCACGAGGCGGTGTCCCGTGAGATCGCCCTGCCCGGCCTGTCCCTCGAGGACCAGACCCGGACGGTCAGTGTCGAGGCCGGCCAGGACATCGAGGAGCTCCACGAGGAGGGCCGACTCGTCGGCCGGCTCCTCCGCACCCGGTGGGCCGTCGAGGGCACGGTGACCCTGACGGTCCGGCCCGGGCTCGACGACCGGCTGGTGGTCCTTCGGGTGAGGGTCGACAACACGACCGACTGGGTCCCCGGAGCGGTTGCCGGGTGGACCGACCGCGACGTCGCGGCCCGCTATTCCTTCGTCGGCACCCACCTGCTGGTCACGACCACCGACACCCGCGTCGTCTCCCTGCTTGACGGGCCCGACTGGGCCTCCCCCGACGCGAGCAGCTGCGTCCAGGAACGCTGCTGGCCGGTGCTCATCGCCGACGACGTCGGCCGGGACGCCGTCCTCATCTCCCCGATCATCCTCGGGGACCACCCGACGATCGCCCCGGAGAGCGCCGGCGACTTGTTCGACGCCACCGAGATCGACGAGATCCTCACCTTGCGGATCATGACGATGACCGAGCAGGAGAAGGCGGAGGCGCGCGGCACCGACCCGCGGGCGGCCGCAATCCTGGCCCGCTGCGACGGCATCAGCGACCATGACCTCGGTCGGCTCCACGGAGCCCGCCGCGACGACCTGCCTGCCCAACGTGAGGACGTGCCGGCCTTCGGAAGCGACCTGCCGGCGCTTCGTGCAGACGTACCCGATGTTGGGGGCGACCTGACGACGCTTCGTGACGACGTACCGGTGTACGGCGACGACACCCCGTGGTGGGACGCCGACCAGGACGCCCGCGCCGAGCCGGAGACCGACGCTGTCCAGGTCAACGGGGTCACGGTCGCCAAGGGCACCCGCGTGCTGCTGCACCCGTCGCGGCGAGCGGACGCCCAGGACATGTTCCTGGCCGGCCTGACCGGGGTGGTGTCCCGGGTCTACTTCGACGTCGACGGCGGGACGCACGTGGCGGTCACCCTCGAGGACGACGCGGCCAGCGACCTCTACGGCAGCACCGGGCGCTTCTACTACTTCGGACCGGAAGAGATCGAGCCGTTGCCGGCCAGGGAGGAAGCGCGATGAGCGGCATCCTCGTTGCCGGGATCGGCAACCTGTTCCTGAGTGACGACGGCTTCGGCAGCGAGGTCGCGCGACAGCTCGCCGCTGGGCCGCTGCCCGAGGGCGTGAAGGTCATCGACTACGGGATCCGTGGAATGCACCTCGCCTACGACCTGCTCGACGGCTACGACGCGCTCGTCGTCATCGATGCCATGCCCGGTAAGGGATCGCCCGGTGACCTCACGGTGCTCGAGGTCGGCCCGGACGACCTCGGCGAGGGACAGCTCGACGCCCACGGCATGGCTCCGGTCGCGGTGTTGGCCAGCTTGGGCTCGCTCGGGGGGTCGCTTCCCCCAACCTTCGTGATCGGATGCCAGCCGGCTGACGTCGGCGAAGGGATGGGCCTGACGCCCGCGGTGGCTGCCGCCGTACCCCTGGCCGTGGCACTGGTGCACGAGGTGCTCGCCGAGCAACTGGGACTTCCCGCGGGGCGCGACCGCGCCGACGCGAAGACAGCACTGGAGGAGGAACGCGCATGAAGACCATCGGCCTCATCACCACCGGCGCCGCAGGGCTGATCGCCCTGGTCGGGCTCGTGTTGGGCATCCGCGCAGTCCCCGACGTCCGCCGCTACCTCCGCATGAAGTCGATGTAGGCATGCACGAGCTGAGCTACTGCGAGGGCGTCCTCGAGGCCGTCGAACGGCGAGCCCAGGGCCGCCCGGTGGCCCGCATCGGCGTGCGGATCGGCGCGATCCATCGGGTGGTGGCCGACGCCTTCGAGCAGACCTTCCAGATGGCGGCCACCGGTGGGCCGGCTGAGGGAGCCACGACCGCCCTGGTGGTCGTCCCGGTGCAGGGCCACTGCATGGACTGCCGGACCGACTTCGAGAGCCCCGACCCGTCGCCCGCCTGTCAGGCCTGCGGCTCCCTGGACGTCGCCGTCGAGGGTGGCGACGAGGTGGTCCTGGAATGGCTGGAGTACCTCGACACCACCGCTGATCGCTCGGCAGAGCTCGTGCCGGCCCACACCCATCACGAGGAGAGCTAGCCGTGTGCCTTGCCATCCCCGGTCAGGTGGTCGAGTTCATCCCCGGCTACAACGATCAGCTCGCGCTCGTCGACGTGGTCGGCGTCAAGCGGAAGATCAACATCGGCCTGATGGAGGACACCCCCCTCAAGATCGGCGACTACGTCCTCATCCACGTCGGCTTCGCGATGTCGAAGATCGACGAGAAGGAGGCGGCAGAAGCCTTGTCAATGCTGGAGATGATGGGCGAGACCTTCACAGAGGAGCTGCAGGCCGTGGCCGAGTCGAGCATCGAGTGAGCGCCGGGACCTGCTCGACCGGAGCGGCGCAGGACGGCTGCATCACCTGCGGAGACGTGGCCGTC
Source organism: Frankiales bacterium (assembly GCA_031416735.1). Lineage (GTDB taxonomy): Bacteria > Actinomycetota > Actinomycetes > Mycobacteriales > SCTD01 > RYN-111. The sequence goes on from JANOTZ010000210.1 coordinate 5,682, forward strand.
GTACTCACCGTAAGAGAGGTGAGCGGGGCGGACGCGACCTGTCAGGACGAGGAGGGCCACGAGGAGCTGGTGGCGACCGAGCTGGTCGGTGCGGTGCAGCCCGGTGACCGGGTGCTGGTGCACGCCGGTGTCGCGATCGAACGAGTGAAGGGACAGTGACGATGCGCTTCGTCGATGAGTTCCGCGACCCCGAGCTCGCTGAGATCCTGGGCCGCGAGATCACCGCGCTCTGCGAGCCGGGACGGCACTACAAGATCATGGAGGTGTGCGGCGGGCACACCCACACCATCTACCGGTACGGCGTGCAGGATCACCTACCGGACAACATCGAGCTTGTGCACGGACCCGGCTGCCCGGTCTGTGTGATCCCGATGGGTCGGGTGGACGATGGCATCGCCATCGCCGAGAAGGACGGCGTGATCCTCACCTGCTTCGGCGACATGATGCGGGTCCCCGGCGGACGGGGTTCGTTCCTCGAAGCCAACGCCCGCGGGGCTGACATCCGGATGGTCTACTCCCCCCTCGATGCCCTGCGCATCGCCCGCGACAACCCCGACCGGCAGGTCGTCTTCTACGCCATCGGCTTCGAGACCACCGCGCCGTCGACCGCGCTCACCGTCCTGCGCGCTGCCCAGGAGAGCATCGAGAACTTCTCGGTCTTCTGCAACCACGTCACGATCATCCCCGCCATCAAGGCGATCCTGGACTCCCCGGACCTACGCCTCGACGCATTCATCGGGCCTGGGCACGTCTCCACGGTGATCGGCTGCCGCCCGTACGAGTGGATCCCCCGCGACTTCGGGATGCCCCTGGTGTGCGCAGGTTTCGAGCCGCTCGACCTGCTCCAGTCGGTCTACATGATCATGAAGCAGTTCTCCGAGGGGCGCGCGGAAGTCGAGAACCAGTACGCGCGGGTCGTGCAGTACGACGGCAACCCGGTCGCGCTCAAGGTGCTCTCGGACGTCTTCTCACTCCGGCCGTTCTTCGAGTGGCGGGGCCTCGGGTCGATCGCCCACTCCGCGCTCCAGCTCGCACCGAAGTACGCCCACTTCGACGCCGAGGTGCGCTTCGACCTGCCAGGCGTACGGGTCTCCGATCCCAAGGCCTGCCAGTGCGGCGAGGTGCTCAAGGGGGTCCTGAAGCCCTGGGAATGCAAGGTTTTCGGCACCGCCTGCACGCCGGAGACACCGATCGGCACCTGCATGGTCTCCTCCGAGGGAGCCTGCGCCGCTTACTACAACTACGGGCAGTACGCCAAGCAGCGGCTGACCCTCGAGGTGCTGAAATGACGCAAGGCGCACCCGTCAGAGGTCAGGTCGCCCCCGGGGTCACCGAGACGCAGGTCGGTGAGCGCATCGAGCAGATGCGCCGCCGCCCCCAGCGCTTCCGCGACGAACGCGTCACCATGGCGCACGGCGCCGGCGGCAAGGCCAGCCGCGCCCTGGTCGAGGGGCTCATCGTCCCCCTGCTGTCCAACCCCGCACTCGAGCAGCTCTCCGACGCCGGGCTGCTCACCGTCGGCGGCTCCCGGCTCGCCCTCACCACCGATGCCTACGTGGTCCGGCCGATCCGGTTCCCTGGCGGCTCGATCGGCGAGCTCGCCGTGAACGGCACCGTCAACGACCTGGCCGTCTCCGGGGCGGAGCCCTTGGCCCTGTCGGTCGCCCTGGTCCTCGAGGAGGGCCTGGAGGCGGGGGTGCTCGAGGCCGAGATCACCGCCATCGCCGAGGCCGCCCGTGGGGCCGGCGTGCACGTGATCACCGGTGACACCAAGGTGGTCGAGCGCGGCAAGTGCGACACGATGTACGTCGTCACGACCGGTATCGGCCTGGTCCCCGCCGGTGTCTCGCTGGCGCCCGGGCTCGTGCGCCCTGGCGACAAGGTGCTCGTCTCCGGCACGATCGGCGACCACGGCATCGCCATCCTCATCGCCCGCGGAGACCTCGACCTCGAGGCCGACGTGCGCAGCGACACCCAGCCGCTGTGGACCCTGGCCTCCGCCCTGATGGCGACCTGCGGTGAGGGGCTGCACTGCATGCGCGACGCCACCCGCGGTGGCGTCGCCACCGTCCTCAACGAGATCGCCCTCGCCGCCGAGGTGGGCATCGTCCTGGAGGAGAGCCGGGTGCCGATCCGCCCGGAGGTCATCGGAGCCGGCGAGATCCTCGGCATCGACCCGCTCTACGTCGCCAACGAGGGCAAGCTGGTCGCCTTCGTCGCGCCCGAGCATGCCGACGCGGCCCTCGCGGCCATGCGGGCGCTGCCGTCGGGCCAGGACGCAGCCATCGTGGGTGAGGTCCGGGACGAGCCGCCCGGCAGGGTGCTCGGTCGCACCTCCTTCGGTGGGCACCGGCTCATCGACATGCTCGTCGGGGACCCGCTCCCCCGCATCTGCTGATCCACCTGCCCGTCGGGGTCCCGCTCCGCACCATGTGTCGGTCGGCTCACCGGGACCGGCGTCTCCCTCGAGCACCCGACGGCGCGGCAGCGGGCAGGCGGGCCGCCGGGGCCGTAATCTCTCCGGGGCGAAAGGAGCCTGCTGATGCGCAACGCCCGCGCGGGCATGGCCGCGCTGACTGCCGCCCTGATGCTCGCGATGCTCGCGCCGCCGCATACCCCCGCCTTCGCGGACGAGCCCAACCCAACACTCGCTGAGCGCCAGGCCGCCCAGAACCGGGTCACGGTCGCCAAGCGGGCCGTCGCCTCCTTGCAGGCCAGGGCCGAGCACGCCGTCGAGGTCTACAACGGTCAGCTCAGCAAGGCCCGCAAGGCCGCGAAGGCCAGCCAGGCCGCGGAGAACAGGGCCACCGCAGCGCGGGCCGTGCACCGCAAGGCCGCGGGTTTCGCCGACCAGGCCCGCGTCCAGGCCGACACGGCCACGGCGCTGGCCTTGGCGGCTGCCAACGGACGGGACCAGGCCAGGGCTGAGGCCAACCATTCGCAGTACACGCTGGACACGATGGCTGCGGGCGCGTTCCGCGGGGAGGGGCAGCTCGGGATGTTCTCGCAGCTGCTGCTGGCCGACGACCCGATCGAGCTGGCCAACGGGCACAACCTCATCAACCGGGTCGGCAACTACCAGCGGCGGATCATCGTGCGACTGCACACGGCGCGTGACCAGGCCGTCCGCACGTCCGCGCGCGCCAGCCGGGCCCAGGACACGGCCGCGCTCGCGGCGGGCAGGGCGAGCCGTGCCCTGGCCGCGGCCGAGCTGACCCGGACCTCGGCGGAGCACGCCAACCACGCAGCCGCGGTCGCGGCGCAGACCACCCACCGGGCCCTCGACTCCGCGCACCGCGCCAAGGCGCACGCCACCGCGATGGTCGCCCGGGCCGAGAAGGTGCTGCACCGGGCGGCCCGCACCGCAGCCAGCCTGGAACTGGCGGCGGCAGCGGCGCGGCGGGCCGCCGCGAACGTGCCCACCACCACGGCTCCGAACGACGCCGCGCGCACCGCGATCCGCTGGGCCTTCGAGGAGATCGGCGTGCCCTACTCCTGGGGCGGCGGTGATGAGAGCGGCCCGACCCGCGGTTTCGCGCAGGGCGCCAACACGGTCGGCTTCGACTGCTCCGGCCTGACGCTGTTCATCTACGCGAAGGCCGGCATCTCCCTCGACCACTACACCGGCAGCCAGTGGCACCAGGGCAAGCGGATCAGCTCCCGCCAGGACCTGCTGCCCGGTGACCTGATGTTCTTCGCGTACGACAAGACCAATGCCTCGACGATCCACCACGTGGGCATCTACCTAGGGAAGGGACGCATGATCGAAGCGCCATACACAGGAGAGGTCGTCCGGGTGGCCCCCGCATCGCGGGACGACTTCATCGGCGCCACCAGGCCGTGGGCGTGAAGCGCTTCGACGTCCAGGGGCCGGTCGGCAAGCTGGCCCAGCGGACCGCGGCCCACCCCCGCCTGGCCCCCATCACCGCTCGGGTGATGCCGCGCATCGACCGCACCTTCAGCTTCCTGACCGGCGGCCGGTTCCTGCCGAGCCAGATGCTCGTGCCGACCCTGGTGCTGACGACCACCGGCGCGAAGACGGGTCAGGCGCGCACGAGTCCGCTGGCGACGCTCCCGGACGGGGAGGCGTTCTACGTCGTCGGCAGCAACTTCGGGGGCGGCAAGCACCCGGGGTGGTCCGCCAACTTGCTCAAGACCCCACAGGCCAAGGTCAGCTTCCACGGCCGAACCCGGCAGATGACGGCTCGCCTGCTGTCGGGGCAGGAAAAGGCCGAGGTCTGGCCGCGGCTGAAGCTGATCTGGCCTGCCTACGACGACTACGTGGCGCGCAGCGGGCGCGACCTGCGGGTCTTCCGGCTGGAGCCTCAGGAGTAGGTGCGGATGCCGCCGACGAGGCGGGTTGTCAGCCGGCCCTGGGCGACGAGAAGGTCCAGGTGGGTGCCGGTCTCGAAGACGGCCAGCATGGCGTTGAAGGGGTCGAGGTCCTCGAGCTTGTGCTCGCGCCGGGTCCAGCGCAGCCGGCCACCGACCTCGTGGGCGTTGGACGCACCGGCCAGGACCGCTGCCTCGATCTCGTCGAGCCGCCGGCCGTGGTGGTCGAGCAGCTCGTCGACCCGGGCGTGCACCGAGTCGGTGACCGGACCGTGGGCCGGGAGCAGCATCGCGTCGGGGCGCTCCCGCACGAGGCGCAGCGACGACAGGAAGGCACCGAGAGGGTTCTGGGACAGCACCGGCTCGAAGCCGATCGAGGGGGTGATGGTGGGGAGGACGTGGTCACCCGCGAAGAGCAGCCGGGCCTGCAGGTCGTGGAACACCAGGTGACCGGAGGTGTGCCCCGGTGTCTCGACCGCCTGCAGGGTCCGGCCGCCGAGGTCGATCGGGCCGGCCACCAGCCAGTCGTCGGGTGACTCCCACTGCGCCAGATCGGTGCGGTGTCCGCTGACCCACTCCTCGATGGACGCGGCCAGCGGCGCGGCACCGAGCTCGCGGAGCTGGTGGACGTGGCTCATCAGGGGGCTTCGGGACGGGTCCTGCAACTTGTCGAGCGTCGGCTTCTCGCCGAGGCCGAGCCCGACGCGGGCGCCGACATCCCGCCGTACATCGATGGCTTGGGTGTAGTGGTCGCGGTGGACGTGGGTGACCAGGAAGCGGGTGACGTCGGCCAACCCGAAACCGATGGACTCCAGCGATGTGATGAGCAGCGCCTTGGACTCCGGGATCGACCACCCGGCGTCGATGCAGACCAGGCCGTCGGGCGTGGTGATCACGTAGACGTTGACGGCCCGCAGACCGTCGTTGGGCAACGGCAGCGGGATCCGGTAGATACCGGGCACCACCTCGAACGCGCCGGGCTCGACCCAGGGCAGGCTTGCGGTGCTCGTCACGCCCACGACCTTAGAGGGCCAACTATGGCGGCCCGGCAAGGCCTGTCGCAGAACCGCCGGAGCCTCACTCGCTGTTAACGTTGACGAGGTGTTCCTCGCCGGTCCCTTCTTCGCTGCCGCAGCGCTGCTCGTCCTCGCCGGCGGGCAGAAGGTGGTGGACCCGGCACCCCTCGTGCGAGCCACCAAGAGCGTCGGGCTCGCCGTTCCCCCATTCGTAGTGCGGGCGGTCGCCGGTGCGGAGGTCGTCCTCGGCGTCGCGGCGATCCTCACCGGCGCGGCCTGGACCGCGGCCGGGGTGGCGCTGTCCTACGCGGTGTTCACGGCCTTCGTGCTGCTGGCTTTGTCCCGCGGTGGGGTGCTGGCGAGCTGCGGCTGCTTCGGTAAGGCGGACGTGCCGCCGACCCGTACCCACGCTTTCGTGACGGCAGGCTTTGCCGCCGCGGCGCTGACAGGTGCTCCTGGGGCCCTGCCGCTAGAGCTCCCGCTGCTGGTCAGCACCGCGGCGCTGGCTGTGTGCGCTTACCTCGTCCTGACGGCACTTCCCTTGCTGGCCAGTCGATGACGGCCGCTGCACTCTTGCTGGCGGGCCGATGACGGCCGCTGTCGTCGCCCTCGGAGTCGCCGTGCTGCTGCTCAGCGTGCTCGTCGCCGGGCTGCTCCGGAGCCACGCCGAGATCCTCCGCGCGTTGCACGAGCTCGGTGCCGGGCTGGAGCTCGACAAGACCGGCCCGGTGCCCGTCACGATCGACGGGATCAGCGCGCCGCGACGCACCCCCCCGACGGACACCCCCACGACCCTCACCGGCGAGACCGTCGACGGCGACGTGCTGGCCCTGTCGCTGCTCGGCCAGGACACCCTGGTCGCCTTCCTGTCCAGCGGCTGCACCACCTGCCAGCAGTTCTGGAAGGCCTTCCGGGGAGACGTCCGCGACGTTCCCGGCGGGGCCCGGCTGGTGGTCGTCACCCGCGGACCGGACGAGGAGAGCCCGTCCGCCCTCCGCGACCGGCAGCCCGCGACGGTGCCGGTCCTGATGTCCGACACCACCTGGGACGCCTTCGACGTGCCGGGTGCGCCCTACTTCGCCTACATCGACGGCACCGGGCGGGTGGTCGGCGAGGGCTCGGGCGCGACCTGGCCGCAGGTCGTCGACCTGCTGTCGCAATCGCGCGCCGACGCCGCCTCCCGGGTCAAGGGCAGCGGCGCCGTCCGGGAGAACCGCGATGAGCAGTTCCTCGCCGACGCCGGCATCGAAGCCGGGCATCCCAGCCTGTACGGCGAATCGCCGTGACTGCCCGCCAGTCCGTGCAGCGAGCCGTCGTGACCACTCCCCTCAAGGGGTACGGCGGTTCCTCGTGACCACCCTCGTCCTGCTCTCCGTCTCCGTGGTGGCCGCGCTGCGCGCCACCTGGTCCCCTTGAGGTGAGTCGATGCTGACCAGCATCAACCCGCTCGGGCAGCGGGGTCGCGGACACCAGTGGGGCCTGACGGTTGCCCTGTTCACCCTTGCCTCCGTGGTGGGGGGCGCCACCACCGGTCTGGTGCTGGGCGCACTCGGTGACCTCGCCAGCGTGCCGGTCTGGGTGGCCGCGATGGCCTGCGCGGTCGCGGTCGTGCTGGACCTGACGCGCGTCCCGTCGCTGCACCGGCAGGTCGACGAGGACTGGCTCACGCGCTATCGGATGTGGGTCTACGCCACAGGTTTCGGCTGGCAGCTCGGCACCGGCGTGGTCACCATCGTCACCAGCGCCGCGACCTACGCGCTGCTGGTCCTCATGGTCGTCGCGGGCCTGCCCAGCGCGCTGGTTGCCGGTGCGCTGTTCGGGCTCACGCGGGCCGTGCCGCTGCTGGTCGCCCGCCGGGCCGACACCCCTGAGCGCCTGCGGCAGCTGGCGGGTCGCCTGGAAGCCGGCCGCGGCACCGCCCGTGTCGTCACCGTCGGGACGCTCGTGCTCGGCGCCACGGTGTTGGCGCTGTCATGAAGGCGCTGCCACGGACCCGCGTCATGAGGTGCTGACATGAGACTCGTGCCGGGCTTCGACCTGGCCGTGCCCGCGGGCTGGCAGGTCGCGGCCCGCCGCCAGCCGCCGAGCGTCCCGGGGCGCATTGGCAACCTGTTGGTGCATGCGGCCAGCGTCCCGCTGCCCCGCGACCGGGGGGACTTCGGCAGCAACGTCGTCACGACCCTCGGCGCCGACGACCTGTTCGTGTGCTTCTTTGAGTACGACAAGGAAGCCGGAGCCACGCCCCTGTTCGCGAGCAGAGGGATGCCCGTTCCGCGACCGTCGGACTTCGACCCCAACAACATGCAGCGCCCCCGTCCGGGGCTGAGCGGTGGCCAATGGTTCTTCACCGCCTCCGGCCGGGCCTGGTGCCTTTTCGCCGTACTGGGCAGCCATTCTCGGCGGCAGAGCGGTGCGGTGCGGCTGCACGCGCTGCTGAAGGGGGTGCGGATCGGATGAGGACCGCCGAGACCCTGCAGGCGTTGAGCTCCAAGGCCGCACCGAGCACCTGGTCACAGCGCACCGTCGACACCGTGACCGGCTGGCTGGCGAGCCGCACCTCGCGCCGCGGGTTCCTGGCCCGGACGGCGGTGGTGGGCAGCGCGCTGGCCGTGGACAGCGCCGGGTTCCTGCTCAAGCCGCAGTCGGCGTACGCCTCGGTGTGCGGGCCGGGCTCGACCTGCTCGTCGGGCTGGACCGTCTTCTGCGCCACCATCAACAAGGGCATCAACGCCTGCCCACCGGGATCGATCGCGGCGGGCTGGTGGAAGGCCGACGGCGCCTCGCTGTGCGGCGGCAAGGCGCGCTACATCATCGACTGCAATGCGACCTGCAGCCGCTGCGCCCCGAGCGGCCGGGCCGGGATCTGCTCCCGGTCGTGCTGGTCGTGCGGCTGCACCTGCGGGCCGGCCGGGCAGTGCGACCAGCGCCGGGTGTGCTGCAGCGCTTTCCGCTACGGCCAGTGCAACCAGCAGGTGGCGCAGGTCGGCGGTGTGGTGTGCCGGCTGGTGAGCTGCCGGCCTCCGTGGACGTTCGCCAACTGCTCCACCGCGAGCGCCACCGACAATGCCACCCGCGACCACAACTCCCCCGCCCTGCCCGGTGCCTGGACGGCGATCACCGCGCGATACGTGCAGATCGGGGAGTTCAAGAGCCCGCTCGGCCCGACCATCAACGCCGAGTTCGGCGCCCCCGGCGGGAAGGCCCAGCGCTACGTCAACGGGCGGATGTCGTGGAAGAGCGACATCGGTCCTCGCTACACGGTCGGGGCCATCGCGGTGCGCTACACCGCCCTCGGCGCCGAGGCGGGCCTGCTCGGCTATCCGGTCGCGGACCCAACCGCGATCCAGACCGCGCGCGTCTCACGGTTCCAGCGCGGCCGTATCTCCTGGCACCCGGCGCTGGTGAAGGCCTACGAAACGGTCGGGCCCATCGCCATCCGCTTCAACGCGGCCGGCAACGAGAGCGGCCGGCTCGGCTTCCCGATCGCCTCGCCCGTCGTACCGACCGATGGGGTCGGCCGGGCCAGCGCCTTCCAGCACGGACGGATTTCCTGGCACCCGCAGACCGGGGCCCGGCTGCTCGGCACCCCGCTGGCCCGGCGCTATGTCGCGCTGCAGGCCGAGTCGGGCCGGCTCGGCTATCCGACCCTGGACGAGGAGACAGTGGCCGAGGGCATCGTGGCCGTGCAACTGCAGCAGGGCCGGATCGTATGGTCCGCCGGCACCGGCGCGATCGAGCTGTTCGATCTGATGGCGGTCGTCTACGCCCGGTCCGGCGGCGAGATGGGCCCGCTCGGGTTGCCGGTGGCGAGCGAGGAGGCGGTCGCCGGCGGTCGGGCGCAGCGCTTCGCGGCCGGTCGGATCAGTGCCACCGAGGCTGGCGGTTTCTTCACCCGCGGACCGATTCACGACAAGTACGTCGAGCTCGGCGCCGAGACCGGCCAGCTCGGCTGGCCGACCACCGACGAGTTCGTACCCACGCCGGGAGTGCGCCGCAACGACTTCCAGAACGGCTGGATCAGCTTCGACGAGGCCAGCGGTCAGGTCACCGTCGGCCCCTGAGCGGCCCGGCGCAGCATCATCGGCAACCCGCCGTGCGGGCGCAACGTGACCGCCGCGTGCAGCCGCGGCGTGCCGAGGCTGACCGGTGCCCAGGCCGGTGCCATCCGGGCCAGCACCAGGACCGTCTCGGTCCAGGCGAACGACTCGCCGATGCACTGCCGGGTGCCCGCGCCGAACGGGAACCAGGCTCCCCGCGGCTGCCCGGGGGCCTGCTCGTCGAACCCGCCCGTGTCGGTGATCCACCGGCTCGGGTCGAACTCCCCCGGCCGCTCCCAGAACCTCGGATCGCGGTGCAACGCGTACTGGCTCGCCAGCACGATCGACCCCGTCGGCAGCCGGAACCCGTCGAGCTCGAGCTCCCCGGTCACCTCCCGCTCCAGCACCCAGGCCGGGGGGAACAGCCGCAGCGTCTCCGCGACGCACGCCGTCGTCCACGGCAGGGCAGGCAGGTCGCTGTACGACGCCTGGTGGCCGAGTCGGGCGACCTCCAGGCGAACCTGGGCGGCCGCTGCGGGGTGCTCCGACAGCAGGTGCCACCCCCACGCGAGGGCGTTCGCGGTGGTTTCGTGCCCGGCCAGCATCAGGGTCATCGCCTCGTCGCGGACCGCGTCCTCGGGAAGGGCCTCGAGCAGCCGGCTCACAACGTCCTGCCCCGGGTCTCGGGCGGCCCGGCGCACCAGGGCGCGCACCACCCGGTCGAGCTCCCCGGCCGCGGCCCACATCCGGCGGAAGGACGGCAGCGGCAGCCGAACCAGGCGGTCCCCGCCCGGGAGCAGCAGCTTCTCCCACCCGGCCATCGCCCGCTCCAGCGCTGCGTAGACCTCTCCCGCCGTACCCCCCAGCTCGGCGCTGAACAGTGTTCTTCCCACGATCTGCAGGGTGAGGGCGGACATCTGCTCGGCCATGTCGACCTGTTGACCGTCCGGAAGCCGTTGCCAGGCGGCGTCGAGCTCGTCGACCGCAGCGGTCATGGCGACGGCGTAGCCGGCCATCAGCTCGTGGTGGAAGGACGGGTTGACCAGCCGGCGCCTGGCCTTGTGGGTCGCGTTGGGCAAGGTCAACAGCCCGTTCCCCAGGACCAGCCCGGCCGCCCGCAGCGCGGGACCCTTCTCCACGCTCCGGCTGCTGCCGACCAGCACCTGATGGACCAGGTCCGGGTGGTTCACCAAGATGACGCGCTGCTTGCCGACGCCGAGCGTGGCGAGCCGGGGGTAGTCCTGCGCCAGCTGCAGGAAGCGCGCCGGCGGCCGGTCCCGACGGACGATCGTGAACAGCAGCTTGGGGAGCCCGAACGGCCACATCGAAGGACCGGGCGGTCTCCGGGTGCTGGTGCTGTCGGTGCTGTCGGTGCTGTCGGCTGAGGTGGTCACTTGCGGTGTCTACACCGCAAGGCTCGCTCAGGCCCCGCGCGGGACCCGGGACACCCGGCGCTCGCCACTTTCCGCGTGATCTACCTCGTGTTGTCGCCGACACGCTGGGCCCCGCGACAACGAGGGGAAGATCATCCCGCGTTCCAGCTGATCAACCGCCCGTTGTCGCCGACACGCTGGGCCCCGCAGCAACGAGGGGAAGATCATCGAGGAGCGGGAACGGCGGAAGGGGGCCCACGGCGGGTCGGGGCGACGCAAGCCGGTTCGAGCCGGCGGAGGCGCGGGCCGGAGGGGGCCCGAGCTGGCGGCGGTACTGGCCGGCCGCGCTTAGGCGACGGCGAGGGAGAGCGGCAGCCCGTCGGTGGCGTAGACCCGCTGACGCGGGAGCGCGTCGACACGCCGGACGAGCGGGCGACGGCGCTCGGGCACGACGGCCACCAGCGGCTCGGCGACGGGGGCCTGCTCCACGAGCGCAGCCGCGGGTGCGAAGACCGGGGCCTGCTCCACGAGCGCAGCCGCGGGTGCGAAGACCGGGGCCTGCTCCACGAACTCGGCGGGTGCCAGGACCGGAGCGGTCGCCAGCTGCAGGGCGGCCTGGGCGAAGACGTCACCGGCAACGGGCTGCCAGGCGACCGTGGGCAGGGAATACTCGGGGTAGTCGTCGTACGCGGCGTCGGCCCCGGCGTAGGTCGGGAGCGCGAAGACGGTGTCGGGCCAGGTGGCCAGCGTGGCGTCGTACACGACGTCCTCGGCCTCGGTCAGCGGCACGTGCTCGTTGCGGCCGCACACGCGGCAGGTGTAGGTGAGCGCCCGGTCCTCAGAACCGATGCCCGCGAGCCAGGCCCGCACCCCACGGGGTCCGCGCTCGATGAGCACGAGCGGCATGTCGACATGGCAGTCGGCGCAGAAGCCGTCGTAGAAAGCGAGCGCGTGGTGCATGGTCGGATCCTTCCGAGGGGAACTATCTCGCAGAGAGCATCGGCCTAACTACGCTCCGTGACCATGGCCAGAATGGGTCATATCCTGCGTAGTCCCGATCCGGGCAGCGCGCAAGACCCGGGCGTTGTCCTCCGGGGTGCCGACGGTGATGCGTAGGCCCTCGCCGGGGAAGCAGCGCACCAGGACGCCGTGTTCCTCGAACACCCCCGAGAGGCGCTCGCTGTCGGCTCCCGCCGGGAGCCAGACGAAGTTGCCTTGCGCGGCCGGCACGTCCCAGCCGAGCTCGCGCAGCACCTGCCGGAGCGGCTCGCGCTCCGCCACGATGGTGGCCACCTGCGCCATCAGCTCCGGCTCAGCCTCCAGCGAGGCCAGCGCGGCAGCCTGAGCCGCCACCGACACGGCGAACGGCAGGTGCACCTGACGGAGCGCGGCGGCCACGTCCGGCGTACCCGCGATGGCGTAGCCGACGCGGAGGCCCGCGAGGCCGTAGGCCTTCGAGAAGGTCCGCAACACCAACAGGTTCGGGTAGCTGCTGAGCAGCCGGGTGCCGTCGACGGCCAGCGGGTCGTCGACGAACTCCGCGTAGGCCTCGTCGAGCACGACCAGCACCTGGCTCGGGACGGCGTCGAGGAAGGCCTTCACATCGGTCTCGGCCAGCGCCGGACCGGTCGGGTTGTTCGGGCTGCACAGCAGCACCAGCCGGGTCCGGTCGGTGATGGCCGCCGCCATTGCGGTCAGGTCGAGGTGGGCGGCGCGCAGCGGCACCTGCACCGGCACGGCGCCCGCGACGGTGGTGAGGGTCGGGTAGGCCTCGAAGGAACGCCACCCATAAACGACCTCATCGCCTGCGTCACAGGTGATCTCGACCAGTTCCTGCACCAGTTGCACACTGCCGCAACCGACCGCGATCCGCTCCGGCGCGATGCCGTGCTTGGCGGCCAGCGACTCGGTGAGCCGGGTCACGGCCGGGTCGGGGTAGCGGTTGCTGTCCCCCAGCGCCGCGGTGATCGCCGCGACCACGCTGGGCAGCAAGGGGAACGGCGTCTCGTTGCTCGCGAGGCGCGCCAGGTCCTGCCCCGCCGCGGGACGGCGGCCCGGCTTGTAGGTGGCCAACTGCCCGAGCACCGAACGCAGACGCGGAGTCATCACGCCCTGGACGCTACCCGCGGCCGACCCTGTCAGGTCGGTCGTAGAGTCCGCTTCGTGCCCCGCCACCGCCGTAGCGCCCTGATCGCCGCCCTGACCACCGGTGCGCTCGTCGCGCGCGAAGCCCGCCGGACCGCTTCCTACGGCGAGGACCGGGCAGCCGCGGTACGGCGAAAGGTGGCCGTGGCGACCTGGACGGCGCCCACCGAGGGCCGCCTGATGACCCGGATCGTGGTCGATGCGGCACCGGTGCAGGACTACGTCGACCGGCGCCGGGCCGAGGGCGCCAAGGGCCTGACGATCATGCACGTGCTGGGCGCTGCCGCGGCACGGGCCGTGCACGCCGTACCCGATGCCAACACCCGGGTCCGCGGGGGGCGGGTCGTGCCCTTCGACGACGTCAGCGTCGGGTTCGCGGTGGACATCGGCCAGGGCACCGACCTTGCGCCGTACAAGGTGAGGGGCGCGGACCTGCTCACGCCGGCTCAGATCGCGACCGAGGTGTGGCAGGGCGTCAGGGCGCTCCGCGAGGGCAGCGACGCGGGCTTCAACACCTCCACGCGGATCGCGGCCTTCATGCCTACCCTGCTGATGCGGCCGATGCTCCTGGCCACCTCCTACCTGCTCGGCGGCTGGGGCCTCCCGGTGCTCGGGCAGCAGGGCAACCCGCTCGGGTCGGTGTTCATCTCCAATGTGGCACCGCTGGGGGTGGAGGAGGTCTTCCTCGCGCCGGTCCCCTTCGCGCGAACACCGGTCTACATCTCGTTGGGGGTGGTGACCGAACGGGCCGTCGTGAGGGACGGGGTGGTGACCGCCGTACCGCAGTTCACGTTGTGCCTGACGGGTGACCACCGGCTGGTTGACGGCGTGCAGTGCGCCCTCTACTTCGCCGCACTGCAGGGCTTTCTCGCCGACCCGGACCAGCTCGGATGAGCACCGCCGAGGAGCTCCAGACGCTGCTCGACGGCCCGCACGCCGCGCTCCGGGAGGACACCCGACGCCGGCTCGCCGAGCTCGGGCTGGGGCAGACCGACGGGCTTTCGCGGGACGACTATCGGGACCTGGTCCTGGAGTGGACCCGTGAGCTCGGCCGGGCCGGCGACGGCGCGCGTTCCTTCCCCGTCGCCTTCGGCGGACTGGACGACCCCGGCGGCCGGATCGCCAGCTTCCAGACGGTCGGCCACAGCGACCTTTCGCTGCTGGTGAAGATGGGCGTGCAGTTCGGGCTGTTCGGCGGCGCGGTGCACCGCCTCGGCACCGACCGTCATCACGCCGCCTACCTGCGCGACATCGGCACCCTGGACCTCCCCGGCTGCTTCGCGATGAGCGAGTCGGGGCACGGCTCCGATGTCCGCAGCATCCGCACCCAGGCCCGGTACGACGTCGAGGCCGGCGAGTTCGTCCTGCACACCCCGGACGACACGGCCCGCAAGGACTGGATCGGCAACGCCGCCCGACACGCCCGGATGGCAGCGGTCTTTGCCCAGCTCGACGTCGCCGGCGAGGC
>JANOTZ010000211.1:0-5799 GCA_031416735.1 Frankiales bacterium
CCCCGCCGCCTCGAGGTGCCGGACAGCGATGTCCTCACCCCACTTGCCCAACGCGATCCGGTCCACCACGTCGACCACCTCCGCCGACCAACCTGCAGGCCGGCGAGGGTCCACGGGGGTGACGAACAAAGAATGTGGACACCCGCCGGACCTGTGGACGATCAGGTGCCGGGCAGCTCCAGCTCAGGCTTCTCGAGCTTCTCGACGTTGACGTCCTTGAAGGTCAGCACCCGCACGTTCTTCACGAACCGCGCCGGGCGGTACATGTCCCAGACCCACGCGTCGGTGAGGGTCAGCTCGAACCACACCTCGCCGTCGGCGGAGTGCGGGACCACCTCGACCGCGTTGGCGAGATAGAACCGGCGCTCGGTCTCCACGACCCACTCGAACTGCCGGACGATGTCGCGGTACTCCCGATAGAGCTGCAGCTCCATCTCGGTCTCGTACTTCTCGAGATCCTCAGAACTCACGCGTTGACTCCTCGGATGCTCACGAGGCCACATCCTGCCCGATGAGGGCGGCCTGCACGTTCACATACGAGAACCGGTGCTCCGCGCACGGCCCGTGCTCCCCCAGGGCAGCCATGTGCTCGGGCGTGGAATAGCCCTTGTGACGGGCGAAGTCGTACGCCGGAAAGCGGGCGTGCAGGTCGACCATCAGGCGGTCGCGGGTGACCTTGGCGATCACCGAGGCGGCGGCCACGCAGGCCGCCACCCGGTCGCCCTTCCAGACCGCGAGGGTCGGGGCGGGCATCCCGGCGATCGGGAAACCGTCGGTGAGGACGTACGACGGACACGGGTCGAGCCGACTGACGGCCTGGCGCATCGCGCGGACGTTCATCACGTGCAGCCCACAGCGGTCCACCTCAGCGGGAGGGACGACCACGACGGACCAGGCCAGCGCACGGACGACGACTTCGTCGTACGCGATCTCTCTTGCCTTTTCGGTGAGCAGCTTGGAGTCGGCGAGTCCGGGGACCTCGCCGCGTCGACCGGCGGGGAGGACGACGGCAGCGACGACGAGCGGGCCGGCGCAGGCCCCGCGGCCGGCCTCGTCCGTCCCGGCGACGAGGGGGAAGCCGTGCTTCTGCAGGACGCGTTCGAGTGCCCACAGGCCGTGCTCGGAACGGACGACGGCCCGCGGGGAGGTGATCACGCGACCCTCCCGAGCAGCTCGACGAGGCAGCGCGGATAGAACTTCTCGTCGGTGCTGGCAAGGTCGCCGCGCTCCCACCAGCGGTGCTCCACGATGCTGCTCGCCTCGAGCTCCTGGAAGCCGCTGATGTCGACCTCGTGGGAGTCCACTCGCAGGACGAAGAACGTCGAGTGCTGGCGGATGTGCATGCCGGCAAACTCGAAGTCGGTCTCCTCGGTGTGCACCGGACCGACCAGGTCGGCCGCGTCGCACTGCAGCCCGGTCTCCTCGAACAGCTCGCGCACCGCTCCGTCGTGCAGGCTCTCCCCGGGATCCAGTCCGCCGCCGGGCGTGAACCAGAACGTGCCGCGCTCCGGTTGGTGCGGGTCGCCGCCACGGAAGAGCAGCAGCCGGTCGCGCGCGTCGAGGAGCAGCACGCGGGCGGCGGTGCGGGGAACGGGCACAGGTGGGGTCATGACGTCCCGATCGTAGGCCCGCCCGCCGCCGGTTTCAGGGACGCCGGATCGGGAGCTCCGGTTTTCAGGAACGCAGTTTGAGGCGGCGGCGCACGAACGCGACGGGCAGCGCCCCCAGGGTCCCGAGGACGAGCGGAGCCCCGGGTACGGCGAGAGCTCGCGTGAAGGTGGTGGGGACCTCCAGGACGCTGGCGTGGCCTACCGGATAGACGACGACGAAGGCGCGGCCCACGACCCGGCCGATGTCGATGGTGCCGTGGTGGGAATCGGTGTAGTGGTAGCGGGAGTCGGCCGAGGAACCGCGGTGGTCGCCGAGGACGAACACCCGGCCCTTGGGCACGAGCAGGCCCTCCGCGCCGGGCGCGCACTTCTTCTTCGCGTCACCTTCGGGATAACCGGCGGCGGCGCAGAAGTATTTGTTGCTGTCCTGCTCCTCGGAGGCCTCGAACAGGTAGGGCTCGTTGAGCTCCACCGGCGGACCCTGGGGCGGTTGGACGACGACGTTGCCGGCGGGGCTGCAGCACATCACCCGGTCGCCGGGCAGCCCGATGACGCGCTTGATGTAGTCCTTCTCGTTGGACGCCACCCCGAGGAAGGTGCCGACCTTGTGGAGGCCCTTGCCCAGCCGACTGGTGGGCGGGGAGTTCTCCCCTTCGGGGGCCCAGTCGTCGATCCCGTCGAAGACGACGACCTCACCGCGGTGGATGCCCCGCACGTCGTACACGAGCTTGTTGACCAGGACCCGGTCGCCGATGCGCAGCGTCTGCTCCATGGACCCGGAGGGGATGGAGAACGCCTGCAGCAGGAAGGACTTGATGAACAGCGCCAGGACGACGGCGAGCACCACCAGAAACGGCAGCTCCCGCCAGGTGGCCCGCTTCCCCTTGACGGGGGCGGGCTCCTCGGCGGGAGGGTCCGTGGTCAGTGTCGTCACGCCACGCACAACGCGGCGCGGACGGCGAACGTGCCGATCAGGCGCTGGTGGAAGCGGTCGGCTTCACGTCGCGCTTCTCCTTGATCTTGGCCTTCTTGCCGCGCAGCTCGCGCAGGTAGTAGAGCTTCGCGCGACGCACGTCACCGCGGGTGACGATCTTGATGTCCTCGATGACGGGGGTGTGCACCGGGAAGGTGCGCTCCACGCCGACGCCGAAACTCACCTTGCGGACCGTGAAGGTCTCGCGGACGCCACCACCCTGGCGGCGGATGACCACGCCCTGGAAGCGCTGCACGCGGGAGCGGTTGCCCTCGACGACGCGGACGCCGACGTCGACGGTGTCGCCGGGGCGGAACGCCGGCACGTCGGTGCGCAGCGAGGCGTTGTCGAGCTCGTCCAGGATGTGCATCGGTGTCAGCCTTCTCAGTACGGGTGGCACGCCGAAGTGCGCGCCGAGCTTTGGGGAGCAGTGCGTAACCGCCTGCAACAGCCCTCTATGTTGCCACACCGCCGGGCCCAGGGTCCAAGAGCACCTGCTGGTCACGCTCACTGAGGGCTCCAGGGAGCCGGTCGAGCAGCTCGGGGCGGCGGGCCGCGGTGCGACGCAGGCCCTCGTCGCGGCGCCAGCGGGCGATCGCGGCGTGGTCGCCCGAGAGCAGGACGGGCGGCACCTCGAGGTCTTCCCAGACCTGGGGGCGGGTGTAGGACGGGCCTTCGAGCAGCCCGGCACTGAAGCTGTCGTCCTGGTGGCTCTGCTCGTTGCCGAGCACCCCGGGCAGCAGCCGGGCCACGGCCTCCACGATGACCAGGACGGCTACTTCACCGCCGGCCAGCACGTAGTCGCCGAGCGAGACCTCATCGACGGTCATGGTGCGGCGGGCGTGCTGCAGCACCCGGTCGTCGATGCCCTCGTAGCGCCCGCAGGCGAAGGCCAGCCACGGCTCGGCGGTGAGCTCCTCCGCGAGGTGCTGTGTGAAGGGCCGACCGGCCGGCGTCGGCACGATCAGCCGTGGCGCAGGGGTCGGGCCCTGGAGCTTGGCGAGGGTGCGCCGCCACGGCTCGGGCTTCATCACCATGCCGGGCCCACCGCCGTACGGACTGTCGTCGACGGTGCGGTGCACGTCGTCGGTCTCGTCCCGCAGGTCGTGAACCCGCAGATCGACCAGGCCCTTGTCGATCGCCTTGCCCACCAGGGAAAGTCGCAGCGGCGCGAGGTAGTCGGGGAAGATGCTGATGACGTCGATCTGCATCAGGCGTCGGCTTCCTCGGGGGCGCTGAGGTCGAGCAGCCCGGGGGGCGGGTCAACGACCAGGCGGCCACCGGGTACGTCGACCGTCGGCACGATCGCCCGGACGAAAGGCACCAAGGCCTCGGACCCGTGACTTCGTCGTACGACGAGAACATCCCCACCGGGCAGGTGGAGGATGTCGATGACCTCGCCGAGGGACGAGCCGTCGGTCAGCTCCGCGGTGAGGCCGACGAGCTGGGTGTCGTAGTACTCGTCGTCGTCGGCGAGGGCGGGCAGGTCGGCAACGGCGACGAGCAGCAGGGTGTCGCGGAGCAGCTCGGCGGCGTTGCGGTCGGTGACGCCGGCGAAGTGGATGACGAGGTATTTCCCTTGCCGGCGGGAGATCTCGACGGTCAGCGGGCCGCGCTCGGCTGGGTCGGTGCGCAGGACGGCACCGGCGGCGAAACGCTGCTCCGGGTCGTCGGTGCGTACCTCGACGGTGACCTCGCCCTTGATGCCCTGGGGGCGACCGATCCGGCCGACCACGATCAGCTCGGGAACGGTCCCCACAGCAGCGGGTGCAGGACTCGTCGGGCCGGTAGCGGTCGGCTCAGGAACAGTCCCGGCAGCAGTCGGCTCAGGAACGGCCGGAGCCGGCGCCAGCCCCGTGGGGGGCTGGGCCGGCTCGGGTCGACGCGACCCGGCGACACGGGGTCGGCCGGGCACGGACTAGCGGACCTCGTCGGTGTCGACGACGTCGACGCGCACGCCCTTGCCGCCGATCGCGGCGACGACGGTGCGCAGGGCCTTGGCGGTGCGACCGGAACGGCCGATCACCTTGCCCAGGTCCTCCGGGTTGACACGCACCTCAAGGGTGCGGCCGCGCCGGCCCGAGACCATGTCGACGGTGACCTCGTCGGGGTGGTCCACGATCCCCTTGACGAGGTGCTCGAGAGCGTTCTCGAGCACTTACTCCCCCGAAGAGGTGGGCTCGGCGGCCGGGGCCTCGTCGACCTTGGGCTCGTCGACCTTGGGCTCCTCGACCTTGGGCTCCTCGGCCACGGGGGCCTCAGCAGCCTCAGCGACAGGAGCGTCAGGAGCGGTCTCAGCAGCCGGAGCCTCAGGGGTCTCCTCAGCCTTGACGTCAGCCTTGGCGTCGTCAGCCTTGGGCTCCTCAGCGGCGGCCTCGGTCTTCTTGGCCGCCTTCTTCTTCGGGGTGGTTGCCGCACCGGCCGCCGCGGCGGACTCGAGCGCAGCAGCCTCGAAGATGGCCCGCTTGTCAGCCTTGGGGGCCTTCATGAGCAGCGGCGCCGGAGCGGCCTCGCCCTTGAACTTCTGCCAGTCGCCGGTCTTGCTCAGCAGCTTCTGGACGGGCTCGGTCGGCTGTGCGCCGACACCCAGCCAGTAGGCCGCGCGGTCGGCGTCGACCACGATGACGGAGGGGTCCTCCTTGGGGTGGTACTTGCCGATCGTCTCGATGACGCGGCCATCTCGCTTGGTGCGGGCGTCAGCCACCACGATGCGGTAGTAGGGCGCGCGCATCTTGCCGAGACGCATGAGCTTGATCTTGACTGCCACGGGGTGTTGCTCCAGTCGTACAGGCGTGGGTGAGCGACCAGCTGCGCGTGGGGTTGCGCTGCGGCCGCGTCTCGTGCGGACGCGCCATCGACGGGTAGAGGGCCGTCGGCGGCGGTGACTCGCCCACCAGTGTGCCAGAACACCCCGCCGACCCCAACCTTTCCCTCCCTGCGTCCGCCCGGCCACGCGGCAGGAGTGGCCACCAGAGCGGACGTAAGGGGTGGGTGCGGGGGCTGGGAGACTGGCCCGGTGACCTTGGCATCCGACGACCTCGCCCGGGTGCCGGCGACCCCGTTGTGGCGCACGCCCGGTCTCGCTGTCCTTTTCACGGCGAGTACGACGGCTCGGCTGGCCAACGAGACGGCCCGGGTGGCCGTGGTGCTGCTGGTCCTCGACCGCACCCACTCCCCTGCGCTGGCCGGCGCCCTGGTGGCCGCACTCACCCTCCC
>JANOTZ010000212.1:0-33573 GCA_031416735.1 Frankiales bacterium
CTGTCGGCGGCGACCACCACCGAGATCGGACCCTGGTCGGGGGACACTCCGCACTCCTCGCTGATGGTGGCAGCAGATCACGGAGATGGGTGGTTGCAACCGGCCATCTCCCCAGAACACTGCAACGGCCGGTCAGGTCAAACGTTGCTGCCGGAGAGTACGTCTCCTTCCCGGTTCGAGTGCCTGCAAACGGGCATGTTGTGGATCTTTGGGCTGTCGACTCCGATATTGAGGGCATACCCCACCGGGTCAAGGGGGTCTGCCCCATGCCTGGGCCGCAGCATGGCGTGAGCAGGGTCACCGAGCCAAGAACTTGTGCTTGTAGCCAACAAGTTGTTCGCTGGGGAGATGGACAGCCATGCCCGCCTCTGGACCGAGTTCGCCTCGTTGCTGCGCGGGCTCAAGGACCTCAACACCCACGTCCTGGAGACCGCGGGGGTGCGGTGCGAGGTGGCCGGTGCCCACGCCCTCAGTCGCCTCGGGCTGCTCGGCCCGGTGCGCCTCACCGAGCTCTCGACGTCCCTGGGGCTGGACCCCTCGTCGGTCAGCCGGCAGGTCACTGCCCTCGAGCGCGCCGGCTGGGTCACCCGCGAAGAGGACCCCGATGACGGTCGCGCCACCCGGCTGCTGCTGACCGAGGCTGGCAACGAGGTTGTCGAGGTACTGCGCAAGGCACGTGCCGAGGCCCTGGCCCGGTTGACCCCTGACTGGACCGCTGACGACCTCGATGGTCTCGTCGACCGGCTGGCCCGGCTCAACCACGACCTCGAGGCCAACCGACCGCTGCTCTCCGTCGACGTGGTACGCCGATGACCGCCGTACCCGACGAGCATTCGTCCCTGTCGCACCGGCAGATCCTGTCGATCCTGTCCGGTCTGCTGCTCGGCATGTTCCTGGCGTCACTGGACCAGACCATCGTCTCGACGGCGATGCGCACCATCGCCGACAAACTCGACGGGCAGACCGCGCAGGCCTGGGTCACGACGTCGTATCTGGTGACCTCCACGGTGAGCACGCCGCTCTACGGGAAGCTCTCCGACATCTACGGCCGCAAGCCGTTCTATCTCTTCGCGATCGGGATCTTCCTGCTCGGCTCGGTGCTCTGCGGACAGGCCGGCTCGATCTACGAGCTGGCGGCCTACCGCGCCATCCAGGGCCTGGGGGCTGGAGGTCTGCTGTCGCTGGCCTTCGCCATCATCGGCGACCTGGTGGCACCCCGGGAGCGGGCGAAGTACCAGGCCTACTTCACGTCCGTCTTCGCGACGTCGAGTGTGCTGGGGCCGGTGCTGGGCGGCTTCTTCGCCGGGCACGGCACTGTCCTCGGCGTCGACGGCTGGCGCTGGATCTTCTACCTCAACATCCCCATCAGCCTGGCGGCCTTCGCGGTCGTGTGGCGCAACCTGCACCTGCCCGCCGGCCGCAGCAACCGGCGCATCGACTTCCTCGGTGCCGGGCTGCTCTCGTCGTCGGTGGTCCCGTTGCTGCTCGTTGCCGAGAAGGGGCGCGAGTGGGGGTGGGGCTCGCCGCTGTCCCTGGGCATGCTTGCCCTCAGCGTGCTGTCGCTCCTGGCCTTCATCCCGCGCGAGCGACGGATGGGGGAGGACGCGATCCTGCCGCTGCGCATCTTCCGGGACCGGGTGTTCTCCGTGACGAGCGCGGTCGCGTTCCTCGTCGGCATGGTGATGTTCGGCGGCCTGGTCCTCATGCCGCTGTATCTGCAGATCGTGAAGCAGCAGTCACCCACGGACGCGGGCCTGCAGATGACCGCCTTCATGGCAGGTCTGATGGGCGCCTCGATGGTGACCGGCCGGGCCGTGCAGCGCACCGGTCGCTACAAGGTGTTCCCCATCGTCGGGACCGCGGTGATGTTCGTCGGCGTGCTGCTGCTGGCGACCCTCGGCGTCGACACGTCCATCCCCCGCGCGATGGCCTACACCCTGGTGATGGGCATCGGACTCGGTCTCACCATGCAGGTGCTGGTCATCGCGGTGCAGAACGCCCTGCCGGCCAAGGACATGGGGCTGTCGACCAGCTCGGTCACGTTCTTCCGCTCGATGGGCGGCACGCTCGGCGCGGCGGTCTCGTTGGCGGTGCTGTTCGGGTCGCTGCGCGGCAACATCCTCGACCGCGCCGAGCAGGCCGGCTTCTCCAAGCCGGCCCTCGACGCCATCCGCACCGTCTCCCTCGACAACACCGAGAACTTCGCGAAGCTCCCCGAGGCCGCCCAGCGGGTGGTGCTGCAGGGCTTCGCCGACAGCATGCAGACGGTGTTCCTCGTCGTGGCGGCGGTGGTCGTGCCCGCCTTCGTCGGTGCCTTCTTCATCAAGGAGGTACCGCTGCGGACGCAGAGCGGGATCGAGGCGCAGCGGAGTGCCGAGGTCGAGGGTGACCGGGCCAAGGCTGAGACCACCATCGTCTGAGTGCGGCTAACAAGCCGGATGGGATGGGTCTCACTTTCGCGAACTGGCGACATGAGCGGCAGGGCGGGTGACCCTCAGCGACGAAGGGTCCGCTGACCTCGTCCGCACGCGGTGCCCCGAGGGCAGCAGTGCGTCCCCTCGCGTCTCCTTCGCCCGGTCCACGCCGGGGGCTCGCGGTGATCTACCTCTTGTTGCCGCGCAGCCGTGCGTGTCGGCGACAACGCGGGGAAGATCGGCGGGGAGTCGGGCGCGACGGTCAGCGGTTAGCGGGTGCCTTCGGCCAACACTGGCAGCGGCTCGGACTCCGGGGCCGTGGTGCGCCACGGCCGGAAGCTGCCCAGGATCTTCACGCCCAGGACGGCGACGGCCGCATAGATCCAGCCGAGCAGCACGTCGACGACGTAGTGCTCACCGCCGTACACCAGGGTCAGTGCCATGAGCAGCGTGTAGAGCGCGAGCACGGTGCGGCCACGGGTGCGCACCTCCGACCAGAAGAACAGCAGCAGCATCATCGGGATCGCGGCGTGCAGCGACGGCATCGCGGCGACCGGGTTGGAATAGGCCGCGCCCTTTTCGACGACGCTGTTGAAGGTCTCGCCGCCGAGCACGCCCAGGGTGTTCTGCACCACGCGTTCCACACCGACACCGGGACCGAACTGGTTGTTCAGCGCGGCCATCCACGGGGGCGCGGCGGGATAGAGCACATAGGTCGCCAGGGTGATCAGCGTCAGGGTGACGAGGGTCGCCAGATAGGTGCGGAAGAGCCGGTAGTTGAGGCACCACAGCACGATCGCGACGCCGAGCGAGACCAGGAAGTGCGACAGGTAGATCGGCAGCGCGAGCTGGTCCCACCAGTGGGCGACGCCGACGTCGTGGAAGCGTTCCTGCAGCCAGAGGGTGGGGACCTCGCCGCCGAACATGAGCCTGTCGAGCGCGATCGGCTCGGTCATGTGGGCCTGGGCGGTGGAGCTGACGACGTCCAGGCTGCTGCGGTAGGAGGTGAGGCCGAACAGCGTGCCGCCGATCTCGTTGGCCAGGCCGCGCAGCAGGTCATAGGCGATCAGCACCAGCAGCAGCGGCAGCCAGTCGCGGACCACGGCCCGCCACCAGACCCTGACCTCGCCCCCGCACGCAGCGAGCAGGGTGATCAGGAGCCAGAAGGTGATGGTCTCCCGGCCGGTCGGGAAACCGGTCAGGACGCTGAAGACCGCGAAGGCGACCAGGACTCCGAGGAGCAGGCGACGACGCCGCTGTCGGGTCTCCAGACCCGCCTGACGCCAGGGGGAGAGGTCGTCGTCAGTGGCCGGCGCGCCCTCGTGTACCTGTGCTGTCACGCCCTACAGCGTAATCGGCGGTAGGATGGGCGGATGCAGACACTGCTCCTTCCCGAGCCGCGCTGACCCGACAGGTCAAGCGCGGCGCCCTCGTGACCCACGGGGGCTTTTTTCTTGCCCGGGAGCAGACATGAAGGAGATCAGCATGACCGACCCCGTCGTCGAGGTGGCCGAGGGCTACGACCCGCACGCCGTGCAGGACACCTGGCTGCCGGTCTGGGACGAGCTCGACCTCAACCGCGCGGGCCTGCGCGCCGGTGCCCCCAAGAAGTACGTGCTCGACATGTTCCCTTACCCCAGCGGCGATCTGCACATGGGTCACGCCGAGGCGTTCGGCATCGGTGACGTCGTGGCGCGCTACTGGATGCGCCGCGGCTTCGACGTGCTGCACCCGATCGGCTGGGACTCCTTCGGCCTGCCCGCGGAGAACGCCGCGATCAAGCGCGACGCGCACCCGGCGGAGTGGACCTACGCCAACATCGACACCCAGGCCGAGTCCTTCAAGCGGTACGCCGTGTCCTTCGACTGGTCGCGCCGGCTGCACACCTCCGACCCGGAGTACTACCGCTGGACCCAGTGGCTGTTCGTGCGGTTCCTGGAGCGAGGCCTGGCCTACCGCAAGAAGTCCAACGTCAACTGGTGCCCCAACGACCAGACCGTGCTGGCCAACGAGCAGGTGGTGGGTGGCAAGTGCGAGCGCTGCGGCGCCGAGGTCACCAAGCGCGAGCTGACCCAGTGGTACTTCAAGATCACCGACTACGCCGACCGGCTGCTGGACGACATGCAGCAGTTGGAGGGTCACTGGCCCGAGCGCGTGCTGCTCATGCAGAAGAACTGGATCGGCCGCTCCACCGGTGCCCACGTCGACTTCGAGGTCGGCGGCAAGAAGGTGACCGTCTTCACGACGCGACCCGACACCCTCTACGGCGCCACGTTCTTCGTCGTCGCCGCGGACGCCCCGCTGGCCGCCGAGCTGTGTGCCCCCGAGCAGCGGGAGGCTTTCGAGGCCTACCGCGACCAGGCCCGCAAGCTGACCGACATCGAGCGGCAGGCGACCGACCGGCCCAAGACGGGGGTCCCGCTGGGGGTCACCGCGGTCAACCCGCTGAACGGTGAGGAGCTGCCGGTCTTCGCGGCCGACTACGTCCTGGCCGACTACGGCACCGGCGCGATCATGGCGGTGCCCGCGCACGACCAGCGCGACCTCGACTTCGCGCGGGCCTTCGACCTGCCGGTCCGCGTCGTGCTCGACACCGGCGAGGCCGACCCGAACGAGACCGGCATAGCCACCACAGGCGACGGGGTGCTGGTCAACAGCGGCCCACTGGACGGCCTCGACAAGGCCGCCGCCATCGCAAAAGCCCTGGAGGTGCTGGGGGAGCGCGAGACCGGAGCCGCCGCGGTCAACTACCGGCTGCGCGACTGGCTGCTGTCCCGGCAGCGCTTCTGGGGTGCCCCCATCCCGGTCGTCCACTGTCCCGACTGCGGCGAGGTCGCCGTACCCGATGAGCAGCTGCCGGTGCGGCTGCCCTCGGACATGAAGGGTGCGGACCTGCAGCCCAAGGGCCAGTCGCCGTTGGCGTCCAACGAGGCGTGGGTCAACACGACCTGCCCCACGTGCAGTGGCCCCGCGAAGCGGGACACCGACACGATGGACACCTTCGTCGACTCCTCCTGGTACTTCCTGCGGTTCTGCTCGCCGGACTACGAGGCCGGGCCGTTCGACCCCGAGGCGGTCCGCGAGTGGATGCCGGCGGCGCAGTATGTCGGCGGGGTGGAGCACGCGATCCTGCACCTGCTCTACAGCCGGTTCTTCACCAAGGTCCTGCACGACATGGGGATGGTCGACTTCACCGAGCCGTTCAGCTCCCTGATGAACCAGGGACAGGTGATCCTCAACGGATCGGCGATGAGCAAGTCGACCGGCAACCTGGTCGAGCTGGGCCAGGAGCTGTCGCGTTATGGCGTCGACGCGGTCCGGCTGTCGATGGTGTTCGCCGGTCCGCCGGAGGACGACATCGACTGGGCTGACGTGTCGCCGCACGGGTCGGTGAAGTGGCTGGCCCGCGTCGTGCGACTGGCGACCGATGTGGCCGCGCTGACCGGTGGCGACCGTGATCCGGCGGTCGACAAGGCCGTCGCGAAGACGATCGAGGAGGTCACCCGGCTGACCGAGGGACACCGCCTCAACGTGTCGATCGCGCGGTTCATGGAGCTGACCAACGTGATGCGCAAGGCGGTCGACTCGACGGCCCCGGCGGCGTCCCTGCGCGACGGCGTGGAGGCCCTGGCCGTGATGCTCAGCTGCTATGCGCCGTACACCGCGGAAGAGGTCTGGTCGCGACTGGGTCACGACGTCCGCAGCGGTGACTCGGTGCACGCATCCCTTTGGCCCACAGCCGATCCCGCGCTGCTGGTCGACGACACGGTCACCTGTGTCGTGCAGGTCGCGGGCAAGCTGCGCGACAAGCTGGCGGTGCCTCCGTCCATCTCCGAGGACGACCTGCGCGCCCTGGCGCTGGCGTCGCCGAAGGTGCTGGAGCTGTTGGCCGGCAAGGAGCCGCGGACCGTCATCGTGCGCGCCCCCAAGCTCGTCAACGTCGTACCGGGCTAGCCTGCGCGGCATGAAGCGCGTCGCCGTTGTCACCGACTCGACCGCCTACCTGCCCGAGGGGCTGGCGGAGAAGTACGACGTGTCCATCGTTCCGCTGCACGTCGTGCTGGGCGGACGGTCGGGACAGGAGTCGGTCGAGGTCTCCCCGGCCGAGGTCGCGCAGGCCTTGGGGGAGCGGCGCGTCCAGGTCTCCACGTCGCGCCCGACCCCCGGTGCCTTCGTCGAGGCCTACCGGGCCACCGGCGCCACGCAGGTGG
Source organism: Frankiales bacterium (assembly GCA_031416735.1). Lineage (GTDB taxonomy): Bacteria > Actinomycetota > Actinomycetes > Mycobacteriales > SCTD01 > RYN-111. The sequence goes on from JANOTZ010000212.1 coordinate 6,626, forward strand.
TCTCGATCCACCTGTCCGCAGCACTTTCGGGTACGGCGGACTCGGCGCGCCTGGCCGCGCAACTGGTCGCGGACGACGGCATCGACGTGCGCGTCGTCGACAGCCGCACCATCGCGATGGGCTTGGGGTTCGCGGTGCTCGCCGCAGCCGAGGCGGCGGCTGGCGGTGCGTCGCTGGACTGCGTCGAGACGGCCGCAGCCGAGGTGGACACCACCACCCTGTTCTACGTCGACACCCTCGAGCACCTGCGTCGCGGCGGCCGGATGACCGCGACCTCCGCCCTGGTCGGGGCGGCGCTTGCGGTCAAGCCGCTGCTCGTCGTGAAGGACGGGACCATCGGCCTGCTGGAGAAGGTGCGCACCGTCTCCAAAGCCCTCGCCCGGCTCAAGGAACTGACCGTCGAGGCGGCAGGGGACGGGCCGGTCGAGGTCGCGGTGCACCACCTCGCGGCGCCGGTCCGGGCCGCGGCGCTGGCCGAGGAATTGCGGGCTGCTCTGCCGGGCCTGCAGTCGTTGCACCTGTCCGAGGTTGGGGCGGTCGTCGGTGCCCATGTGGGGCCCGGGCTGCTCGGGGTGGTCGTGTGGCGACGCTGATCCTGGCCGCGGTCGTCGGCTACCTGGTGGGGGCGGTCTCTCCCGCGACCATCATCGCGCGGGCTCGTGGGATCGACCTCACGGCGGTCGGCTCCGGCAACCCGGGCGCCACCAACGCCGGCCGGGCCATGGGTCGCAAGACCGGTGTGCTCGTCGCTCTGCTCGACGTCGCCAAGGGCGCGGTCCCCGCCGCCGTGTATGCCAACGTCGACCACGAGCTGGGCCTGATCGCCGGCCTGGCTGCGGTTCTCGGCCACATCACCTCGCCCTACCTGCGGGGCCGGGGCGGCAAAGGGGTGGCCACGGCCGCGGGGGCGGTCCTCGGGGTGCACCCGTTGTGGGCGCTGATCGTCGTCGCCGTCTGGATCCTCGTGGTCGCCGTCTCCCGCTGGGTCGCGCTCGCCTCGATCAGCGCGTGCCTGGCCGTGCTGGTGACTGCCCTGGTCCTCGCCGAGGACCGGTGGTGGGCCGCGCTCATCGCGGTTATCGTGGTGCTCAGGCACACCAGCAACGTCCTGCGACGGCTGCGTCCACAGCCCGGCTGACCCTCCACAACCTGTTGTACGGCGGGTCTGCCGGCCCCCCGGTCTGCCTAGCGTCCGCCGGGTGCCCCTTCACCGTCGATCCCCGAGCCCCGAAGCGTCTGCGCGCGTCGCTGCCCTCGTGGGACGCCGTGACCCACCGACGACGCGGGTCGGCGGCTGGGTGCCCGAGCAACCGCTGTTACCTGAGTTGCTGTCACCTGGGCCGCCAGAAGATGACTACCCGAGCCAGGGACCGACCCCCGCGCCCACCCCCGCCCCCATGCCGGCGCCCACCTCAGTCCCGGCGTCCGTCCCGGCGCCGGGGCACGTGCCTGTGCCTGCTTCGGGAGCGGGTGAGGGGGCCGTCTCGGTGCGGGCCGTGCTCGCTTCCGGCCGACTCGACCCGGGCCGGCGCGGCGCGCTGGCACTGGCGGCGGTCGGGTTGGTCGCTGCCCTGCTGGCCGCCGGGGTGCTGTTGCGCGGCCGCCCGTCGGAGCAGCCGTTGTCCGTCCCGGCCGTGGCCGGTGCGGTGCAGTCGTCGGGCGGACCGCAGCTGGTCGTGGACGTGGCCGGCAAGGTCCGCCGACCGGGACTCGTGCGGCTGCCAGCCGGTGCCCGGGTCGACGACGCCCTGCGCGCAGCAGGTGGTGTGCTGCCAGGGGTGTCGACCGGCCTGCTCAACTTGGCCCGCAAGGTGTCGGACGGCGAGCAGGTGCAGGTCGGTGTGGAGGGCACCCCGGTTCCCGGCGCGGCAGCCGGTGGGCTGCTCGACCTCAACCTCGCCACAGCGCAGGATCTCGATGCGCTGCCCGGCCTCGGGCCGGTGCTGGCCGAGCGGATCGTGGCCTGGCGCACCGAGCACGGCAGGTTCGCCAGCGTCGATCAGTTGCGTGAAGTCGATGGCATCGGCGAGGCGAAGTATCGGTCGGTCAAGGCCAAGGTGCGGGTCTGATGGCAAGCCTGTTCGACCGGCCGACGACCGAGGCACCGGACCTGAGACTCGCCCTGCCGGCCGGGGCCGCGTGGCTCGTCGCCTGGCAGGGTCGACTCCTACCACCGGCGGTCCTGGCCGCGGTCTCCGTGGTGTTCGCCGTCGTTGCGGCCGCAGTGCTCCTTGGCCCACGAAAGGGTGGCCAACGAAAGGGTGGCCCACGACGCATTGGCCCACGACGCATTGGCCCACGACTCCTGGCCCCACGACTCCTGGCCCCACGACTCCTGGCCCCACGACTCCTGGGGTCGCAGTGCGGCCGGTCCGCGGTGGTTGCGGCCACCCTCGTGTGCGCCGCGGCCGCGGGACTCGCGACGGCTGCGCGGGTGCACGCGCGGACCACCGGCCCGCTCGCCGACGCGGCCGCCCGCGGCGCCTCCGTCACCGTCGAGGGAGTGTTGCTCGACGACCCTCGGGTCGTAGCCCCGAAGGGCAATGTGCTCGCCTTCCAGCAACTGATCGTGGCCCGGCTGCGGATCGAGGTGCTCGAGGTCGCCGGTCGCACCGTCCACCTGCGACAGCCGGTGTTGGTGCTCGCCACGGACAGCCACTGGCTCGGGCTGCTGCCGAGCCAACGGGTCCGGGTGGAGGGCCGGGTGCAGAGCCCGGACGCGGGCGACGACATCGCGGCCCTGCTGTCAGCCCGTGGACCACCGCAGGTCCTGTCGATGCCGTCGACCGTCCAGCGGGTCGCAGGACGGTTGCGTCAGGGCTTGCGGGACGCCACCGACCCGCTGCCGTCGGACGAGCGCGGCCTGCTTCCCGGGCTGGTGGAGGGCGACACCAGCCGGCTCGACGCCCAGCTCCGGGAGGACTTTCGCACTACTGGCTTGACGCATTTGACGGCCGTGTCGGGCACGAATGTTGCCGTGGTGCTCGCGGCCGCGCTGGCCGCCTGCGGGTGGTTGCGGATCGGGTTGCGTTTCCGCCCACCGGTCGCGGCCCTGGTGCTGCTGGCTTTCGTGGTGCTCGCCCGTCCGTCACCGTCGGTGCTGCGGGCCGGGGTGATGGGCGTCATCGGTCTGGTGGCACTGGCGACCGGCTCCCGAAAACAGGCCCTCCCGGCGCTGTGCGCCGCGGTCCTCGGTCTAGTGCTGCTGTCTCCGGATCTGGCTGCGCAGCCGGGCTTTGCGCTGTCGACGCTCGCGACCGCGGGCCTGCTCCTGCTCGCTCCGGTATGGCGGACGCGGCTGGCCCGGCGGATGCCCGGCTGGCTGGCCGACGCGCTCGCCGTCCCCGCGGCCGCCCAGGTCGCCTGCACACCTGTGGTGGTCGCCATCTCCGGATCGCTCGGGCTGCTGGCCGTCCCGGCCAACCTGCTCGCCGTACCCGCGGTGGCACCCGCGACCGTGCTGGGTGTGGTTGCGGCTCTGGTCGCGCCCGTGTCGCTGCCGCTGGCGCAGGCCGCGGCCTGGGTGGCCTACCTCCCGACCTGGTGGCTGGTGACGATCGCGCACACCGGGGCCAGGCAGCCGGGGGCCGGCACGTCGTTGCCGAGCGGCTGGCCGGGGGCGCTGCTCGCCCTCGGATTGATGACACTCGGCGCGCTGGTCCTGCACCGGCCGCGGCTCCGGCGGGCCGTCGCCGCCGGCCTGGTGGGGGTGCTCGTCGCGGTGCTCACGGTCGTCGTGTTGAGGCCCGGCTGGCCGCCGCCGGGGTGGGTGCTCGTGAGCTGCGACGTGGGGCAGGGGGACGCGTACGTCGTGCGGCTCGGGGAGGGGACCGCGCTGGTCGTCGACGGCGGCCCCGATCCGCGCCCGATCGACCGCTGCCTGTCGCGGCTCGGCATCGACCGGATCCCCCTGCTCGTGCTCACCCACCTGCACGCCGACCATGTCGAGGGCGTGCCGGGGGTGCTGCGCGGACGCCAGGTAGGCGAGGTCGAGATCGGTCCGCTCGACGAACCCGCGGTCGAACGCGACCGGTTGCTGCGGTGGCTGGGCAAACGCCGGATCCCGGTGGTGCGCGCCCAGATCGGGGAGGTCAGGTCGGTGGGCGCCGTCTCCTGGGAGGTCCTCGACGCCACCGCGCGGCGCGGCACCGACAGCGACCCCAACAACAGCTCGATCGTCCTGCGCCTGGTGACCCACGGCGTCACGGTGCTGTTCGCGGGCGACCTCGAAGGTGACGCCCAGCGATCCCTGGTCGACCGCGGGGTGCCGCTCGCCGCAGACGTTTTCAAGGTTCCGCACCACGGCTCCCGGAAGCAGGATCCGGGCTTCCTCGACGCGGTCCGCGCCAAGGTCGCCCTCACGCCGGTAGGCATGGACAACCCCTATGGCCACCCGTCGACGGCGACGCTCGACCGGATCGCGGCAGCCGGGACCCGCATCTACCGCAGCGACCGCGACGGCGACGTCGCGGTGGTGCTGCGCGCAGGGCAGCTGAGCGCAGTCGCTCGCGGAGCCCACCTGCTCCCCGGTACGCCGCTCGCCTCCCATCACCTCCCAGCGCCCCCACTCGTCGGCTCGCCGGTGAGGGCTGCTCCCGTGCTCGGCGTGCCCGCGGCCGCGCTGGAGCTTTGCGACTCGATCGAGCCGGTGCCGCCGACGGCGCAGGCCCGCGGCCCGCCATGGGAGCATGGGGGCGTGCCGAAGTCTGACGATCTCCCCGCGCTGACGCTCGTCGTGGGGGAGGAGGAGTTGCTCGTCTCCCGCGCCGTCTCCGCGGTCGTCCGGGCGGCACGTGAGCGCAACCCCGAGACCGATCTCACCGAGCTCGACGGTGGTGCCCTGGAGTCGGGCGACCTGGTCGAGGTCCTGAGCCCATCGCTGTTCGCCGACGAGCGGGTGGTGGTGCTGCGTTCTGCCCAGGACCTGTCCAAGGAGGTGGCCGCCGAGGTGCTCGCCTACCTGGCAGACCCGGTCCCCGAGATCTGTCTGGTGGCCTTGCATGCCGGTGGGGCCAAGGGAAAGCAGCTGATCGCCTCCTTCGTGGGCGCGGGTGCGCGTCGGGTCGATGCGGCGAAGGTCACCAAGGCGAGCGACCGTCGCGACCTGGTCCGGATGGAGCTGCGCGCCGACGGCCGCCAGGTGGCCGAGGAGGCCGTCACCGCGCTGCTCGACGCGGTCGGCAACGACCTGCGCGAGCTGTGCTCGGCGGCCAGCCAGCTGCTTTCCGACACCGAGGGTCCGATCACCACCGAGGTCGTCGGCCGCTATCACCGTGGGCGGGCCGAGTCGAGCGGTTTCGCCATCGCCGACAAGGCCGTCGAGGGTGACCTGGCCGGGGCACTCGAGTTGGTCCGCTGGGGTCAGTCCACCGGGTTGGCCCCGGTGCTCGTGACGAGCGCCCTCGCCAGCACGTTGCGTGCCGTCGCGATGGTGGCCTCCGCCGGTCGTCAGCCGGCGCACGTCCTCGCCAGCCAGCTCGGCATGCCGCCCTGGATGGTCGAGAAGACCCAACGGCAGGCCCGCGGCTGGCGACCGGAGGGGCTGACGGTCGCGCTGCAGGCGGTCGCGACCGCGGACGGCGACGTCAAGGGCGGGGCCAGCGATGCGTCGTACGCGGTGGAAAGGGCTCTGCTGACCGTCGTGCAGGCCCGGGGTGGCGCACGATGACCGAGGTGGAGACGACGCGTCACAAGCAGCCGCTGTATCCGAAGTTGCTGCACCTGCAGCACGTGCATCCGAACGCCTGGCAGCGTGCCGTGCTCGGTGAGGGCATGGCCGCGGCCGGTGGGCTGCTGGCGATGGCCGACCTGGCGTCGGCCTGGACGATCGTGGTGCTGCCCGTCGCGGTGGCCGTCCTCGTGAAGGGCCACGACCTGCTCGCGGGATACCTGGGCCGCGGTGGCGCTGGTCCGGACGGCGTGCAGCGCGGCGGGTAGGCCTGTCCCAGCGGTCAGCTCGTGGTGCCCTCAACCTCAGACCCGGCCCGCATCTGCCAGGCGTCGGTCACCAGCTCCTCGAGTCGCCGTACGTCGACCTGGTCGAGACGCAGCAGCACCAGCGGCCAACCCTCGTAGCCGTGGGCGGTGAAGAACAGCGCGGGCTCGCCCTTGAGCAGGGCCTGCCGCTCGGCCTCGTCGCCGACGAACAGCACCGCGATGTCGGTACGGATGACCCGGGGCTTGCCTGGCTGGCGCTCCGGATAGGACCAGACGAAGCCCTTGCCGGCGACCCGGAAGTCGAACCCCTGGCTGTCGACCTCCACCACGCCGGGCAGCGACAACGCGACCTCGCGCACGTCAGCGGCGTCGGCCACAAGCCGCTCCCGGGGACAACGCCATCACCCGGTCACGCTACCCAAGGGGGGCGCTATCGTCGCCGTCCGAGCAGGCGAAGGCGCCGCTCCCACGACGAAGGGCTGCAGATGACCGACAGCACGCCACCCGCAGATGCCGCCGCCAAGCCCACCGGGCTCAAGGCGATGACCAGTGATGTCGCGCTGAAGGCCTACCTGAAGGCTCCGCCGCGGGCCCAGAACGCGATGCTCCAGGGCTACACGAAGGCCCAGCCGATCGTCGCGAAGGTGGCGCCGCACGCGAAGCAGCTCCTGGGCGGCGGGCTCGGGGTCCTCGTCCTGCGCCGGCTCCGCCGCCGCGGACGCTGACCCCAGCCGCCTGACCCCAGCCGCCTGACCCCAGCCGCCTGACCCCAGCGGGCCTGACCCCAGCGCGCCTGACCCCAGCGGGCCTGACCCCAGCCCCCGAAACGACGAAGGCGCCGGTTCCCCGAGGGGACCGGCGCCTGTCGTACGTGGACTACTTGGAGACGAGCTCGGCGGCCTGCTTGGCCATCGCCGACTTGCGGTTGGCAGCCTGGTTGGTGTGGATGACGCCCTTGCTGGCGGCCTTGTCGAGCTGACGGCTCGCGGTCTGCAGCGCAGCGTTCGTCGCGGTGGCGTCGCCGGAGGCGAAGGCCTCACGGAACTTGCGCACGGCGGTCTTGAGCGCGCTCTTGACCGACTTGTTGCGCAGCCGCGCCTTCTCGTTGGTCTTGATGCGCTTGATCTGGCTCTTGATGTTCGCCACTGCGGAAGAATCCTTCAATCGGATGGGCACGCTGAGACATGCGGATGCACACCGCATGCGGTCGAACAAGACTAGCAGCCACGCCTCTGGGCAAGCCAACGACGCCTCTCCGCAGGCGAGCGGGTGGGGTGGCGGCCGGACGCCGATAGACTGGCTCGTGACCACGAACACTCCGCAGGAGATCATCAGGAACTTCTGCATCATCGCCCACATCGACCATGGCAAGTCGACGCTGGCCGACCGGATGCTCGAGGTCACCGGCGTGGTGGACGCCCGGCAGATGCGCGCGCAGTACCTCGACAAGATGGACATCGAGCGCGAGCGCGGCATCACCATCAAGGCGCAGAACGTCCGGCTGCCGTGGACCGCCGACGACGGCAAGGACTACGTCCTGCACATGATCGACACCCCGGGGCACGTCGACTTCACCTACGAGGTGTCGCGGTCGCTCGCCGCCTGCGAGGGCACGCTGCTGCTCGTCGACGCGGCGCAGGGCATCGAGGCCCAGACCCTGGCCAACCTCTACCTGGCGCTCGAGAACGACCTGCACATCATCCCGGTGCTCAACAAGATCGACCTGCCCGCCGCGCAGCCCGACAAGTACGCCGAGGAGATCGCCAAGATCATCGGCTGCGAGCCCGATGACGTGCTGCGGATCAGCGCCAAGACCGGCGTGGGCGTGCCCGACGTGCTCAACGCCATCGTGCGCGACGTCCCCCCGCCGATGGGCAACCCGGACGGACCCGCGCGGGCCATGATCTTCGACTCGTTCTACGACCCCTACCGGGGCGTCATCACGATGGTCCGCGTCATGGACGGGCAGCTGTCCACCAAGGACCGCGGGCTGATGATGTCTACACAGAACGCCCACGACATCCTCGAGGTCGGGGTCGTCTCCCCGGAGATGAAGCCGACCGAGTTCCTGTCCGCCGGTGAGGTCGGCTACGTCATCCCGGGTGTGAAGAACGTCCGCCAGGCCCGGGTCGGCGACACCCTCACCACGGTCCGCAACCCGGCGACCGAGTCGCTCGGTGGCTACCGCGACCCCAAGCCGATGGTGTTCTCCGGCCTCTATCCCCTCGACGGGAGCGACTACCCGGCGCTGCGGGAGGCCCTCGACAAGCTGCGCCTCAACGACGCCGCCCTGGTCTACGAGCCGGAGTCCTCCGCGGCCCTCGGGTTCGGGTTCCGCGTCGGCTTCCTCGGCCTGCTGCACCTGGAGATCGTGCGTGAGCGGCTCGAGCGCGAGCACGGCCTCGACCTCATCTCCACCGCGCCCAACGTCGTCTACCGGGTGGTGATGGAGAGCGGTGAGGACCTGGTCGTGACCAACCCGAGCGACTGGCCCACCAAGGGCAAGATCTCCGAGATCTACGAGCCGGTCGTCAAGGCCATGGTGCTGCTGCCGAACGAGTTCGTCGGCGCCGTGATGGAGCTCTGCCAGGGTCGCCGTGGCCAGCTGCAGGGGATGGACTACCTGAGCGAGGACCGGGTCGAGATCCGTTACACGATGCCGCTCGGCGAGATCATCTTCGACTTCTTCGACCAGCTGAAGTCGCGCACCCGCGGCTACGCGTCGCTCGACTACGAGCCGGCCGGGGAGCTGGCCTCCGACCTGGTGAAGGTCGACATCCTGCTGCAGGGCGAGCCGGTCGATGCGTTCAGCTCGATCGTGCACAAGGACAAGGCCTACGCCTACGGCAACACGATGACGACCAAGCTCCGCACGCTGATCCCGCGGCAGGGCTTCGAGGTCCCGATCCAGGCCGCGATCGGCGCCAAGGTGATCGCCCGCGAGACCATCAGCGCGATCCGCAAGGACGTGCTCGCCAAGTGCTACGGCGGCGACATCACCCGCAAGCGCAAGCTCCTCGAGAAGCAGAAGGAGGGCAAGAAGCGCATGAAGATGGTCGGCCGCGTGGAGGTCCCCCAGGAGGCGTTCATCGCCGCGCTCTCGACGGGCGAGGAGAAGCCCAAGTCCTGACGCTGGTGACGTGGTCAGACGTACGCCGCCGCGACGGCCTAGGCGTCCGCGTCGAGCAAGCCGTGGGCGATACGAACCGCACCCTCCAGCGCGCGCAGCTCGCCGCGGGACAGTCGTCCACGCTGCACACGTAGAGCCGAGAGCGGCACGTTGTGCAGTTCGGTTGCCACGGCGTAGCTCTCGTCGTACCGGGTGAGACCGGCATCCGAGCCCAGCGGGACGTGCGTTGACCGCGGCCCGGGGGTCCCGGTGACGAGCACGGCCGTCGTTGCGGACAGCCGTTGCAGCAGCGCGTTGATCGTCAGAATCACTACCGGGTGATCCCCGACCCGGGGCATCGCTGCGTCCCACACCTCTCCGCGCAGGGGACCCGGTCCAGCCATCACGAGCTCAGGCACGGCCCTCGGGCGCGTCGGCGTCGAAGATCGCCGCGGTGACATCGCTCAGCGGCGCCCGAGCACCCTCGTAGAAGTCCTCGACGTCGTTCGCCATCCGGGTCTCGAGCGCCTCGCGGTGCAGCAGTCTCAGACCTCTGCGCAGGGCCTCCGAGCGGTCGATGCCAAGGACTTCGAGGTCCTGTTCGTAGGTAGCCGCGGCTTCACGAGACAGCCGCGTCTGCCAGATGCTGCCGCCACTCGGACTGCTCGCAGGCGCTGTCATGCGTATGACGATACGTCATACAGGCCTCTGAAGCCAGGGACCGCGTCGTGCCTGCCTCATCGCCGGGCGCCTCGATCAGCCTGGGAAAGTCGCAGGCGCCAGAGTGGGACTTCCTGATAGGCAAGGGAAGTGCCCCTGATCCCCGCCCCCGGGCCGGGCCGGGTGATGGCCACGGCAACCTTGGTCTATGCCAACGTCGACATGCGGCAGTGGCACACCTACGGCGTCGAGTGGAGCCCCGGGCGCCTCGCGTCCACCCTCGACGGGCGGGTGTTCGGCGTGATGACCGCCGCCGTCCCGACCGTCCCGATGACCCTGGCCCTGCAGACCCACGCCACCCAGGCCATCGGCGCGGTCAGCTCGGCCACCCCGCGCGACGTGACCCTCGCCGTCGACTGGGTCAGCGTCTACCGCTACCGCTGACCCACCCCACGAGGGGGGAGGAGCAGGCAGCTGTCTCCGAACTCGTGCCACAGGAAGTCGCGGGCGACAGCTTCGTCATAGGCCCGGGCCACCAGCTCCTCGCCGGCGACCGCTTCCAGCAGCTTCACGTGGGACGCCCCCGGCTCGTGCCAGCCGGTGACCAGACCGGTGACCACGCGCGCGGGCCGGTCCGGTCCCAGGACCAGCTCGGTCCAGCCGCCGTCGCCGCGCACGGTCCCGTCCTCGGCGGCCACCGTCTCCAGGGCTCGGGTCACCGTCGTACCGACGGCAACGATGCGACCACCGCGGGACCGCACCTGGTTCACCACGGAGGCGGTCGCGTCCGGCACCCGGAACCGCTCGGGCAGTGGCGGCTCACCGACGTCCGGCGAGGAGACGGTGGTGTGCAGCACGATCGGTGCCAGCAGCACTCCCCGCTGCACGAGAGCGGTGACGACCGCCTCGCTGAACGGCCGTCCCGCGCTAGGCATCTCGGCGCTCCCCGGTTCACAGCCAAACACCGTCTGGTACGACGAAAGCGGCCATCTTCCGGGGACGTAGCCGTAAGCGATCGGTCGGCCGCGTTGCTCCAGCAGTGTGGACAGCGGACCCTCGAGGAACACCTCGGCGCGGTGCAGCCGCACCTGGCCCGGGAGGGTGGCGAGCACCGACAGCCAGGCCCCGGAGGGCAAGGAGATGCGCTCGCCGACCCGCACGTCCGTGACCGGACCGAAGGACGGTGCAGGTGGGCGCAGCTCGACCACCCAGGTGCCGTCATCGAGAGCCGTCGCGAAGTGCACGACCACGTCGTTGCCGTCGGCGCGGTTCGCGTCCACCGCGGCGGCGAGGGTGGCCGACGTGTTGACGACCACCAGGTCCCCGGGTTGCAGGTGCTCCGGGAGGTGACGGAAGGTGGTCTCGGTCAGGGCGGCTCCTGCGACGAGCAGCCGTACTTCGTCGCGCTGCAGCCCGCGGGCCTCCGGAGGGGCGGTCGCGTTGTTGGTGGTGAGGAGGCTCATCGGGCGGACACCGGCAGCAGGTCCGAGGCCCGGTAGCGGCCGCTGGGCAGCTCGAGCAGCCGCAGCATCGCGGGCACAACCGTCTCCGGGAGCGGCCGGTCGGAGATGTCCTCCCCCGGAAACGCCTGCTGATGGAGCTCGGTGCGCATGTCGCCCGGGTCGAAGGCCTGCACCCGCAGGTGCGGTTCCTCCTTCGCGAGTACGGCGGTCAGGTGGTCGAGCGCCGCCTTCGCCGAGCCGTAACCACCCCAGCCCTCGTAGGCCTCGACCGCCGCGTCGGAGCTGACGTTGACCACGGTCCCGTCGGTGAACAGCGGGAGAAGCAGCTGGGTCAGGGCCAGCGGCGCGAAGACGTCCACCTCGAAGACCCGGCGCAGTTCCGGCAGGGGGTACTCCCGCAGCACAGGTTGGGGGGAGGGGCCGAGATGGCTGGCGTTGTTGACGAGCAGGTCCAGGTGGCCGTGCGCGACGACGGCGTCGAACAGCTCCTGCCGGTGGCCCGGGTCGGAGACGTCCCCGGGGACGAGCACGGCCCCGGCCGGGGCTGCCGTCAAGAGCTGAGGGGCAGAGCGGGCATCGAGGACGAGGTCCCAGCCCTCCCCGGCCAAGGCGCGGGCGAGGGCGAGGCCGAGACCGCGGGAGCCTCCGGTGATGAGGGCGAGGGGCATGACGTGGGTCTCCTTGACGTTGGTGTCCGGCCATCGTCATAGTTGAAGTCAACTTCATGTCAAGGAGCTGGGATGAGACCGGACGATCTGCTGACCGTCGGCGAGGTTGCGCACCGCAGTGGCTTCGCTGCCAGCGCCCTGCGCTTCTACGAGAGGGAAGGCCTGCTGCACGCGACGAGGACGACAGGGGGACAGCGGCGCTACGAGCGCAGCGTCCTGCGTCGACTGGCCTTCGTACGGGCTGCGCGCAACATCGGCTTGTCGCTCGACGAGGTGCGTGCGGCCCTCGACACGCTGCCGGGGAGCCGCACCCCCACCAAGGCCGGCTGGGCCCATCTGAGCAAGGCGTGGCGCGCGCGGCTCGACGAGCAGATCGCCGCCCTGGAAGCCCTGCGCGACGGGCTCGACAGCTGCATCGGCTGCGGTTGCCTGTCCCTGCGGCGATGTGCCATCTCCAACCCCGCCGACGTCGCCGCGACGAGGGGTGTCGGTGCCGTCTTCCTGCCGCGGCCACTCACCACCGACGTCTAACGTGGAGATGTGCCCAGCGCCCTGCCCGACGGCGACCCCGCCCCGTCCGACGGGGCACTGCCCGGCTCCGCTCTGAGCCGGCTCGGGCAGGCGCCCTTCGGTGTCTACGTGCATGTGCCGTTCTGCCGCACCCGCTGCGGCTACTGCGACTTCAACACCTACACCGACCTGGACGGCCTGCAAGCGTCGTACAGCGACACGGTCGTGCAGGAGCTCCGGATGGCGCGGCAGGTCCTCGGTGAGGTGCCGCCCGTGCAGACCGTCTTCGTCGGTGGCGGCACCCCGACGCTGCTGTCCAGCAGCGACCTGGCGAAGGTCCTGCGCACCATCGACGAGGAGTTCGGGCTGGCGCCCGGCGCCGAGGTCACCACCGAGGCCAACCCCGACTCCGTCGACGCGCGGTCGCTCGCCGAGCTGCGTGAGGCCGGCTTCACGCGGATGAGCTTCGGGATGCAGTCGGCGGTGCCGCACGTGCTCGCCGCCCTGGACCGCACGCACACCCCGGGCCGGCCGCAGGAGGCCGTGCAGGAGGCCCGCGCGGCGGGGTTCGAGCAGGTCTCCCTCGACCTCATCTACGGCGCGCCGGGGGAGTCCGACGCCGACTGGCAGACCTCCCTCGACGCGGCCCTGGCCGCCGAGCCGACGCATGTCAGCGCCTACGCCCTCATCGTCGAAGAGGGGACCCGACTCGGTGGGCAGGTCCGCCGGGGCGAGGTGCCGATGCCCGACGACGACGTCCTCGCCGACCGCTACCTGATGGCCGAGCAGTCGCTGGAAACCCTTGGCTGGTATGAGGTTTCCAACTGGGGCGAGCCGTGCCGGCACAACCTCGGCTACTGGCAGGGCGGCGACTGGTGGGGCGCCGGCCCGGGGGCGCACAGCCACGTCGGCGGAGTGCGCTGGTGGAACGTCAAGCACCCGACCGCCTACCAGCAGCGGCTCTCAGGCGGCCTCAGTCCCGCGCAGGCCAGGGAGGTCCTATCGCCGGAGGACCAGCGGGTCGAGCGGATCCTGCTCGAGCTCCGGCTGGCCAGCGGCCTGCCGCTCGACGTGCTGCACCCGGCCGGCCGGGACGCGGCGAAGCGGCACCTCGCCGAAGGACTGCTCGAGCTTTCGCCGTACCAGCAAGGGTTTGCGGTGCTGACGTTGCGCGGCAGACTGCTCGCCGACGCCCTGGTCCGTGACCTCGTGGACTAGTGGACGAAGCGGATGGTGAGCGGATAGCGGTAGGCCTCGCGCTTGCCGGCCGCGACCGCGGCGATGATCGCGAGCACCACGGAGCCGACCGCGAGGGCCAGCAGCATGACGATGCCGACGACGACGAGGATCAGCACGACGCTGACGATCGCGTAGATCATCAGCGAGAGATGGAAGTTCAGTGCCTCCGCCGCATGCCAGCGGGTCATCGGCTTGGTCGGATCGTCCTTGCTGATCAGGTAGACCACGAGCGGTCCCAGGAGGCCGAACACGAACAGCGACAGGTGCACGAGCACCGCCAGCGTCGTGTCCTCCGGCGGGGCTTGGTACGGCGACCCGCCAGCCGGGGGACCGTAACCGGGAGGGGGACCGTATCCGGAAGGAGGACCGTATCCGGAAGGAGGCATCGTCACGGGCGAAGGCTAGCCCGGGCGGTGACCGACGGCACAAAGACGTTCTGCGGCTCGCCGGACCGATCCCCGGTAGGCTTGCGCCAGGACCTCAGTCCTCGCCAGTCGGGCACCACTGCCCGCACGGTCGCTCTGTGTCGTGCTTCGTCCTTCCTCGGACCGCCCGCCTCTCACCTTTGCGGCCCCGAACGAAGCACCACGAGCAAACGGAGTATTTCTCTATGCCTGGCTATGCCCGCAGTCCCCGCACGTCCGCATCACGCACCTCCTCATCACGTCCGCGTTCGTCGTCGAACACGCCCCGCGCGATGCGCCCGGCCCCGGCCAAGAGCCCGCTCGAGATCGGTCTCGACGAGGCCGCGCAGGCCTCGATGCTCGCCGCCGAGGCGCCGGTCCCCACCTTCCAGGAGCTCGGCCTGCCCGAGGCGCTCATCATCGCGCTGTCGCGTCGCGGCGTGACCGCGCCGTTCGCGATCCAGGCCCGCGCGCTGCCTGACGCGATCGCCGGCCGCGACGTCCTCGGTCGGGGCCAGACCGGCTCCGGCAAGACCCTCGCCTTCGGCCTGCCGATGCTGACCCGCCTCGTCGGTGGCACCCGCACCTCCAAGACGCCGCGCGGCCTGGTGCTCGTGCCCACCCGCGAGCTGGCGCAGCAGGTCAACGACGCCCTCGCTCCGCTCGGGCAGGCGCTCGACCTCAAGGTCATGACCATCTACGGCGGTGCCTCGCTGGGCCGGCAGATCGACCAGCTCCGTCGCGGCGTCGACATCGTCGTCGCCACCCCCGGTCGGCTCCAGGACCTCATCGACCAGGGCGAGTGCGTGCTGTCCCAGATCGCCATCACCGTCCTCGACGAGGCCGACCACATGGCTGACCTCGGCTTCATGCCGGCCGTCACCGCACTGCTCGACCTCACCCCCGGCGACGGCCAGCGCTTGCTGTTCTCGGCCACCTTGGACCGCGGTGTCGACAAGCTCGCCATGGGCTACCTCACCAACCCGGCGATGCACGCTGTCGCGCCGGCGGCCTCGCCCGTCGACACGATGGACCACGTGGTCTTCGCGGTCAGCCGTGACGCCAAGGTCGAGATCGCAGCCGAGATCGCAGCCCGGCCGGCCCGCACGCTGTTCTTCGTCCGCACCAAGCACGGCGCCGACCGTCTCGCCGTGCAGCTGTCGACGTCCGGCGTCAACGCCGTCGCGATCCACGGCAACCTGACCCAGAACGCCCGCAAGCGCGCCCTCGAGAACTTCCAGGGCGGCAGCACCCGCGTGCTCGTCGCGACCGACGTCGCGGCCCGCGGTATCCACGTCGACGACGTCGACCTGGTCGTGCACTTCGACCCGCCGGCCGACCACAAGGACTACCTGCACCGCTCGGGCCGCACGGCCCGCGCCGGTGCCCGCGGCACCGTCGTGTCGCTGCTGCTGTCCGGTGAGGTCCGCGACCACCAGCGGTTGCGTGAGCGCGCCGGCATCGAGGTCAGCGCCACCACTGTCGTGTCCGGGCACCCCGCGGTCCGCGCGATCGCGGAGTCCGGCGAGCCGGTCATCGTCAGCGCGCCCTACCGTCCCGAGGTCTCCCGCCGGGCCGGGTCGCGCAAGCAGTGGGGCCCCCCGACGGGTGCCCGATCGTCGGCCCGTCCGGCCAGCGGTGACCGCAGCTCCTCGCGTCCCTCGCCGGACCGGTCCAGCACCTCGAGCAGCTCGGCCCGTCCGCACCGCGCGCCCTCGCACTGACGGCTCCCGAGGCGCGGCGGCCGGTGACCGGTCGTCGCGCGCGGGCAGGTGGGGGCCCGACCTGAGCAGGGTCGGCAGGTGGATTCGGCGATCCCGCCTCCGGCTGTAGCCCTGAGCGGGGGCCTGTCCCTTCCGCCAGAAAGCGCCAGCCCTAGCGAGGTCGAGGGTCTACACCCTCCCTAAATTGGGACAAAGAGTGCAACCTGGGTGCAGGCATGAGCCGATGCTGAGAAAACCCTGGGGGTGTGCCATCCGTAACTTCGACGTGTTCGCAATGCGGCGTCACGCACGATCAGCCGTCGGAATTGGGCTGCTGGTCTTTCCGCACGGGGGCCAGTTCGCCTCCCGCCGCAATGTCCGGGAGTCGATGGTCGCCGACCAGCTCAGAGCCCGTGCACGCCAGGATGCCGTCGAGGCACTGCGGAACAGCGAGCGCGATCACCGCTGGTTGGACGCCAGGTGATCACCCGACCGCACCTGAGGTTGGAAGCGACCGGCGGCATCCTCCCGCTCACCGCGGCGCTCACCACCGTCGGCAGGGGTGTGGGGGTCGACATCGCACTGTTGGACGTGAGTGTCTCGCCCCTGCACGCCGAGATCCACCGGCGTGGATCGCACCATGTGCTGTCGGACCTCGGTCTGTCGGTCTGCGGCACCTGGGTCAACGGTGTCCGGATCGGCAGGCGCGTCCTGCTTGAGGGCGACATCGTGTCCTTCGGCGTCGTGCGGACCCGCGTCGGCGGACTGGGCGCGGCAGGCGGGGCGGACGACACCGTCGTGCTGCGGCAGCTGTCCACACCTCACCTGACCCACAGGGAGCGCGAAGTGCTTGCTGCGCTGTGCCGACCGGCTCTGCAGCACGACGCCTTCGTCGCCCCGGCGAGCACGCAGGAGGTCGCGACCGAGCTGGTCGTCACCGAGGCTGCCGTCAAGCAGCACCTGCTGCGGCTCTACCAGAAGTTCCGCATCGAGTCGGGCACGAACAGGCGCGCCCGACTCGCCAACGAGGTGATCAGCGCCGGTGTCGTGCGGCCGTTCCGACTTGAGCCGGACGCCGACCCCACCCGCGCTCCCGGACACGGACGGGCACCCGCGACCCAGTGACCCTGCACACACGTTGCGCGGAGTGCGGCGTTGGTGACGGGAACGTGTCCCACAAGGGTGCATTTAGTGGCAAAGGTTCGCGAGAGGCTCTTGCTCGGATGAGCAATGCCATGGCGACGGGGCGAGAGGGATCGAGTAGAGGGCTCTCTCGTGGGCGTTCGCCGCGCAGGAATGGGCGTGCTGACAGGGGAGGTTGGGATGACCACGACGAGGGACGGTGGACGGCTGCGCTCGACGTTGTCCGCCCGGCCTCGGCGCGCAGGCATGGTCCCCGCGGTGGTGGGGCTGCTCGCGGTCGCCCTCCTGTCCGGGGTGGTGGCGGTGGCGGCGCAGCAGGCTGACCAGACCGTCCGTGACCAGGCGCAGGTGCGCCTCCGGTCCAACCGGGACGCGGCGATCCGCGCCCTGGTGCGCATCGGCAATGACTACAAGCGGCCGGTCGAGGTCTCGGCCGCAAGCCGCTCCATCACCAGTTATCTCCTGGCGCCTACGCCTGCGTCGCACGCGAACATGGAGGAGGAGCTGTCCACCCTCGCCCGCACAAAGGACGCGCCTACCGGCTTCGTCACCGATGCGCAGGGGCGGGTGGCCGGGCTGTATCCAACACAACGCGACCTACTCGGCCGGAGCTTCGCCTTCCGGGACTGGTTCAAGGGCGTGTCAAGGACCGGCAAGCCCTACATCTCGGAGGCCTTCCGCTCGGCTGCCGGCGACCGCCCGCTGGTGGTCGCGGTGGCAGCCCCGGTGCGCGACGGAGGCCGCGTGCTCGGTTACGCCGGAGTGGTCTGGCGCCTAGAGACCGTCCGCAGGCTCGCCGAGGGGACCCGCAAGGACGACGGCGTCCAGATCAGGGTGACCGACCAGAGCGGTCAGGTCCTCACCGGGTCCCAGGCGCTGGATGTCGACGCACAGGGGGAGCCGCGCAGCGGGCACATCGATGCGGCGACCCAGCAGGCGCTCGCAGGCCGGAACGTGGACATCGCACTGGACGGATCGCTCGGCGCGGCCGGGCCGGTGCCTGGACTCGGTTGGACGGTCACCGCGGTCATGCCGATGCCGGTCGCCTTGGCCGCCGCCGGGCCCTTCCGGCAAAGCCTGTACGTCACGTTGGGAGTGGCGCTCCTGCTTGTCCTGGTCTTCACCGTGGTTGCGGTGGTGGTGGCCCGGCGCCGGGTCGAGGAGCGGGCCGCCACCGAGCGAAGTCTGAAGACGCAGGCGAAGTTCGAGGGGCTGCTGGTGGCGGCGCCGGACGCGCTGCTCGGAGTCGACGACCAAGGGCGGATCCGCCTGGTCAATGACCAGGCGGAACGGCTGTTCGGCTATCCCCGTGAGGAACTGCTCGGCCAGTCCGTGGAGACGCTCATCCCCGACCGGGTGCGCGGGACCCATCCGCAGCATCGGCTCAACTATTTCCGCAACCCAGCGGTCCGACCCATGGGAGTCGGCCTCGACCTGATCGGGCTGTGCAAGGACGGGACGGAGTTTCCGGCCGAGATCTCGCTGTCCGCCATCGATATCGAGGGCGGTGTCATGGTGACCGCCGCGGTCCGCGACATCACCGAGCGGAAGGCGTTCGAGGAGGTGGTGCTCCACGCGAGGGATGTGGCCGAGCAGGCGGCCCTGGCGCAGCAGGAGTTCCTGGCCAACATGAGCCATGAGATCCGGACCCCGATGAACGCGGTCATCGGGCTGACCAGCCTGCTGCTCGACACCACCCTGGACGTCAACCAGCGCGACTACGTCGAGACGGTCCGCACGAGTGGTGAGCATCTGCTCACGATCATCAACGACATTTTGGACTACTCCAAGCTCGAGGCCGGCAAGCTCGAGCTCGAGGCGTTGCCGTTTGCCGTCCGCGACTGGCTGCGGCAGTCGCTGGACCTCATCGCGCAGCAGGCGAATGACAAGGGCTTGGAGATCGCCGGTGACATCGCTCCGGACGTGCCTGAGGTGGTCGTCGGCGATCCCGGTCGGCTCCGACAGGTGCTGCTGAACCTGCTCTCGAACGCGGTGAAGTTCACCGAGGTCGGCGAGGTCGTCGTCCGCATCTCCGTCGAGGAGGTGCAGGAGGACGGCGTCAGGCTGCGGGTTGCCGTCAGCGACACCGGCGTGGGGATCGAGCCGGCGCGGATCGAGGCGTTGTTCGACCAGTTCACCCAGGCCGACAGCACCACCACCCGGGTCTACGGCGGGACCGGGTTGGGACTGGCGATCTGCCGCCAGCTCGTGGAGCAGATGGGCGGCACGATCACGATGGAGTCCACCCCGGGGGTGGGGACCACAGCGAGCTTCACCTTCTTGGGCGGCTCCAGCGCGGTGGTGGCCAAGTCGGTGCCGGCAGACCTGGCCGGGCAGCGGATGCTGGTCGTCGACGACAACACGACCAACCGGCGGATCCTCCAGTCGTGGGCCGCCCGGCACGACATGGGGTGTGTGTCGGCGGAGAGCGCGGAGGAGGCGCTCGGCATCGTGCAGCACGACCAGGAGTTCGCGTTCGCGGTCCTGGACCTGATGATGCCCGGGATGGACGGCGCCGAGCTCGGTGCGCTGATGCGCGTCCGGCTCCCCGGCGCCCGGCTGATCCTGCTGTCCTCGGCGGGGGTGGATGCCCGTGAGGTGGCCGCCAGGGGCACCTTCGAGGCTGTCCTGTCCAAACCGGCCAACCAGGAACAGCGCTTCGACCTGATGTCCAGGCTGACCAAGCCGGATGTCCTTCCGGAGCGTCTGGTGCCTTCCACGACCTCGGCGTTCGACCTGCCCGAGCTCAGCCGGTCGCTGTCGATTCTGGTGGTGGAGGACAACCCGGTGAACCAGAAGGTGGCGCTGCACCTGCTCGCCCGGTTCGGCTTCCGGGCTGATGTGGCAGCCAGTGGCCGGGAGGCGCTGGCCGCATTGGAGCTGCGTCCTTACGACCTGGTGTTCATGGATGTGCAGATGCCGGAGATGGACGGGTTGGAGGCGACCCGGCAGATCAGGTCGCGCTGGCCGGAGCGGCCGGTCCGGATCGTGGCCATGACCGCGAACGTCACCGCCGCGGACGTCCGGCGCTGCAGCGAGGCCGGGATGGACGCCTTCCTGGGCAAGCCCATCGACCTGAAGGCCCTCGCAGATGTCCTGCGTGGCGAGGGTCAGGCGACCGCTGCCGCGTCGGGGGTGCCTGCGCAACGCAGCCTGATCGATATCCATGTCGTCGCCAGGCTGCGGGAACAGATCGGCGACGAGGCTGTGGCGGAGCTGGTCGCGAGTCTCCTCGCTGACCTGCAGGAAGCGCTGCCGCAGCTCGCCGAGGGTTGTCAGGACCGCGACCGGGAAGTGCTGGCGACCACGGCCCACCGACTCAAGAGCGCGGCCCGTTCCTTGGGTGCCGACGCGCTCGGCGACCTGTTCGACCTCCTGGAGCGGGAGGCGGACGCCTCCGGGTGGACGCGGCTCGAGGAGCTGGTCACCGCCGCCGAGGACCAGCGGGGCCACACCCACGACCTGCTGCTTGCCGAGCTGCCCGCATGACAGACCTGCAACGACCGGGGAGGTCGCCGTGACGCACATGTCTACGGGCAATCAACGAAGCGCACGAAGGACCGACCCGCAGGCGTCGCCTGTGCTGGTCGTCGACGACGATGCGGGGACCAGAATGCTCATCGCGCAGTTCCTGGCGGAGCTCGGCCTGTGCAACCCCGTCGTCCAGGCGAGTGACGGGGAGGAGGCACGTGAGCTGTTGGCCCAGGAGGCGTTCTTGCCGGCCCTGGCCCTGCTCGACCTGCACATGCCGAAGAGGTCCGGGCTCGACGTCCTCCGAGGGATCCGGGGGACACCCAGGACGGCCGGCGTGCCGGTCGTCGTGCTCACGGGTTCGGCAGAACTCGAGGAGGTGGACGAGACCTACGCCCTCGGGATTTCGGCGTATCTGGTGAAACCGGTGGGGTTCGCCGCGCTGCGGGACGTGATCACGCAGATGGGCCTCCCGTGGACGTTGCTTGCCGGGTCCGGGTCCGGGTCCGGGTCCGAGTTGAGCAGCGTGCTTGCCGGTCAGGCATGAAGATCCTCGTCGTCGACGACGACCCGAGTGCCCGACTTGTCGTGGAAGTCGTCGCCGAGGAACTCGGCCACCAGTGCTTCAGCGCAGACAACGGCAAGAAGGCCTGGCAGCTGTTCGGGGAGGTCACCCCGGACGTCGTAGTGAGCGATCGGGCGATGCCCGGCTTGGACGGGCTCGAGCTGTGCCGCCGGATCAGGGCCGTCGAGACAGGCACCTATGCCTACCTGGTACTGCTGACCGAGTACGGCGAACCCGCCGACGTGCTCGAAGGGATGCACGCCGGCGCGGACGATTGCCTCACCAAGCCGCTGGACCCCTTCGAGCTGCAGGCCCGGCTCATGGCAGCGCGGCGGGTCACCGCGCTGCACGCCGAGCTGACCCACTCCTGGGCCGAGCAGGTCAGACAGGCGAACACCGACGCGCTCACCGGTCTAGCGAGCCGCGCAGCCTTCGACGTGATGCTGCCCCGCATGCTCGCCCGGCGTGGACCTGACGGACGGGGCTCGGCGTTGCTGCTCGCGGATCTCGACGCCTTCAAGGCGGTCAACGACCGGTATGGGCACCGGGTCGGTGATCAGTTGTTGCGGGTGACCGCGGAACGACTGACCGCTCTGGTGCGGGACGCGGACCTCGTCGCCCGGCTCGGCGGCGATGAGTTTGCGGTCATCGTCGACGACACCGATGTGCGGGGGGCGATCGTGCTCGCAGGGCGCATCACCGAAGCGCTGGGCGAGACGGCCGAGTTGGGGGACATCTCGGTCACGCCTCGGGCGAGCGTCGGCGTCTACATCCCGGATGGCCAGGTCGATGCCGGCCAGGCCCTTGTCTGTGCGGACATGGCGATGTACACCGCCAAGTATGCCAGCGGAGGACACCAGCTGTACGACGCCGAACGGCACCGGAGCATCATCGAGCGCTACGACATCGAGCTCGACCTGCGCGCCGCACCCGCACGCGGTGAGATGGTGCTCCACTACCAGCCGATCGTCGACCTGGCGACCCGGCAGATCCTGGGTGTCGAGGCCCTCGTCCGCTGGAACCACCCGACCCGCGGGGTGCTCGAACCTGATGCGTTCATCGAGGTCGCGGAGGAGTCCGGTGCCATCGTCGACCTGGGCCGCTGGGTCCTGGCCCAGGGCTGCGCCGACACCCCGCTGTTCCTCGCTGTGCTGCCGGAGGGCCACCCCTTCACGGTGGCGGTCAACCTCTCCCGCAGACAGCTCTCCAGCCACACGCTGGTCGACGACGTCTCCGACGCCCTGCACAGCAACGGTCTTACGCCGGAGCGGCTCGTCCTTGAAGTCACTGAGACCGCGCTGATGCAGGATGCCGACGCCATGATCAGCTTGCTTCACAAACTCAAGTCGCTCGGAGTCGAGCTGGCGATGGACGACTTCGGGACCGGCTACTCCTCCCTGGCCCAGCTCCGCACCATGCCCATCGACGTGCTGAAGATCGACAAGGCGTTCGTCGATGGCATCGCCAGCGACGACGAGGAATGGGCCCTGGCGACGGCAATCATCCGGTTGGCCCGGAGCTTGGGGAAGCGAACTCTGGCCGAGGGCGTCGAGCACCCCGCGCAGCTCGCCCACCTCAGGAGCCTGGGCTGCGAGTGGGGGCAGGGCTACCTGTTCGCCCGACCCAAGCCGCTGGACGAGGTCCTGCGTCTGCTCGCCGAACAGCACCCCGGTCCTCCGCCGGTACTGCCCGTCGAAAAGCCCCGCCCGCAGCGCTGACGCAGGCTCGACGCGGCCGCCGTACACTTGGCACTCGGACGAGATGAGTGCCAAACCTGGTGATGTGCGGAGGTGTCGGGGCGTGCTGGACGATCGCAAGCTCGAGGTGCTCCGCGCCATCGTCGAGGACTTCGTCTCCACCAACGAGCCGGTCGGCTCGAAGTCCCTGGCGGCGAGGCACAGCCTGGGCGTGAGTCCGGCGACGGTCCGCAACGACATGGCGGCGCTCGAGGACGAGGGCTACATCACCCACCCGCACACCAGCGCGGGCCGCATCCCGACGAGCAAGGGCTACCGGCTGTTCGTCGACCGGCTGTCGACGGTCAAGCCGCTGTCGAGCGCGGAACGGCGGGCCATCCAGAGCTTCCTCGAGGGAGCGGTCGACCTCGACGACGTCGTACACCGCAGTGTCCGGCTGCTCAGCCAGCTGACCCAGCAGGTCGCGGTCGTGCAGTACCCCTCCCTGAGCCGCTCCGAGGTGCGGCACCTCGAGATCGTCCACCTCGCGCCCAACCGCCTGCTCCTCGTCCTCATCACCGACAGCGGCCGGGTCGAGCAGCGGGTGCTCGAGATGCCCGCCGTGGTGAGCGACGAGGACGTGCGGCAGCTGCGCGAGGTCTTCGGGCCGCGACTGCACGGGGCCCGGCTCATCGATGCGGCCAAGGCCCTCGAGGATCTGCCCGATGCCGCGCCGGCCGCGCTGCGGCCGGTGCTCACCAGCGTGCTGTCGGTGGTGCTGTCCACGCTCGTGGAACACCCCGAAGAACGCATTGCCATCGGCGGTACGGCGAACCTGACCCGTCACGCCCTTGACTTCCCGCAGACCCTCCGGCCGGTGCTCGAGGCACTGGAGGAGCAGGTCGTGCTGCTCAAGCTCATCGGTGAGGCCAACGACCCCACCACCGTGCACGTCCAGATCGGCGAGGAGAACAGCGTGGAGGGACTGCGGTCCACCTCTGTGGTGACCGTTGGGTACGGACAAGGTGGCCTCGGCGTCCTCGGTCCGACCCGGATGGACTACGCAGGAAACATCAGCAGCGTGCGGGCGGTCGCCCGCTACGTCGGTGACCTGCTGGCCGGTTCCTGACGTGGCGACGGACTACTACGGGCTGCTCGGTGTCTCGAAGAAGGCGACCGACGACGAGCTGAAGAAGGCCTACCGAAAGCTGGCGCGCGAGCTGCACCCCGACGTCAACCCCGACCCGGTGGCGCAGGAGAAGTTCAAGCAGGTGACGGCTGCCTACGAGGTGCTGTCGGACCCGCAGAAGCGCCAGGTCGTCGACCTCGGCGGGGACCCGCTCGCCTCCGGCGGTGGCGGTGGGGGCAGCCCGTTCAACCAGGGCTTCGGCGGTCTCGGCGACATCATGGACGCCTTCTTCGGGGGCGGCGGCGGTGGTCGCGGTCCGCGGGCCCGGGCACAGCAGGGCGCGGATGCCCTCATCCGGATCGAGTGCGACCTGTCCGAGACGGTCTTCGGCACCCAACGCGAGCTGACCATCGAGACGGCCGTCCGGTGCGCCATCTGCCAGGGCCAGGGCACCGCGGCAGGCACCCTGCCTACGACGTGCGAGACCTGCCGCGGCCGGGGTGAGGTGCAGCAGGTGCAGCGGTCCTTCCTGGGCCAGGTCATGACGACCCGCACCTGTCCGCGCTGCACCGGCACGGGCACCGTCATCGAGCACGCGTGCGGCGAGTGCCACGGCGACGGCCGGGTCCGGGCCCGCCGCACCCTCACCGTGAAGGTCCCCGCCGGAGTCGAGGACGGCATGCGCATCCGGCTCTCCGGCGAGGGTGAGGTAGGTCCTGGTGGCGGGCCCGCCGGCGACCTGTTCGTCGAGATCCGCGAGAAGCAGCATCCCGACTTCACCCGTGAGGGCGATGACCTGCACTGCACCGTCACCCTGCCGATGACGGCCGCGGCGCTCGGCACCTCGATGCCCCTGCAGACCCTCGACGGTGAGGAGCAGCTCGACATCCCGGCGGGCACCCAGCCCGACGAGATCTTCACGCTGCGCGCCCGCGGGGTGCCGCACCTGCGCGGCACCGGACGCGGCGACCTGCACGTCCACGTCGACGTGCAGGTGCCGACCCGGCTCGACGAGGAGCAGACCGAGCTGTTGCGTCAGCTCGCGGTGCTGCGCGGCGAGCAGCGGCCAGGCATGACCGCCAAGGCCGGTGGCGGCCTGTTCGGTCGGCTCCGCGGCGGTCGGTGAGCAACCCGGTCTTCCTCAGCGCCGACCTGTCGGGGGACCGGGTGGTCCTGGACGGGCCGGAAGGCAGGCATGCAGCCCTGGTACGCCGGCTCGCCGTCGGTGAGGCGGTGGACCTGGTGGACGGGCGCGGCACCCGCTGCACGGGCGTCGTCGTCGCGACCACCAAGGACACCCTGACCGTCGACGTCGCCGAGCGGAGGGTCGAGCCGGCGCCGACGCCGCGCATCACCTTGGTCCAGGCCCTGGCCAAGGGCGACCGCGGCGAGCTGGCGGTCGAGCTCGCGACCGAGGTCGGGGTCGACGAGATCATCCCGTGGTCGGCAGCGCGCTGCATCGTGAAGTGGGACGGCGAACGCGGGGTGAAGGCCGTCGAGCGCTGGCGCGCCACGGCCCGCGAGGCCGCCAAGCAGTCCCGGCGGGCCTGGTTCCCCGTCGTCCGCGACCCCCTCCGGACCGCTGCTGTCGCGGCGCTGCCGGGTCAGCTGCTCGTGCTCCACGAGGACGCCCAGGTCGGACTGTCGCAGGTCGCACTGACCGGTGACGTGGTGCTCGTCGTGGGCCCCGAGGGGGGCATCGGTGACGAGGAGCTCGCCGCTTTGGGTGGCATCGCCGTACGGCTAGGAGCCTCGGTGTTGCGGACCTCGACGGCGGGCGCTGCCGCCGCGGCTGTCGTCAGCTCGCGGACGGGTCGCTGGTAACCCGAACCGCCGCCGTCGCGCCGGGGAACACGCCGAGGGTCACCAGTCGGGGGCGCGGACGCAGCCGGGGGGCTCGCTCACCGAGGTGCAGCCGGTGTTGGGCACCAGGACAGTCACTGCGCCGTCGCGGTAGCGGGCGATCTCACCGACCGAGTCACCGCCGGCAAGCCACAGCAGCACGACTCCGGCGCGGATCGTCAGGCTGGTCGGTGCCTCGAGGGACGTGACCCGGGGGCCGGTGGAGCGGCGCCCGCCCCCATCGGTGAACCGGACCAGTCGGCTGTCGGACAGGCAGGTCTCGACGGCAACCGGGGTGGTCCCGTCAAAGGCCGCGGATCCGCCGAGATAGCAGTCGCCGATGGGGGCGAGTGGCACCGCGTCGTTCAGGGTCAGGGACCCACCCGGCACCAGGGCGACGGTGCCTGCGTTGCCACCTGCGCGGTCGTTGGTGTGCACGAGCAGGGCGCCGTCCTCGCGCACGTCGAGGACCGACGCGGACGTGCCGCTGGGGACCTCGAGGGTGCGACCGGGGGCGCCGCCGCCGGTGACCACGATGCTCGGCGAGCCGCCGCTGCACGGGGTCTGCACCCAGGCCATCCATCCGGCGTTGGGCGACAGCTGCGGGCTGCCGAGCTGGAATCTGCCGGCTGGTACGACGGTGGTGGCGGTGCCGTTGTCGAGCCGGTGGAGTGCGTCGTCGCAGCCGGTCTGCGCACTGCGCACCCAGAGCACGGTGCCGGCGGCCCAGGCAGCCCGGACGTCGGTCTTGCCGGCCGGCGGGAAGGTCAGCTGCTTGAGGCGGTCGCCGGTGCTGGCGTCGAAGAGCGAGACGTGCCCGTCGGTGATCCCTACGAAGGACGGACCGGCGGAGGCGCCGGTGGCCCGGTTGACGGGGACCACGACCAGCCGGGTCAGGGAGCCGTCCTTGAACGACCCGGTGGTGCCGACGATCGCGGCGGTCGACCAGCTGGTGTCGGTCCAGCTCAGGGTGCCCTGCCACGGGACCGCGGAGCCGGCCGGTGCGCCGCCCTGGGCGATCTGCGAGCCGGGTGTCGTCACCAACCGGAGCAGCACGTGCTCGTCGACCCCGGTGATCCGGCCGCTGACCGAGGTGGGGCTGGTGAGGGCGGCACCCGAGGCCGGCGTGGAGACGGTGAGGTCGCCGCCGGTGACGCCCACGACGGTGAAGACCTGCTTGCCCCCGGCGGTGTCGAAGGCAGCGACGGTCACCTGGGCGACCTCGCCGTTCTCCGTGGTCTCGAGCTGGAGCACCTCGCACCCCGTGCAGGTCGTGGCCCCGGCTACCTCGACGAGACCGAACTCGGCCTGGAGGGTCGTCAGCTTCAGGTGGTCGAGGAGGAAGTGCTTCACGACCTCCCTTTTGCTCTCTGCCCAGGGATAGCTGCCACCGGGTGCCCACGCCGTGGCCTGGGCGGCCGAGGTGAAC
>JANOTZ010000213.1:0-11248 GCA_031416735.1 Frankiales bacterium
GTGAGCGCCTGCCGTTGCTCGAACAGCTCCCGGTAGCCGTCTACCTGGTCGCTGTCGCAGGCCTGGTAGAGCCACAGCGAGGCCTGCGCATGCCACTGCTCCAGGTCGACCGGCGGGACTGTGAACATATATTCACATTACTCTCGAATAGGGGTGGGCGCAAGTAGGTGTGGAAACCTTTTGGAAGTACATATCAGGCTCATCGGTCATCGCCTCAATGCGACGCCGAGGGTTGGTTGGTCGACCCCCACCACAGCCCGGAACGGGGCTCATCCCGGGGACTACGAGGTGACGCCCACCGCGCGGGCCGCGTTGACTTCGCCGTACCCGTAGATCGGGTCACGACCTGGCACGCCGAGGTCGATGGCGGTGGCTTTCAGCCGCGCGACGATCTGGACGTTGTTCAGTCCCCGTTGCACCAAGAGCGCGGCGACCCCGGCGACGAAGGGCGCGGCGAACGACGTCCCGCGCATCTGGGTCCAGAGCTCCTGGTTGATCACCGTGCCGGTGCCCGGCACGGCGGTGGACCAGATGTGCTCGTCGTTACCGACGCCCCCTGCCGCTGGCGGGGTGTCGAAGCCGATCGGGCTGTCCGACCCGCCCGGCGCGACGAGGTAGTCGGTGGTCATAGCGCCGTCGAAGGAGCTGAACGCCGGCTTGAGCTGCCGTTTGTCCACCGCACCGACGCAGATCACGTGCCGCAGCGACGCCGGGTGGGAGCAGACCGGCTCGGAGTTGTTGCCGGCAGCGACCACGATCACCGCGCCCTTGGCCCAGGCGTAGTCGATCGCCGCTTGCGTCCCCACGTCCAGGACGGAGGGAGCAACGGTGTCGACGACATCAACGCCCGCCAGGGTTTGCACCGAGAGGACGATGACCGAGGCGCGCTGATCCGCCGCCCATCTCACGGCCGGTGCCATCAGGTTGCCATCGACATGGTGGTACTCGCCGATCTTGACCGGCAGGATTCGCGCATCAGGGGCCACACCGGCGATCCCGAGACCGTTGTTCCGCGCCGCTGCGATGACCCCCGCGACGCCGGTGCCATGACTGTCGACGTCCGCCCAAGCATTCCGGGCCCGGTGCAGCAGGTCGAGGCCGGGGAGCACCCTTCCCCGCAGGTCCGGGTTGGTCGCGTCGACCCCGCCATCCAGCACCGCCACGATCACGCCCTTGCCCGTCGCGACCCGCCAGGCCTGCTGCGCCTGCACCTGCGCCAGTCCCCACTGCTTCGGCAGGAGCGGGTCGCCCTTGGGCGGTGCCGCCGCGGACGGAAACGTCGCGCCCGCACCCAGCGCCAGGCAACTCAACGACAACGCGAGACGGCGCGGATACATGGCTCTCCTCAGACTGGTTGCCCTCCAGAGCCCACAGGAAGCCGCAAGGTTCAGAAGGCCCCCGGGGGGACGGCCAGCTCATGAAGGGACGGACAGGCCCGGGGGGACGGCCAGCTCAGGGAAGGACGGCCAGCAGGTCGCGGACAACCGACGCACGGAGCTCCGGGTCGGTGAGCACCGGGATGTAGAACGCGTCGACCACATCCGCGCCCAGGGTGGAGATGTGCGCCGTGCGTACGTCCAGGTGGTGGAAGGCCAGGACCGCCGAGATCCGGTGCAGGACCCCGAGCTCGTCGGCGGCGCGTACCTCGACGACGGTGGCAGTCTCCGACGCGTCGTCGACCAGCCGCACGGTGGAGGGGGCGACCGGAGCGTCGCGGCGGGCATACGCGGCCTCGCGCGCCGCGAGCTTCTCCTCCAACGGGAGCGTGCCTGCGAAGGCGTGCCGCAGGTCGCCCTGCACCACGGTCCAGTCGGGCAGCGACCCGAACCGGGGCGACACCCGGAACACCGTCACCGCGGTGAGGCCGCGGGAGAAGCCGTTGGCCGCCCGGACGTCGAGCCGGTGCAGGGCCAGCACCCCAGCGGCAAGGGAGAGCAGTCCTGGCCGGTCGGGAGCCACCACCGTCACGGTCTCGCCGTCGACGTGCAACGCCAACTCCCCTTTGTCCACAAGGGTTTCCTGCTCCGGGGACAGCGTCGCAGGGGATGGCGCGGGCTTGCCTGCGAGCAACGCCGAGGTGCGGCCGACCAGGTCGCCGATCAGCTGCCCCTTCCAGGTGCTCCACGCCGCGGGGCCGGTGGCGGCCGCGTCGGCCTCGGTCAGGGCGTGCAACAGCTCCAGCACCTCGATCGAGCCGACCGCGTCGGCGACGCCCCGTGCGGTCGCCGGGTCCTCCAGGTCGCGCCGGGTCGCCACGTCCGGCAGCAGCAGGTGGTGCCGGACCATGGCCACCAGGATCTCGGTGTCGGCCGCGGGCAACCCCAAGCGGGGCGCAAGCGAGGCCACGACCTGCATGCCGACCTCGGTGTGGTCCCCAGGGAGTCCCTTGCCGATGTCGTGCAGCAGCGCACCGAGCAGCAGCAGGTCCGGCCGCCCGACCCGCCGAGTGAGGGCAGCCGCGGCAGCGGCCGCCTCGACCAGGTGCCGGTCGACGGTGAAGCGGTGATAGCTGTTGCGCTGCGGCTTGCTGCGCACCGTCTCCCACTCAGGGAGCAGGTGCACCAGCAGCCCGGCCTGGTCGAGGGCTTCGAAGACGGGTACGGCGGCAGGTCCCGCAGCGAGCAGCCCGACGAATGCGTCGAGGGCCGCAGGGGGCCACGGGTCGGACACCTCAGGGCAAGAAGCCAAGCGGGACAGGGTGATCGGGGCGATCGGCAGGCCGAAGCGGGCCGCGGCCTCGGCCACCCGCAGCACCAGCACCGGGTCGGTCTCCGGGGTGGCGTCGCGGGCCAGGACGACCTCGCCGTCCTGCTCGACCACGTCGTCCGCGAGCGGTCGTCGCAGCGGTCCGGCCGGGCCGCGCAGCCCCAGCATCCGACGCTTCGGGGCGTTCGGCGCCACCCGGCGCCAGGTCGTGTCGCTGGCGAACGCGATCGTGCGGGCCGCGCCCGACACGGCCGCCATGAGCAGGTCGGCGTCGGGATAGCCGAGGGCCGCGGCCACCGCGTCCTGTTCCTGCATGAGAAGCCGGTCGACCGTGCTGCGGCCGGTACCCCCGGTGCACCGGTGCAGCTCGGACCGCACGTCGAGCAACGTGTCGTAGGCCTGGCGCACCGCCTCCCCCGGCACATCGGCGACCTGGGCGATCGCGACGGCGTGCAGGGCGTGCACGTCGCGCAGACCGCCGCGGGCCTCCTTGAGGTCGGGCTCGAGCAGGAACGCCACCTCGCCGAACTGGCGGGCCCGTTCCTCGACGAACTCGCGGAGCTCCGGCAACCGTTTCGAGGCGCCGGCCCTCCAGGCGGCTCGGGTGGCCGAGATCAGCTGCTGCGCAAGGGTTTCGTCGCCCGCGACGTAGCGGGCGTCGAGCAGACCGAGGGCCGCCTTGAGGTCACCGCGGGCCACCGTGGCGGCCTCCTCGACCGTGCGCACCGAGTGGTCAAGACCCACGCCGGTGTCCCATACCGGATACCAGACCTGGTCGGCGAGCGGCCCGATGTCGCGGCTGCCGTCGTGCACGAGCACCAGGTCGAGGTCGCTCCCGGGAGCAGGGTCCTGCCGACCCAACGCGCCCACCGCGACGAGGGCCACCCCCGGGCCGGGGTCCCCGAGGAGCGAGGCCAGCCATCCGTCGTACAGGCGGGTGAGGGCAGCCCGCAGGGGTGCGCCGACCAGCTCGGGCCGCGCGAGGAGGGCTTCCCGCTCAGAGCGCGTCGGGACCACGCTCACCGGTGCGGACCCGGACCACGTCGTCGACGACGGTGCTCCAGACCTTGCCGTCACCGATCGACCCGGTGCACGCCGCCGCAACGATGGCGTCGATGACCCGGGTCTCGTCGGCATCATCCAGGAGCACCTCGATGCGGACCTTCGGCACGAAGGTCACCGCGTATTCCGCACCGCGGTAGACCTCGGTGTGGCCGCGCTGGCGACCGTGCCCCTGCACCTCACTGACCGTCATGCCCTGCACTCCGCAGACCTCCAGAGCGGTCTTCACGTCGTCGAGCTTGAACGGCTTGATCACCGCGGTGACGAGACGCATCAGCCGATTCTCCCCATCGTTCGCCCGGAGCTCAGATCGTAGGCCTGCCAGGGTCAGAGCGCCTCGGGACCGCGCTCCCCCGTGCGGACCCGGACCACCTCGTCGACCACGGTGGTCCACACCTTGCCGTCGCCGATCGAGCCGGTGCCCGCGGCCGTGACGACCGCGTCCACCACCCGGGCCGCGTCGGCGTCGTCGACCAACACCTCGATGCGCACCTTCGGCACGAAGTCGACGGTGAACTCCGCGCCCCGGTAGACCTCGGTGTGCCCGCGCTGCCGCCCGAACCCCTGGACCTCGCTGACGGTCATGCCCTGGACACCGACCGCCTCCAGGGCGTTCTTGACGTCCTCGAGCTTGAACGGCTTCACGATGGCAGTTACGAGCCTCACAGGGCCTCCACTCCGCGTTCTCCGGTTCGGACCCGGACGACGTCGTCGACCGGCGTGCTCCACACCTTGCCGTCCCCGATCGAGCCCGTGTGGGCCGCCTTCTCGATGACGTCGATCACGTCACCGGCATCGGCGTCGTCGACGAGCACCTCGACCTTCACCTTGGGAACGAAGGTCACGGTGTATTCCGCGCCGCGGTAGACCTCGGTGTGCCCGCGCTGACGACCGTGACCCTGCACCTCACTCACGGTCATGCCCTGCACCCCGAAGGCCTCCAGGGCGGTCTTCACGTCGGCGAGCTTGAACGGCTTGAGGACCGCGGTCACGAGCCTCATGTGACCACCCGCTGCGCGCCCGAGCCCGCGAAGGCCGGGGCGTGGGAGGAGCCGGTCGAGACGCCACCGAGCTCATAGCCGGTCTCGGCGTGCTCGCTCTGGTCGATACCGACGGCCTCGGCCTCCTCGGTGATGCGGATCCCGATCGTGTACTTGATGAGCAGCGCGATGACGAGCGTCACCGTGAACGAATAGGCGAGTACGGCGGACGCGGCGATCGCCTGCTTGCCAAGGAGTTCGAAGCTGCCGCCGTCGACGATCGAGGAGTATCCCGCCGCGAACTCGGAGTCGGCGACAACGCCGACCATCAGCGTGCCGAGGAGGCCACCGACGAGGTGGACGCCGACCACGTCGAGCGCATCGTCGTACCCGATCTTGGTCTTGAGCCCGATGGCCAGGCAGCAGCCGATCCCGGCCACCGCGCCGATGGCGATCGCACCGAGCGGGTTCACGAAACCGCAGGCGGGGGTGATCGCGACCAGGCCGGCGACGGCACCCGACGCGGCACCGAGGGTCGTGGCATGACCGTCGCGAAACCGCTCGGTGAGGATCCAGGCGAGCAACGCGGCGGCCGTGGCGACGTTGGTGTTCATGAAGGCCAGAGAGGCGAGACCGTTGGCGCCGAGGGCCGAGCCGGCGTTGAAGCCGAACCAGCCGAACCACAGCAGGCCCGCGCCGATCATCACGAGGGGCAGGTTGTGGGGGCGCATCGCCTCCTTGCCGAAGCCCTTTCGCTTGCCCAGCACCAGCACCAGGGCGAGCGCCGCGGCGCCCGCGTTGATGTGCACCGCCGTGCCGCCGGCGAAGTCGAGGGCACCGAGCTGGTTGACGATCCAGCCGCCGCTGTCCTTGACGAAGCCGGACGCGAAGCCGGCACCAGCCGGATCCGCGTCGCCCTTGACGGAGCCGAAGAAGAAGACCCAGTGGGCGACCGGGAAGTAGACGACCGTCACCCAGATCGTGGTGAAGGCCAGCCAGGCGCTGAACTTCATCCGGTCCGCGACGGCGCCACTGATCAGGGCCACCGTGATGACCGCGAACATCACCTGGAAGGCCGCGAAGGTCAGGTCAGGAAGACCGAAGGTGTTGACCACCCCTCCCTCGGCCTTGTCGACGGTGACGTTGTGCACGAGGTCCTTGAGGCCGACATAGCCGCTGCTCCAGCCGAACAGCCCGGAGCTCGTGGTGCCGAAGGAGATCGCGTAGCCGTAGACGACCCACAGGACGCTGACGATGCCCAGCGCGCTGAAGCTCATCATCAGCATGTTGAGGACGCTCTTGCTGCGGCACATGCCGCCATAGAAGAACGCGAGACCGGGCGTCATGAGCAGCACCAGAGCGGCACTGGTCAGGACCCAGGCGGTGTTCGCGCCGTTGACTACGGGATCCATGGTTCTCCTCATCGGGCTCGGGACACTGCTCACGAGCGTCGCGGCACGCTGTTCCGCGGTCATGTCCGGTGTGTTTCCGGACTATCACGCTTGCCCGTCCCGTGTTTCACGCGCATGACACGCTGGGGTGGTGAGCAGATGGTTGGAAGAGACCGGTGGCACCAGCGGCGCGGCGTACGACGCGCGGTTCGCCGCCCTCGCCGCGACGGGCGTCGACCTGCACGGTGAGGCTGCCTACGTCGCCGCGCTGCTGCCCTCCACCTCGCGGGTTCTCGACGCCGGCTGCGGGACCGGGCGGGTGGCGATCGAGTTGGCCCGTCGCGGCCACCACCTCGTGGGGGTCGACAGCGACGCCTCCATGCTCGAGGTGGCCCGCCGCGCCCCGGACGTGACCTGGGTCCTCGCCGACCTGGCGAGCCTCGACCTCGCGGAGCGCTTCGACCTCGTCGTCGCCGCCGGCAACGTGATGGTGTTCCTCGCGCCCGACACCGGTCCCGAGGTCGTACGGCGAATGGCGGGCCACCTGCGCCCGGGCGGGCTGCTCATCAATGGCTGGCGGACCGACCGCCTCGAGGTGGCGACCTACGACCGCTGGACGGCGGCGGCAGGCCTGCAGCCTGTCGTGCGGCACGCCACCTGGGACGCCCAGCCGTGGGCTGCGGACAGCGAGTGGTGTGTCGCGGTGGACCGCGCAAAGGACATCGCGGTGGACCGCGCAAAGGACATCGCGGTGGACCGCGCAAGAGATGTCGCGGTGGACCGGTTACGGGCGGCGACTGCCTGAGGGGTCGAGGTTGTCGACCACGGCGGTGCAGATCTGCTCGAGCTGACGGACCTGCTCCGGGGTGAGTGCGTCGAACAGGCTCTTGCGGACGGCGGCGACGTGCCCGGGGGCCTGCTCCGCGAGGACCGCGAAGCCCCGGTCGGTGAGCGTGGCGAGGGTGCTGCGGCGGTCGGTGGGGCACGGGGCGCGGGTGACCCAGCCGCGCTCCTCCAGCTTCCCGACGGCGTGGGACAGCCGGCTCGCACTGGCGTTGACGACGTTGGCCAGGTCGCTCATCCGCAACGTGTGGTCCGGGGCGTGGCTGAGTTGGGCGAGGATGGCGTAGTAGGCGTGCGGGAAGCCGGCGTCCCGCTGCAGTTGCGCATCCAGCGATCCCATCACCAGCTCGGCCGCGCCCAGCCAGGCCAGCCAGGCTCGCTGCTCGTCTGCTGTCAGCCACCTGGTCACGCTCCCACCTTCCCACCCGTGGCGTCCCGGGACAGCAGTCGCACCCCGAGCGCGTCGAGGCTGCCGTTGGCGTTGGCGAGGAGGGCAACGACCCGGCCGGTTGCGGGGTCGGCAGCCCCGAAGGCCACCGAGCCGTTCACCGCACCGTTGTGCCACAGCACCTGTCCGGAGCCCTTCACGAACGGGAGCCCGACATGCCAACCCAGCCCGATCTTCCCGCCCCGGGCCTTCGCCCGGGGGGTGACGGCCAGGGCAAGGGCGGAAGCCAGGGGCTCAGGAGCCTCCCCGAGAGCAGCCCGCAGCCAGGAGGCCAGGTCCTGCACGGACCCGCGCAGTGCACCGCACCCGGCGACCGCATCCGGGAAGTGCCAGATGGGCACGGCCTGTCCCTTGGCGTGGGGCACGGCCAGGTCGGGCGGGTCGTCGGTGGTGAGCGTCGACAGCCCGAGCGGCTCCGCCACCAGCTCGTGCACCAGTTCGCCGTACGACGAGCCGGTGGCCTTGGTGAGGGCCAGCCCGAGCAGGCCGGCACCGTGGTTGGAGTAGACGTAGCTCTTGCGGCGCGGCCGGGTGCGGCGCAGGGCTGCCAGCACTGTCGGTTCGTCCTCCCCGGCGTAGGGGTCGTCCTTGTCCGGTGCCCTGCGGACGGCCCGAAACATGCTGGGGACCAGCCGCGGGAGACCGGAGTGGTGGGTGGCGAGCGACTCGAGAGTGACCGCGGGAGCGCCAGGGACCAGCTCCGACACGACCTGGTCGAGCCGGAGGGTGCCGCCGGTGACCAGCGCGGCCAACATGGTTCCGGTCACCGTCTTGGTGATGGAGCCCCACAGGAAGGGCGTCTCGCCCGTGACGTCACCGTGGCCGGAGGTGCCATAGGTCTCGACCCGGTCGTCCACGACCGCAGCGAGGCCGACCCGGACCGCCTTCTCGAGATCGTTCAGAGCGCTGCCTCATCGCCCAGCAGGGCGTCCGCGAACGCCTCCGGCTCGAACGGCGCGAGGTCGTCCGGACCCTCCCCCAGCCCGATGAGCTTGACCGGAATTCCGAGCTCGCGCTGCACGGCGATGACGATGCCGCCCTTGGCGGTGCCGTCGAGCTTGGTGAGCACGATGCCGGTGATCTCCACCAGCTCGGTGAACATGCGGGCCTGGACCACGCCGTTCTGACCCGTGGTGGCGTCCAGGACGAGCAGCGTCTCGTCGACCGGGCCGTGCTTCTCGATGACCCGCTTCACCTTGCCGAGCTCGTCCATGAGCCCGGTCTTGGTGTGCAGCCGACCGGCGGTGTCGATGAGGACGGTGTCGGCCCGGACCTCCTTGCCGCGGGCGACCGCATCGAAGGCGATGGACGCCGGGTCGCCGCCCTCGGGTCCGCGGACCGTCTCGGCACCGACCCGGCTGCCCCAGGTCTGCAGCTGGTCGGCGGCGGCCGCGCGGAAGGTATCGGCGGCGCCGAGCACGACGGTGCGGCCGTCGGCGACGAGCACCCGGGCGAGCTTGCCGCAGGTGGTGGTCTTGCCGGTCCCGTTGACGCCGACGACGAGGATCACGGCCGGCCGGTCCGGGTGCGGCAACGTCGTGAGACTGCGGTCGACGTCGCGGCCGATCGCGGTGATGAGCTCCTCCCGCAGGATCACGCGCAGCTCGCTCGTGGACCGGAGGCCTTCGATGCGCACCCGTGACTTCAGCCGGTCGAGCAGCTCCGTCGTCGCGGCGACGCCCATGTCGGAGGTGAGGAGGGTGTCCTCGACCTCCTCCCAGGTCGCCGCGTCGAGGGTCTCCCTGGACAGCAGCGTGAACAGCCCCCGACCCAGGGTGGTCTGCGAACGGGACAGCCGTGAGCGAAGCCGCAGCAGTCGACCCGCGGTCGGCTCCGGCACCTCGAGCAGCGGCACCTCGAGCAGCGAACCGGGAAGCGTTTCGGACAGGGCGTCGGGGAGCGTGTCGGGGAGCGGCACGTCGAGCAGGGGTCGCTCAGCCAGCGCCTTGTCGAGCAGGGGCGCGGGGCGCTTCCTGCCACGACTGCTGAGCAGGGCGCCGCCGGCGACCACGGCCAGCACCAGGAGGATGCCGACGACAAGAAAGATCTCGGTCACGCGGGCTCGCGCTCCCGCAGTCGCTGGGAGACGACGGTGGAGACCCCGTCGCCGCGCATCGTCACGCCGTACAACGCATCGGCAATCTCCATGGTGCGTTTCTGGTGGGTGATGACGATGAGCTGGGAGGACTCGCGCAGCCCCTCGAGCGCCTCGAGCAGGCGGCCGAGGTTGCGGTCGTCGAGAGCCGCCTCCACCTCGTCAAGGACGTAGAACGGCGAAGGCCGGGCGCGGAAGATGGCTATGAGCAAGGCGATCGCGGTCAGCGACCGCTCCCCGCCGGAGAGCAGCGACAGCCGGCTGATCTTCTTGCCGGCCGGCCGGGCCATCACCTCGATGCCGGTGGCGAGCAGGTCGTCGGGCTCGGTGAGGACCAGCTTGCCCTCGCCGCCCGGGAACAGCGTCGCGAAGACCCCGACGAACTCGCGCGCGGTGTCCTCGAAGGCGCTCTTGAACACGTCGTGGATGCGGTCGTCGACGTCCTTGACCACGGTGAGCAGGTCGCGGCGGGTGTTCTTGAGGTCCTCGAGCTGGGTGGTGAGGAACGCCGAGCGCTCCTCGAGCGCGGAGTATTCCTCCAGCGCCAGCGGGTTGACCTTGCCCAGCAGGGCCAGCGCCCGCTCGGCGGTGGCGGCACGCTTCTCCTGGGCCGCCCGGTCGTAGACCACCGACTCGCCCGGCTCCTCCCCGTCGATCAGGGTGACCGGCGGCACGAGGGTCTCCGGCCCATAGTCCGACAGCAGCGTCTCCAGCGGCACGGCGTAGTCCTCGACCGCGCGCGCCTCCAGCGCCTCGATGCGCAGTCGCTGCTCGGCCCGCGCGACCTCATCACGGTGTACGACGTCAGTGAGCCGGTCGAGCTCCGCGGCGAGCTCACGGGAGGATGCCCGCAGGGCCAGCAGCTCGCCCTCGGTGACGGTGCGGGCGGTCTGCGCAGCCTCCCGCTCGGCGGCACCGGCCTGCAGCGAGACCGCGATCCGGCCGAGGGCGGCCTGCGCACCCCGGACCACCTCGGCGGCCACCACGGCGCCGCGCTCGCGCTGGGAACGCAGCGAGATCAGGCGCTCGCGGGACTGCCGTTCCTGACGGGCCGCGCGCTCCAGGGAGTCGGCCCGGCCGGACAGCGCCTTGGCGCGTTCCTCGCCGGTGCGGACCGCGAGCCGGGCCTCCACCTCGGTCGCCCGGGCGTCGGCGGCCGACTTCATGAGCCGGTCGCGGACGTCGCTGCTCGGCTCCTCGTCGGCAGGAGCTGCCTCGGCGGCAGCCAGGCGCTCCTCGAGCTCGGCGAGCCCCGACAGGTCGCGACCCTTGGCTTCCTCGGCCCGCAGCCGGGCCTGCTCGAGTCGCCCTGCCTCAGCCTCGGCTGAGCGGGCGGCGGACGCGAGCAGGCCGAGTTGCTCGGTGAGGGCGGCCATCCGGGCGTCGCTGTCGTGCAGGGCGGCAAGGGCCTCGTGCACCTCGGCCTGCCGGGCGGCCACGGCGGTCTGCGCGGCGCTGACCTCCGCGGCCAGGCGGGTGAAGCGACGCTCGGCCTCGTCGTGCTGCGCGACGGCCTCGTCGACCGCGGCCTGCACCTCGAGCATCGACGGCGCGCTGGCGCTGCCGCCCGCGGCCCAGTCGGCGCCGAGCAGGTCGCCCTCGGCGGTGACGGCGCGCACGTCGGGGTGCCGCGCCACGAGCGCGATCGCCTCGTCGAGCCCGCCGACGACCGCCACGCGACGCAGGCTGCGGGACAGGGCAGACAGCAGGGTGTCCGGTGCGG